>CALCMD010000113.1 GCA_937965795.1 uncultured Lachnospiraceae bacterium | reverse complement strand
TGAGCGCTCTATACAAACAGAAAAAGACAATCCTCCGCAAGTAAACTTGCTCGGATTGTCTTTTTCTGTTTGTGCACAGCTAGACAGTAGCTACATCCTCTCTGGGGCGGAAAAGCCCAGGGTATCGATGCAGCGCTCCAGAACATCTTTTGTCAGTTTCAGAAGCTGAATCCATCCCGCTTTCTGCTGCTCATTCTCCTCAGACAGAATTTTTGTCTCATGATAGAAACGGTTAAACTCGTTCGCCAGATCATAGATATAAGAACAGATCTTATGCGGCGCAATCTCTTCAAACGCATTTTCCATCACACTGTTAAATCTGGACAGAACCAGCATCAGAGCTTTTTCACTTTCGCTCGCCGGTTTTCCGATGGCATAACCTTCCAGCTTCCCGCCGCCTGCCTGATATTTATTCAAAATAGACTTAATACGGACGATCGTATACAGGATATACGGCCCTGTATTTCCCTCAAAGGAAGTAAAACGGTCTACATCAAACACATAATCTTTGGACGCCTGATTGGACAGATCCCCATATTTGATCGCAGCCAGACCTACAATCTTTGCTGTCTCTCTTGCTTCGTCCGGATCAATTTCATGATTGTCCGTGATTTTCTTAAACATCTCTTCGTTAATATCTTTAATCAGGGTTTCCAGACGCATTACGCCGCCGTCCCGTGTCTTAAACGGCTTTCCGTCCTTTCCGTTCATCGTGCCAAATCCCAGGAATTTCAGGCTGGTATCCTCCTCCACCAGCTTTGTCTTTCTCGCACAGCGGAACACCTGGATAAAGTGCATTTCCTGCCGCTTGTCCACCACATAGATCATTTCGTCCGGTTTGTAATGCTCCATGCGGTCGATAATCGTCGCCAGGTCCGTCGTCGTGTAAAGAGACGCGCCGTCTGATTTCAGGATCATGCAGGGCGGAACCTCTTTGGTATCGCTTTCTTCTTTGACGTCTACGACCCATGCGCCGTCATCCAGACGGGAATAACCCTCTTTTTTCATATATTCCGCCATTTCCGGGATATATGGCTGTGCATCCGACTCCCCTTTCCATAAATCAAAGGAAACGTTCAGTCTCTCATAATTCTTCTTCAAATCCGTGACAGAAACGTTTAGAATGTGTTTCAGAATTGCCTGATACCCCTTATGCCCATGCTGGAGCAGATACGTCGCCTGCATCGCTTCCTCTTTATAGGCCGCATCCTCTTTTGACTTTGCGCTGGCGGTCGGGTAGATTTCCTCCAGCTCGCTGATGGTAAATGGAGCCTCGTCCGGATATTCTCCCTCATAGGCTTCCTCAAAGTATACCAGCTCCGGCTTACGTGTTTTCAACTCTGTGATAATAAGTCCCATCTGGAGTCCCCAGTCACCCAGATGTACATCCCCGATCACCTCATGTCCCATCAGGCGTCCCATACGCTTGATGCTCTCTCCGATGATAGCGGAACGCAGATGTCCCACATGGAGCGGCTTCGCCACATTCGGTCCGCCGTAATCAATCATGATCTTTTTGGTCTTCGCTGCCTTTTCTATCGACAGATTCTCATCCGCCTGCATCTTCTGTAAATAGTCCGCCAGAAAAGCGTTATCCAGTTTCAGGTTAATAAATCCGGGATTCACTGCTGACACGTCGGAAAATACCTTACTTCCTTCCAGCTTTTCCACGACAGCATTCGCTATCATAATCGGCGCCTTTTTATAGGTTTTCGCCGCAGCCATCGCCCCGTTACACTGATATTCACATAAGTCCGGGCGGTTTGACAGAGACACCTTCGCATAGGAAGCATCATATCCCGCTTCCGTAAATGCCTGTACCATTTCCCCGGTAATCAAATCCAGAATCTTTTTCATGTCTTTTTCCTCTTTCTATCATTTATTCACACTTATCCCCTATCATAACAACTCTTTCCACAATTTTCAATCTGTTTTCCATTTTCCTGCCCACATTTTTCCTGCCTGCATCTTCGCAGCCGTTTGTTTCTACGGCATCCATCCGCATATTTCTTCGTCCGGGGTTTGCAAATATCCTGCAAAGTGTTATGATAAGCTTAATACTTTGAGAAATAGGAGGTACGCATATGTATCAGGCATCATCTTCACGTTACGAATCCATGACCTACCGCCGTTCCGGGAACAGCGGCTTAAAGCTCCCCGCCGTTTCTCTGGGACTCTGGCATAATTTCGGTGATACCTCTCCCCTTGAAAATATGAAGCAGCTCTGCTTTACCGCTTTTGATCATGGAATTACACACTTCGACCTTGCGAACAATTACGGCCCGAAACCCGGAAGCGCGGAAAAAAATCTGGGGCTTATTCTAAAGGAAAACTTTCAGGCGTACCGTGATGAACTGCTAATCAGTACCAAAGCCGGCTATTTGATGTGGGACGGCCCTTACGGCGACTGGGGAAGCCGGAAATATCTTCTTTCCAGCCTTGACCAGAGCCTGATGCGTCTGGGGCTGGACTACGTGGACATCTTTTATCATCACCGCATGGACCCCGAAACCCCTCTGGAGGAGACAATGGGCGCTCTCGCACAGGCCGTCGCCAGTGGGAAGGCTCTGTACGTCGGCCTGTCGAACTACAATGGAGAAACACTGGAAAAGGCAGCAAAGATCCTTTCTGACCTCCACTGTCCGTTTGTCATTAACCAGAACCGTTACTCTATCTTCGACCGTACCATTGAAAACAACGGCCTGAAGGAAACCTCCGCCAGACTAAACAAGGGCATCATCGCCTTCAGCCCTCTGGCACAGGGAATGCTGACGGACCGCTACCTTCACGGCATTCCACAGGACAGCCGTGCCAAAACGGACGACCGCTACCTGAAAGAATCGGCTCTGACGCCCGAACGCATCGAACTGATCCGACAGTTAAATGATCTTGCAGGGGAACGTGGACAGACCCTTGCAGAAATGGCTTTAAGCTGGGTGCTGCGTGACGGTATCGTAACAAGCGTCCTCATCGGCGCTTCCAGGCCCTCCCAGATTCTCGACAACATCAAAGCGCTGGAAAACACCTCCTTCACAGAGGAAGAGCTTCGCATCATTGATGATATTTCCTCGCGGCAGACGTATCGTACACGGTAAAAAGTGGGGCGCCCTCCTCCGGGAAGACGCCCCTTTTCTTTATTCGTACCCAAGTTTCGGAAACACATTCTTTGGCTCATCAATAATCACCAAATCTGCCTTGTAATCCAAAAAGTGTGGTTCTTTGTGAATCACCACCATATTTTTCCCATGAAAACACCGGATATAATTAGCAAAAACCTCTGATTGAAGGGTAGTTCCAAGAATCAGCAAAACTTCAGCCCGTTCCACCTCTTCCGTAGTTTTTGTCACCAGCCTGGCATCTGACATTTCCCCAAACAGAGAAACCCCTGGACGTACCACAGAACTGCACGTCTCACAGATAGGTACCCCCGGCGCATTTTTCATATACTCCAAAGAATACTCTCTGCCGCATCTTTGGCATTTGTTCTGATAAATACTGCCGTGGAGGTTAATCACATTCTTGCATCCTGCCTTCTGTCCTCTCTCATAAATATTAGCCGTAATAATACATTGCAGTTTTCCCGCTCTTTCCATAGCCGCCATGGTTTTGAAAGATTCCGTCACCTCCGGCGGTTCTCCTACAATTTCTCTTTTATAAAATTGAAAAAATTTTTCCGGCCTCGTATTGTAATATCTGGAACTGAAAAGTTCTTCCGGAGACGCTCCATAACGTTTCTCAATCTCATAAGCCCTTTCCTGTATCTTGATACCGACGAATCCCCCTTCCTCCATCATACCTGAGCCACAGAGTGCAACCGTATAATGGCTTTCCTCCAGCATCTTTTTTAAGGTTTCCAATTTGCCCATATCCTCACCTTCCCATCTTAATATTTGCTCATTTCAAATATCTTATAGTCTATTATACAGCCAAGCCCTGATTTTTTCAATCTTTTCATGAAGAAGGAACAGTTTCCAGATATTTATACCACTTCCGCCTTTTCAAACTGACTATTATAAAGACTCTCATAAAACCCTTTCTTCGCCAGCAGTTCTTCATGGGTCCCCTGCTCGATAATGTCCCCGTCCTTCATGACAAGAATCAAATCAGAATCCTTGATCGTAGACAGCCTGTGTGCGATTACAAAGCTGGTTCTTCCTTTCATCAGGTTATTCATGGCCTTCTGAATCTGTATCTCGGTTCTGGTATCCACAGAAGAGGTAGCCTCATCCAGAATCAGAATCTTATTATCCGCCAGAATCGCCCTGGCAATCGTCAGAAGCTGCTTCTGCCCCTGTGAAATATTGTTGGTCTCTTCGTTTAATACCATCTGATAGCCGCCCGGCTGCGCCATGATAAATCTATGGGCATGTGCCGCTTTCGCCGCCGCTATGACCTCCTCATCCGTGGCGTCCAGACGACCGTAACGTATATTTTCCATAATCGTTCCGTGAAACAGCCAGGTATCCTGAAGCACCATCCCGAACATTTCCCGCAGCTCGCTCCGGTTAAACTCCCTGACATCGTGTCCGTCGATCCGGATAGAACCGGAATTCACGTCATAGAAACGCATTAAAAGCTTCACCATTGTCGTTTTTCCGGCTCCGGTAGGCCCTACGATTGCCACAGTCTGTCCCTGCTTCACTTCGGCTGAAAAATCATGAATGATAACTTTATCCGGATCGTAGCCAAATACGGCGTGGTCAAAGGTCACATTTCCCTCTACCGTGCGGTTATCCACCGGATGCTCTGCCTTCTGGTCCTCCTCCTCTTCTTCCAGAAACTCAAACACACGCTCGGAAGCCGCCGCCGTAGACTGGAGCATATTCGTCACCTGCGCAATCTGCTGAATCGGCTGTGTGAAGTTTCGGATATACTGGAAAAAGGACTGGATATCACCGACCTCGATCGCTCCCCGGATCGCCATAAAGCCGCCCAGAATCGCTACCATCACATAACCGATATTCCCGACAAACTGCATCACCGGCATCATAATTCCTGAGAAGAACTGTGATTTCCACCCGGACTCATACAGTTTATGATTCGTTTCTTCAAAGACGCGAACCACGTCCTCTTCTTTATTAAATACCTTCACGACATTATGTCCACTGTAAATCTCCTCGACCTGTCCGTTGACTTCTCCCAGATACCTCTGCTGATCCATGAAAAATTTCTGGGAATGCTTCATCACGGTTCCGATGATTCCCATAGAAACCGGAAGAATCAAAAGAGCGGCAAGCGTCATCCACACATTAATGGAAAGCATCATCACTAACACGCCAATCAGAGTCGTCACAGAAGTGATAAGCTGTGTCAGGCTCTGATTCAGGCTCTGCTGAAGCGTGTCAATATCATTCGTCACACGCGAAAGCACTTCTCCATGCGTTCGTCTCTCATAGTAATTTAACGGAATCCGGTTAATTTTTTTCGATATATCCCGCCGGAGGCTGTAGGTCACATCATTGGAGATTCCGGTCATGATAAATCCCTGTATAAAGCTGCATGCGGCGCTCACGGCATACAGCCCCAGCGTAAACAGCAGGATCTCTCCGATTCTTCCAAAATCAATCCCTCCTGTACCGCCGATTTTCGCCACCAGACCATTAAACAGCTCAGTGGTGGCTTTTCCCAGTATCTTTGGTCCGATAATGTTAAATACCGTGCCTCCCACGGCAAAGGCCATAACGCCAAGAATCCGGATTTTATACCGTCCAAGATACCGCATCAGTTTTCCCATCGTTCCTTTAAAATCTTTCGCTTTCTCTCCGGGCATCCGCCCTCCTCCATGTCCCATAGGGCCTGCGGGTCTTTTGCTTCCTTCTCTACTCATTGGCTAATTCCTCCTCTGACAACTGAGACATTGCGATCTGCCTGTAAACCTCACAGTTCTGCATCAATTCTTTATGAGTTCCCTGTCCTTCCACGCATCCGTTATCCAGCACAATGATCTTGTCTGCGTGGAGAATGGTGCTGATACGCTGAGCCACGATCAAGGTGGTCGCATCTTTCGTTTCCTGCTTCAGAGCTCGCCGCAGCACCACGTCCGTTTTATAATCCAGTGCGGAAAAGCTGTCGTCAAAAATGTAAATCTCCGGCTCCTTCGCAATCGCCCTGGCGATGGAAAGCCTTTGCTTCTGCCCGCCGGAAACGTTCGTTCCGCCCTGCGAGATCGGTGACCGCACGCCATCCGCTTTCTCGCTGATAAAATCCCACGCCTGTGCGATCTCTGCCGCGCGCCGCACCTCTTCCTCTGTGGCGTCCTCTTTTCCGTAACGGATGTTGGAATCTATCGTTCCTGAGAACAGCACGCCTTTCTGCGGCACATAGCCAAGCTTTGCTCTCAGCGCCTTTAAACTCATGTCGCGCACATCCACGCCATCCACCAGAATTCTGCCCTCCGTCACATCGAAAAATCTTGGAATCATGTTTACCAGCGTACTCTTTCCACTTCCGGTACTTCCAATAAACGCTACTGTCTCACCTTTGCGCGCCGTAAAAGAAATATCGTTTAAAACCTTTTCCTCTGCTCCCGGATAGGCGAAACTTACGTGATCAAATTCTACCAGTCCCTTGATTTCTTCTTCCGCACACCTTACGGTTTCCGGGTCTTGAATGGAAACTTCCGTATTCAGAACCTCATTGATACGCTTTGCCGATACGTTCGCTCTCGGAAGCATAATCGACATCATCGTAATCATCAGGAAGGACATGATGATCTGCATCGCATACTGAATAAACGCCATCATATTTCCCACCTGCATGGTGCCGGCATCCACCGCATAGGAACCATTGTACACTACCAGTACCGTTATCCCATTCATAATCAGCATCATGGCGGGCATCATAAAGGTCATGACCCGGTTGACAAACAGGTTTGTTTTTGTCAGATTCTGGTTTGCCTTTTCAAAACGCTCTTCTTCGTGCTTTTCCGTACTGAAAGCCCGGATGACCATAATACCTGTCAACGTTTCTCGCGTTACCAGGTTCAGCTTATCGACCAGCGTCTGCAATAAAGTAAACTTCGGCATGGCGACTCGAAATAAAACCATCACCAAAAGAAAAATCAGAACGACCGCCAGCGCCAGAATCCATGTCATGGAAGCGTCGGTCTGAAAGACCTTTATCACACCGCCGACGCCGAGAATCGGCGCATAGAGCACGATACGAAAAATCATCGTCGCCACCATCTGAATCTGCTGAATATCATTCGTGCTTCTGGTAATCAGGGATGCGGTGGAAAACTGATTCAGCTCTGCTCCCGAAAAGCTGATCACCTTCCGATAGACCCGGTTTCTCAGATTGCAGCCCAGATAAGCAGCCACACGGCTGGACAAAAAGGTTACTGTAATAGCGGCTGCCATGATCAGGAATGCGATTCCAAGCATTTTCAGTCCCGCCTTCACCAGATAGTCCGTCTGCATACGGTCCAGGTCTCTTCCCATCTGCGTATATTCATCCTGCAAATAAGTAATGGCCGTCTGCGTGACAATGGACTCCGGCATCTGCTCCAATTTTTCAGACTGCGCCGCAAGCATCTGCCCTCTTTCCTCCGCTGGCATCTGCGCCAGAATCTGAAACAGATCCACATCCTCTGGCAGTCCCATTTCCGTTTTCACGGACAGAGCCTGCGCCCCGTCTCCGGACAGGCCGGATACCATAAGCATCGGGACGCCTAATTTCTCGTTCAGCGCTTCCCTCTGTTCTGAGGAAATCTTTTTTAAATGATAAATCCCATCCTCTAACCTGTAACTGTCCTCCACATATGCCTGTGTCTCACTGTCCATAAAAAGAAACAGCTTCCTCATAGAATCCTCTCTGATCTGGTCCGGAACCCCGTCCTCGATTCCTTTTTGCTGAATTCCTACATTCACGATTTTCGATGTATAGTCAGGCAGCGCCAGATCGCAGTTGGCCTGTAAGAACAGTAAGGCGATAATCAGTACCACATAGTACCACTTATCTTTCACATAACGAAACATTTTCAGCATCTATTTTCCCTCCATATTCTTTATAATCTGTATCAGAAAGCGTCTGAGCAGGCACTCCTCCGTTTCCGTAAATCCCTGAAACAGCAGCTTCTCGTTTTCCTCAAACCCCTTCTGAATATGCTCCACTGCTTCCAGTCCCGCAGGACTTAGAGAAATCCTGGTAATTCTCTGGTCTTTTTCATCCGCCGTACGTACCAAAAGCCCCGCACGCTCCATTCTCCGAATGGATACCGCTACACTGGGCGGCTTCACATGCAGACGTGCGGCAATCTCACGCTGGCTCAGCCCTCCCTCTTCTGCCAGAAGCCGAAGCATCGGTATCTGCCCCGGATGCAGCCCTTTTGCCGTAAGCTGCTCATAATTCAGCGCAAAAAACATATGAGAAGCTTTTAAAAGCAGCATCTGAAGGCTCCCGCTGTCAAAATTCTCACAAAAATCACGTCCTCTCATCTTCTCACCTCACATTAATTAATCGGCTAACATATAATAGGACAAAAACCACAAGAATACAACCATATTTTATCGTTTTAATAAAAATTTTATAGTTTTTTTACCAAAATATTCATTAAATAGTTAAGTTTTTATTTTATTTTCCCTGCAGTCTTTTCAAAGCATC
>CALCMD010000112.1 GCA_937965795.1 uncultured Lachnospiraceae bacterium | reverse complement strand
CACAGACTTTGATATTCCGGATACGAGGAGTGCGTTTGAAAACTCGGTGCTGTCAGAACTTCAGATTGCGGAGTTTGCCGCAAGGTTTTCCGGGCGTGATAAGAAGATTTTGGAAATGAAAATGGAGGGGCATACGGCACAGGAGATTGCGGAAGCTGTAGGCTATCAGACACACAGTGCGGTGCTGAAAAGAATCCGTCATATTGCAGACTGTTATGAGGATTTTATCTCAGAAGAATATCAGAAATATCTGGAAACATTCTAATCCATCCATCCCATCGGCGGCTATCCTTACGATAGCTGCTTTCTTTTACCCATTTTCGGACAGGGGGTGATTTTTGTGGGGAAAGAATTATTTGAAACGCTGCCGGACGTGCTGGATGCAAAACTGCTGGCATCGGCCCTTTCTATTTCAAAGGCAGGAGCGTATCAGCTATTAAACCGTCCGGATTTTCCAACCTTGCAGGTGGGAGGGCGGAAACTTGTCACAAAGCAGAAGCTGGCTTTGTGGATGGAACAGCATACAAATAAAGCAAAACAGGCGGGAGCCGGAAAGGAGAAAAAAGCAGATGAAACTGACAAAGTATGAGCAGGAAACGATTATCAATTTTAATAACGATGAACAGGAAGCCAGTATTTATACAGCCAGCCCGCAGATGATGCGAAAACTGGATGCACTGGCTGCAGCTTATCCGGAGCATTACCAGGTGGTAGAGCAGACCGAAGTGAGTAAAACCTATTCCTGTGAAAAACACCTCATCAATCTTCGGAAACCGAGAAAGCAGAATGAGGAACACAGCCAATGGGCAAGGCAGAGGATGCAGAAAATGAACCGCCATAAAAATGCGGGGAATTTGTGAAAGAACCGCACCACAGAGGTGACAGCTCTGTGTCAGGAAGAAAGCTGTCCGTGAAAATACGGAAATTAAGAAAAATAGAAAACCAAATGGCAGGAGAGCGGCTATGGACATGGAAAAGGTTCAGGCTGTTTTTTTATGCCATAAAATAAAAAATCAAACAGAAAAATGAGAAAAGGAGTATAAACACATGATAAAAAACAGGAATGAAACCAGTGCTGCAATGGATAAGGCACTGAAAAATCTGGAACAGGCAAAGGCAAGATATGAGGCAGAGCGCAAAAAGGAGAATGAGAAACGCAGGAAAGCACAGAACCATCATAAATATCTGATGGGCGGCATTGTTGCAAAGTATTTCCCGGAATGTTATCAGTATGAAGAAAAAGAACTGAATGTGATCTTGTCAGCGGCTCTTGCTTCGGCAGAGTGCAGGCAGGCGGTGGAAAACGTAAAAAGGATGGAGAAAAATGCGGATGAGATGGAAGATGAAAAAGACAGAAACGGCGGTCACGCCGATGAAACGAAGACAAAAGAAAACAGCGGCGGATACGCCAATTCAAAAGATTTTGCGGGTGGCAGTTTTTCGCAGGGAGTGTAAGCAGTATCTCCGGGAGTATGGGTTCACCCCAGTTATGGGGTGCGCACAGATAGACCACACTCCGTATGGTCTTGTGCGCTCTCCGAGGGCACCTGCGGTGGGCGTTGCCTGCCTTGCACCAGTCAAGAGGGGAAATAACCTTTCCCCTCCGTCCGCTGCGCTTCCTACCCCTTTGTATCCTTTGCATCTGCCCGTAACCCGGAAAAAACACCCGGCTTTCGTCCATCTGCAAAGGCTTTTCTTGCTGCCCTCTATTTTACGGTAAGGGAGGAACTTTGTGAGTATGCGCACGAAATATGCCAGCACAAGGTTCGGCATTGTAAAGCGGAGCAAAGGGCAGTCGGCGGTAGATGCAGCTTCTTACATCAGCAGGAGTGTTCTTGTCAGCGAGTATGACGGGAAAACGTATCGCCCGAAATACCATGAAGATTTGGTGCATTGTGAAATCAATCTCCCGGAATATGCACCGGAGGAATGGCTGGACAGGGCAGTGCTGTGGAACTCTGTGGAGCTGAATGAGAAACAGAAAAATGCCCAGCTTTGCCGGACACTGAAAGCAGCACTTCCAAATGACTGGAGCTATGAGCTGGCAGAAGAAACGGTGCGGGATTATGTGCAGCGGAATTTTGTTTCCAAAGGGATGTGTGCGGACTGGGCAATCCATGATTCTGTTAATCAAAATGGCATCCATAACCTGCATTTCCATCTTATGCTCACCCTGCGCCCGGTGGAAGAAAACGGGAAGTGGGGAGCCAAGCAGAGAAAGGAATATATCCTTGATAAAGACGGCAATAAAATCCGCAATAAGTCCGGACGGGGATTTAAGAGCAGGGCGGTAGATGTGAATGACTGGAATGAAAAAGGTAATTCCCGGAAATGGAGAAAGGATTTGACGGACACCATCAATGTGGTGAATGACCGGATCGGACTGCCGGAATACTGGGAACACCGTTCTTTTAAAGAGCTGGGACTGGAGCAGGAGCCGACCAGACACTTAGGCCCGATTGCCAGTGCATTGGAGAGGAAAGGCATCTGTACCGAAAAAGGGGATGCGAACCGGGCAATCATGGAGCATAACCAGACGCTGCAAAGGGCAAGGATGTTCTATGATATTGCATGGAACAGTGTGAAAAATTTGGAGAAATGGGAACAGGAAAAAGCTGCGGAAGCTGCAAAGAATGCCGCAGAAAAGAAAGCAGGAAAAATGGCAGGAGACATCCCTGCGGCACAGGAAGGTGAAGCAGAACAGACGGCAGTTGGTTCGATACAGAAAGAAACTTCCGGTACAAAGGAAGTCAGCGTATTTGCAGCGATGAAAAATGAGGTTCTGGAAATGCTGGAATGTATTCTTGCAGCATTTGGAAGGCTTCATCTGCCGCTGATACAGGCACCGAATTTAAAAAAGGTAAGTAATCGTGCAGCACTGATGGATATTGAAAACGTGCGGAGGTTCGTGGAAGAAAAAGGCATTGACAGCTTTGAAGCACTGGAAACCTTTGCAGTACAGCAAGAAGCATCCAAGAAAGAAGCAGAGGAAATCTGCAACAGAGATGGAAGGGAAATCCGGCGGTTAAAGGAACTGTCAGAGGCTTATGCCGCCTATGCTCCATACATTCCCATCCGTAATGAATATCTGCAGAAGAAAGGAATCGCACAGGCAGTTTATCACAGCCAGCATAAGAAAGAACTGGAAACGGCGAAAGAACTCCGTATTCCGGTCTATGAACTTCTTCGGGAAGGAGAAAAATTCACACCGAAAAAGTGGGAAGCACAGATCAAAGAGCTGACACAGGAATACGAGAAACAGTCCAGACGTTACGGCAGGAGTACCGTCAATCTTGCCTATGTGGAGCTGCTTCGTCATAACCGGAAGATGGATGAGCGGGATCAGAAGAACAAAGACCAGTCCCAGAGCCGACAGCATGAAAAAATGGACAGGGGGCAGAAGCAAAAGAAGAAACATCAGGAAATGGAACTTTAGATTTATACATCGTTAAGGAAAATCTGCCGGGATGTTCCCCGGCAGGCAGAAAGGAGATTGCAATGAGTAAAGATTGCAGGACTACGAAAAACAGAAACAATAGTTTGACAGTTGGTGTGCTGACAGGGAAAATCCTCTGCCAGCATTGGAATTTATGGAGGGATTTTATGCAGAGAAAAGCAGGGAACCGCCGGAGAGAACCCATCCGCTATGTGGTGGAACACGTTTATTCCGGCAAGGAGAGCATGGAAAAGGTACTGACTGCCGTTAGTGAAGAAGCGGCGAAACAGAATGTAAAGGAGAAACTGGAAAATCAGAAAAAGGTGGGATGAGAAAAGATGCAGATTTCACCGGAAAAATAAAATCAGCAGTTGCAGGAGGTGGCAGGAATCGCTATAATAAAGACAGCGTATTTCTGTCACTGGATATTGAAGAAACCACAGGAGGTCAATATGCAGATAACAGAAATCAGAGAAACATGGACAGCACTTTATGCAAGATTATCATTGGATGACGGCAATGTGGGCGAGAGCATGAGCATCCAGAGCCAGAAGGCGATTCTTACAAGAAAAGCAGAAGAACTGGGAATTTATAATTATCGGTTTTATGTAGATGATGGTTATTCCGGTACGAATTTCAACCGTCCGTCCTTTCAACAGATGATAGCGGACATCGAAGCAGGAAAAGTTACCTGTGTGATCACAAAAGACCTTTCAAGATTAGGCAGGAACTATCTGGAGAGCGGTGCTTATATCGAGGTATTTTTCCCAAAACATCAGGTACGGTATATCGCCGTGAATGACGGTGTGGATTCCGCAAACAGCGGTGAGATGGATATTACCCCGTTTAAGAACATTCTTAATGAGTTTTATTCAAGGGATGTTTCTAAAAAGGTGAAGTCAGGTAAGTACATCCGGGCAAGCCAGGGAAAATTCATGGGAACACACGCACCATTCGGGTATCAGAAAGACCCGGAGGACAAAAACCACCTGATTGCCGATGAGGAAACCGCACCAACCGTCCGTTATATTTTCCAGCTTGCACTTCAGGGAATGGGAAACAATAAAATCGGGAAAATCCTTTATGAACAGAAAATCCCAAAGCCGGCATATTATAAACCGGAATATTTTGGAAAGTTTCTGGTAAAAGAAGATGATGCCTATAGCTGGAAACAGGAAACCGTTATCCGGATTTTACGCAACCCGCTTTACAAAGGCTATTTCTGGGTGCAGAAATATGATAAGAAGCATTTCAAGCAGGAAACAAGGGGTTATATCCCCATGAGTGAGCGAACCATTATTCCCAGTGACCATGAGGCACTTGTCGATGAACACACATGGGACACGGTGCAGGAAATCCTTGACCGCCATACGAAAGTCAAGCCCTGTACTTCCGGGTATGAGAATAAGTTCCGGGGCATTT
>CALCMD010000111.1 GCA_937965795.1 uncultured Lachnospiraceae bacterium | reverse complement strand
GTAAGCATACGAATTTCCGTCTCCATAAACTTCCGGGGTAAGTGGACATCTCCCCACAAACCATGATTTACGTGCAAAAGGGACTACCGCTAATCAGTAATCCCCCGCTCATGGATATCCGTTTAAATTTCAGCCAACTTTTCCTCCGGCTCTTTCTTTTTCAATTTATCTTTAATCCACCGTCTTATTTTAAAACATCCCTCGGCAAATTCCGTAAAAATCTTAAAGAATACAAGCACCATACACAACAGCGGAATCATCAACACCATTTCCCAACGGAAGATACGATAGATACCCAAAAGCTCCGGCAACGCAAGGATGCCCGCACAAAATATAACAATTACTCCAATGCTTAAAGTTCTCCGCAGCCAATTCATCGGATAACATACCCTGACGACTACCATCATGGCCACAGCGCCGCCAACTAAAAGGTTGAAAGTGTAAGTCATGGTCTCTTCCATATTCCAGAACCGCCCCAGAACCTGAATAACCAGCAGGCTCATCACCATCGTCACCGCTGAAGGAAGGGCAATCCGCAGCACATGCCGCAAAAATCCACTGGAATTGACAGACTCTGTATGTTCCAGAGCCAGAATAAAACTGGGAATTCCGATTGCCGTAGCGCTTATCCAGGAGAGCTGAATAGGAATAAACGGATATGGCCGTTCCAGAAGAATAAAGATCACGCACAGCAATACCGAATAGATCGTTTTTGTCAAATACAGAGAACTTACGCGTTCAATATTCGTTATGATAGTTCGTCCTTCGCTCACGATATTTTTCAGGCACGCAAAATTAGAATCCAGCAGCACGATGTGCGCCACCTGCTTTGCCGCGTCGCTGCCCGCCGCCATAGCAATGCCGCAGTCTGAATCTTTTAGCGCCAGCACGTCGTTCACGCCGTCCCCTACCATGCCGACCACTTTCTTATTCGCCTGATACGCCTGTACAATTCTCTGCTTCTGCTCCGGCTTCACACGACCGAATACGGAATATTTCTCCACTTCCCGGCACAGCTCCTGAAAGTCCTCAGGCAGCTCATTTGCATCAATAAACCGTTCTCCGCCTTCCAGCCCGGCTTTGACCGCTATCTGAGACACGGTCATCGGGTTGTCGCCGGATACCACCTTAATATCCACCTGCTGCTCCCTGAAATACCGAAACGTATCCATCGCTTCGGGACGAATGCAGTCCGAAATCACAATCAGCCCCACCGGAATCACGTTTTCCACTTCTCCCGTGTCCTCATGGATATCCCCACATTTGCCCAAAAGCAACACACGAAGCCCTTCTGCCGAATAGGCGTAAACCTTCTGCCGCAGTTCCTCATCCTCTCTATTTAAGAATTCTGGAGCTCCCAGTACATAACAGCCTTCGTTCTCAAACCGCACAGCCCGGTATTTTCTGTCTGATGAAAAAGGAATTTTCCCGGAAATCCGCCAGATTTTCGTCTGTTTAAACCGTTTCATCAACGCCTTCTGGGTATTGTTTATATCGTCAAAAGCATACGACATCTCGTTCATGACCTGCTCCAGACGCTCCAGCCCTTCGCCGCCCACTGCCACCAGGTCTACCACTTCCAGATCGCCTGTCGTGATCGTCCCTGTTTTATCCAGACAAAGCACATTCACCCTGGCCAGCGCCTCGATCGCCTCCATCTCCTGTACCAGGGCACGCTTCTTTGCCAGCCGTCCCACGCCCAGAATAAAAGTAACGCTGGTCAAAAGTACCAGCCCTTCCGGAATCATGCCGATGACCCCAGCCACAGTTCCCACCAGACTTTCGGAAAAGGTCGCGCCGGATACATTGATCTGTGAGCGGTACAGAAGGATACCGATCGGAATAATCAGGACTCCCAGTACCTTGATAATTCTTTTGATCGACTGCTGCATCTCGGAAGTGGCACGTTTCTTTGTCTTAGCTTTTCTGGCAAGCTCCGCGGCATAATTCTCCTCGCCCACATGCTCCACTTTTCCGACGCCCGTTCCCGCTACCAGAAAGCTGCCTGACAAAAGCTTGTCCCCGGCGCTTTTTCGAACTGGCTTTGATTCCCCTGTCAGCATAGATTCATTCACTTCAATGCCGTCCGACTCCAGCACGATACAATCCGCGCAAATCTGGCCGCCATTTTCTACCACTACCAGATCATCCATGACGACCTCATCAATCAGAATCTCCTGTTCCTTCCCGTCCCGGATGACTCTGGCCTTTGATGCGGTGATTACAGAAAGCTGATCCACGAGCTTTTTCACCTTCATCTCCTGAAAAATTCCGATGATTGAATTTATGATGATGACTCCCATGAAAGTAATATTTTTGTACTGCCCTGAAATCAGCACCAGAATCCCCAGAAACAGGTTCAGGAAATTAAAATATGTGACCGTGTGCGTAATGATAATTTCTTTCTTTGTCTTAAAAATGTTGTTGTCCGTAACATTGACCAGTCCCTGCTCTTTTCTTTGCTCCGCCTCCAGGCTGGTCAGACCTTCATAATGTTCTTCCTCCATATCGTTATACCTCTTGTTTTCCTTCTGACATCCCATGCCATTTTTACGATTTTACTCCCTATTAGTATACAAAATCTGACAAACTTTGTACACCAACTTTCTAAAATTTTAAGAGTCTTTCCTTTTTTCTTCCTTTTTCCATCCGTTAAAACTCATTTTCTTCATTTTTTTATTTACGAATGACAAATCTTTTGCTATAATGTCCAAGGAAACTTTATCTCGCTAAAGTAAGCGAAGGATTATAAAAGGAGGAAATGAAAGATGTCATATGTAGATGAGGTAATCGCAAAAGTGGTTGAACAGAACCCGGCAGAACCGGAATTTCATCAGGCTGTAAAAGAAGTTCTGGAATCTCTGAGAGTTGTAATCGAGGCCAATGAGGAAAAATTCAGAAAAGATGCTCTTCTGGAACGTCTGGTAAATCCGGAGAGACAGTTCAAATTCCGTGTTCCGTGGGTAGACGATAAAGGACAGGTACAGGTAAACACAGGATACCGTGTACAGTTCAACAGCGCAATCGGACCATACAAGGGAGGTCTTCGTTTACATCCTTCCGTAAACCTGGGTATTATCAAATTCCTTGGCTTTGAGCAGATTTTTAAGAATTCTCTGACCGGTCTCCCGATCGGCGGCGGAAAAGGCGGTTCTGATTTTGACCCGAAGGGCAAATCCGACAGAGAAGTTATGGCATTCTGCCAGAGCTTCATGACAGAGCTTTGCAAATATATTGGCGCTGACACAGATGTGCCGGCAGGCGACATCGGAACAGGTGCAAGAGAAATCGGATACATGTTCGGACAGTATAAGAGAATCCGTGGTTTATATGAAGGCGTGCTGACAGGAAAAGGACTTTCCTATGGCGGCTCCCTGGCAAGAACAGAAGCTACCGGATACGGGTTGCTGTACCTGACACAGGAACTTCTGAAACTGAACGGCAAGGACATTGCCGGACAGACCGTATGTATCTCCGGTTCCGGTAACGTAGCGATCTACGCATGTGAAAAAGCACAGCAGCTCGGCGCTAAAGTCGTTACCATGAGTGATTCTACCGGATGGATTTACGATGCAGAAGGTATTGACTTAGCCGCTATCAAAGAAATCAAAGAAGTAAACCGTGCCCGTCTGACCGAGTACAAGAAATACCGTCCAAATTCCGAATACCATGAAGGACGCGGCGTATGGACCGTAAAATGTGATGTTGCTCTTCCATGCGCAACTCAGAATGAACTGCTTCTGGACGATGCAAAGTCTCTCGTGGCAAACGGCTGCTTTGCAGTTGCTGAGGGCGCTAATATGCCGACAACGATCGAGGCTACTGAGTATTTACAGGCAAACGGCATCATCTTTGCACCGGGCAAAGCTGCGAATGCAGGCGGCGTAGCTACTTCCGCTCTGGAAATGTCTCAGAACAGCGAGCGCCTGAGCTGGACCTTCGAAGAAGTAGATGCAAAACTGAAAAACATCATGGTAAATATCTGCCACAATATGGCCGACGCCGCAGAGCGTTACGGTATGGCCGGAAACTATGTTGCAGGAGCAAATATTGCAGGCTTTGAAAAAGTCGTAGATGCAATGAACGCTCAGGGTATTGTATAAGATTTTAACTGATTTTCCCGCAGTCAGATGACTGCGGGATTTTTTCTTCTGTTCACCAAACATCCTGACGGAATTCTCCGAATCTCTGAATTCTGCGGCGCGCAAACAAAAAGAACCTGCGGGAAAAACTCTCTCCCGCAGGTTCCTCTTCTTACTTCTTACTTTCTATTTTACTTTTACCTTCTTACTGCTTCCTGCCTTTTTCAGTTTCTTCCGAAGAGCTGCTTTCTGCTTTTTACTCATCTTCTTTGCACTGACAGTAAGTTTTGCTGAGGTCTTTTTAAATGCGCCGGACTTAATGCTCTTCAACGCTTTTCCTTTTAACTGAACGGACTTCAGATTCTTACATCCCTGGAACGCCTGTTTGCCGATCGTTGCGACATTAGTCCCCAGGATTACCTTTTTCAGTTTGGTGTTGCCCTTCATGACTTTTGCGCCAACCTCTACGACTTTAAAGGTCACACCGGAAATCTTAACCGTTGCGGGAACACTCAGTTTCGCTGCTTTCTTATTCTTAACGCTGAGAAGTCGCACCGTCCTGTTCTTTCCGCTGATTACCTGATAACGTCCAAGCTTCGTGTCTCCGATTGCTCCGTCTCCCGGAACAGTGCTGCCTGTCACGAGCGCTTTCTGTGCCGCTGCGAGCGCTGCCGCTGCTTTCTTTACCGCCTGTACATCTTGGGAACTTACGGCTGCCTTCGCTGCCGCATATGCGTCTGCAAATACCTTCCAGCTTGCATCGGTATAATTCTTCTTGCCCTGTACATAAACTGCCTCTGCTGCCGCAAGCACAGCCTTCAGATCTTTCTGTGCTTCTGCAAGATCATTGACTGGCGGTTTCTCTTCCGGTTTCGTATTTGCCAGCACTCTTCTCGCTGTGACTACCGCCAGTTTTGCTTCCGTCACTACTGCATCCATGCCCGCCATCGTTTTCTCGATCTCCAGAACTTTCGCTTTTGCAGTTTCTGCTTCCGCCAGTTTCTGACTCTTCACAGCCGCGTCGGCAGCCTGGGACGCCTCCAGCATTGCCTGTGCCACGATTGCTTCCTGCTGTTCTTTTGCCGCTTTCTTGCTTTGCAGGGATGCTTTCTGAACCGCCAGCTCAGCTTCTGCCTTTTTCAGAGCTGCCTCTGCCTTCTCATAATCTGTCTTTGCAGCGCTTACCGCAGCACTTGCTGCTGACAGGTCTTTCTTTGCGCTGTCAAGTTCTCTTGCCGCAGCCTGATATTTTGCATCCGCCGCAGCCTTATTTTCTTTCTTTTCATTCAGAAGCGTCTCGTTGTCAAAGACAACGTTCTTATAAGTTTCAAGCTCTGCGATCGATGCAAAGTTTCCGCCGCCCTGCAAGATGCGAATCTGCAAATACTTTCCTGTTACTGTCCCATCAAGCGGAACCCTGATTACGGCGCCGCCTGCGATGCTGGAAGCCTCTACCGTCATGGTACCCTGTTTCACCACATCACTAACTGTATGCGTAGCCTCATCAAAACTGTTACCAATCACATACTCAAATTTGTGAATCAGACCATTGGTATTTCCAGTTCTCTGCGTAATCATGAAACCGCTGATTTCCTTTGCACTATCTTTCATAGTTGCTGTAACAATCGCCGGATTCGTCTCACTTACGTTAAAACCAGTACTCCAGTTTGAATGCCAGTGTGTATCCGGATTTCCATCAATAATATTCTCTTTTCCTTCGTCGCCGCCCTGATCTGTATTGGCCGTGATGCTTGCAAACGGACTTTCCTGTGTCACATCAGCCCCTGTCACAACGGTTACCGAACAGCTTGCCGTCAGAGACGCATCTTTCTTTGATACCGCCGTGATTGTCGCTGTACCTGCGCCTGCCCCCTGTATATATCCGTCTTTTCCTACTGTCACGACGCCTTCATCCGATGTACTCCAGGTTACCTCCTGGGATGCCGTCAGTCTCCGGATATCGCCAACACCGTTTAAGGTCACATTTGTCTCATTCAGCTTCAGTCCTTCTCTCGGAGTTACCACCAGGTTATCCAGGATGAAGTCTCTCTGGCCATAGCTGTAATCAACACCGCTCTGCTCGGAAGCCGCCCTGCTGTAAAGGCCAAACCAGGACTGTCCGCTGCCGGAGCCTGTCACTGTGAAGGAGAATTTGCCTGTCGTAGACTTCTGTCCTTTCGCAGGAGCCGCCGTACCCGGCATGTACTCAAGCTGTTCTGTAATTTTTTCACCATCGCCGACCACGATACTGTATACGTTGTCGCGTCCTGCCTGATAATCGAAGCTGATATCATAGGTCACACCAGCCTCCAGGTGCAGGTTCTGCGGAATTGTACGATAGATCAAACCATTGTTATTTCCGTGATGCTTCAGAGACCATTTTCCTTCAATGACATCATCCAGAACAACATTTCCCCATCCGGACTGTGTATAAGGATCATTCTTTTCGGACAGATGCGTTACCTGATCGTCTACGCCCTGCGCCGGTCCCATCACAAATGGGTAAAGTCCCTGTACCACTGTTTCGAAATCCTGTGTAAAGCTTCCATCCTCATGAACATTGTTCAGCGACTTCTCAACAATGCGGATATCATCAAAATAAGTAACGCCTGCCCCTGCCTCACGTCTGAGTACAAGTACTGCATTTGAGGAAGCTGCCGTAAAGGAAACCTGCATCTGCTGCATATTGCTGTTCGCTACCGCATTGACATTGTGCGCATCACATCGTACATAATTTCCTGCAAGAGATTTCAGTGTGTAGTTGGAAGCCACATTCTTTCCGCCGAGCACTTCAATCCATGCCTTCGCATCACTCTTATTATCTACATAAACCTCTGCTACATAATCTTTTCCTGCTTCCAGCCCCGTAATATCTGTCATGACCTCAAGTTCTTTGTCTGTACTTCCCATCGACAGGTATTTATTGCCGGAAACTACACGGACGACTTTAACGCCGTCGCTGTTGACATCGCCATACCATACGTTTGCATTCAGGGCGTCTCCGTCGCCTGTTCCCGCATAACTGTTAAAGCCTGTATCAGTTACATGCGCGCCGTTGCTCCATTCAGAAACGGTCTTTGGAGCTTCTTCCCCTTTCAAAACAACATACGGAGTATTGGCGTCAGCCGTCAACTGTACGCTGCCATTTGCCACGGCAACGGTCTGCTTTTCCGTACGCCCTGCATCTGTCAGCTTATAAACCACCACATTCGCCAGATTCGTCCAGTCAGCCGGAAGCTCCCATGTGGTTGTGCCGCCATCATAATTGTAATGATACAGTTTGACTTCCTTCGTGTCAGAATCTGTCCACGGAAGCAGATAAGTCACGTCATCCAGAACTTTCTTTCCATTTAAGGTAATCGTTCTTTCCACGTAATCGTCATTTCTCTGTTCCTCATTTCTGGTAACAACCACGGTATCACCAGCCTCGTTTTTCAGAGTAATCTGCTTCTCATGATTTCCAACAGGAGACGTCTGTCCCTCATAATTCTCCCATTTGTAAACCATATAGTGCTGGAGGAATTTCGTCGGTAAGTTAATTGCAAATGTCTTTGTGATATACTGGTCAAAGTTATTGTTTGATCCCCATCCTTCAAATCCGCCGAGGTCATAGCCGCCGAGCAAAGGATTATCTGCCGTGCCATGATAGCTTGGCCAGTTCAGGACAAAGGAATCCTTCTGGTGGTTACGAATGAAACGGATCACATCACTGTTCAGCCCCTTAGAGCCGGCTCCGCCGTAGTGTCCCTCTGTCGCCCAGTGCTGCCATGTGGAATCGTACTCTCCCTCATAACCGAACTCGGTAGAGAATCTCCATCCCAGGCTGTTGAACTGCTGTGCAATCTTACGTGTCTCCCAGGAATCTCCATACCATACGTCCAGATAGATGAAATCCAGGTTTGTATCTACCGTCTGCTTTTTCTCAGCTACCGTCTTTGCGATGGTTTCTGCATCTGCCACGGTTTCGTTGTCGCTCTGTCCGACGATACCAGGCCATTTATTGGCATAAAGGTTCGTGTCATTCAACTGATCATAGAGCTGAAGCAGACGTTTGTAGCGAAGGCCGCTGCCCAGGTCATACGGACGGTTGATGGTATAAGACTGATCCAGCCAGCCCCAGCCCTTTGAACTGCTGCCGTTAATCAGTTCATCCGTAAAACTCTGCGCCTCAGGATAAACCTCCTGCGCATTAATATGAACACCTGTCTGCGTATGATACTGATGCGCGATCGTATTCAGCTTTTTCAGATCTTCCGCGCCGCCGAGACGCTCTGCAATATTTCCATACTCGGAGTTTGCGGAGTCATGACCTTCACTTCCGTATCCCTTCATCATGACTGCCTGCGGAAGTCCGTCCGTTGCCAGATATACCTTTTTAATGTTATCCGCTACTTTCATATACGGATTCGTAGCCTGGCTGCTGAAGTTCATGGAAATACGATAGTTTACCAGATCTTTTGTATCTTCCCATCCCATCGGATTGTTCATAATATCACGATATGCAATCGCTCCATCCTGCCAGTCTACGGTTCCGTCCTCATTCTCATCGCCTGCCAGACATACCTTTGCGCATGGCAGCTCGCTGAGAGGAGTTCCGTCATAATTTGCAGAAGCAGCCAAATCCCCATATTCATAATACCATGCGGCGCTCGTCAGGGACATACTGTTCGCACCATTGTTGCGCACCAGACGCTTGTCCGCTGCCATCTCCGAATTGCTCCATACGCCCGCGCTCACTCCATCCGCAGACAGGAAGCCGTATGCGTAACCTGCCGGACGCGCGTTTGCTGTGAAGCCTTTCGTAAAGGTAATCTCCTCATCACCGCTGGAAGTCGTGTTTCCGGAGATAGTCGCGCCCATAAACTGCGCGTCACTCTGCTCATCCGTGATCGTTACCAGGTTCAGATTCGGTACTTCAATCGTGTTGATCTTTGCACAGCCGCTATTTTTCTTAATTTCCGTAACTTCCCATGTCAGATCATTTTCCGAAACAGAAATCTTTACCGTCATCTGAAGATCAATGGAGCCGCTTTTCAGCGTCATCGGATAAACGGCATTGTCCGCATTGATCTTTACCTCTCCCATAACAGGTGTGATTGCCGTGCCGTTGATCTTGATGGTGGAAAGCTCCGTTTCCTGTCCCAGGAAGGTTTTCTCGCTTCCTCCGTCTGTCAGCCTGTACTGCATAACCTGAGGGAATTTATCGCTTACCGCCGCTTTTATTGCATCCTTCTGGATATAATGATCATAAGAAGCGTCTGATTTCGGTGTCAGAATGATTGTATCCAATGTCTTATTTGCATTGATTTCAACATTGGAAACCGTGCTTGCCGCATAACCGGCTGCCGACACATTCACATCATAGATACCTGCTTCCACATCCAGTGTGAAATTTCCGTTGGCATCCGTTCTCGTGCTTTCCGTTCCCACACGCACACTTGCATCCGGAACCGGCTGATTGTTTGTATTCTTTACGCTACCGGTCACGCTATACATTACAACCGGCTCCTCCTCATTGAATACCTGTCCGGTACAGTCTGCCAGGAACGCCCAGTTATTCGTAATCGCAGCATTATTGATCTTCGCATCTGTGAAATGGAAGGAAGTCGGATTTCCCGCACGGAAACCGAATTTTCCGTTTCCTCCCGCCTTTTCTGCCAGAGTAAAGAAATCCTGATTGTTTACAGACTGTGTTGTGTCATTAACTTTTACAGTCAGTGCCTCACGGCTCAGAGAAACAGAAAAGTTTGTCCTGGAACCGTCCTCCTGACTCGGAAGCCCGGAGATCGAAGCATACGAACCGGAGCCATTCACCTTATATTCATAAAACCAGTTACTTGATGTATCATAACCCACATACAGGAAGTTGCCGTCATCTACGTAGGTGTAGAAAAATCCGAGTCTCGCCGAAGCCGGATTCTCTCCCTG
Source organism: uncultured Lachnospiraceae bacterium (assembly GCA_937965795.1). Lineage (GTDB taxonomy): Bacteria > Bacillota > Clostridia > Lachnospirales > Lachnospiraceae > Hominisplanchenecus_A. The sequence continues at coordinate 20,450 of CALCMD010000111.1, read as the reverse complement.
CTTTTCATATGTAACGCTGAATGTTCCATCCCCTGGCATCGTCACCGCCTGATTAAGCAGCACTGCCGCCGGCTGCGTTGATGCGTCCGAATAGGTATGTGCATTCCCATTCCCGCTTCCCGTCTCTGCATGGTACCATACTTTTGCATCTGCCGCTTCTGCCTGTATCGCCGGAAGTCCTGATAAAACAGGCGCCACAGCCAGCACAAGAGCCAAAAGTCCCGCCATGAAAGAACGAATCGTTTTCCTGTTGCTTTTTTCTTTCATCAATAATTCCTCCTTATAAAATGTTTAACCCCTGGTGTCTCCCTAAGGCCATCTTTTCCGGTAAATTTCATGCCGGACACCGCCTTTCATACCTTCTATTTTATACATTTTCACAAATATTTCTATCCTTTTTTTCAAATCATGCTGATTATTAACAAAAAAATGCCGCTTTGTGCAAACTCCCGCTAACAATCGTGCAAAAATACTCTGCAAAAAAAGATACCCCGAAGCGGCACACACTCCGCTTCTGGGTATCCTTTTTGATATACTGTTTTTATTTTCTATTTTACTTTTGCCTTCTTGCTGCTTCCTGCCTTTTTCAGTTTCTTCAGAAGCGCCGCTTTCTGGCTCTTCTTCATCTTCTTTGCGCTGACAGTAAGCTTCGCTGAGGTCTTTTTAAATGCGCCGGACTTAATGCGCTTTAATGCTTTGCCCTTTAACTGAACTGTTTTCAGATTCTTACATCCCTGGAATGCCTGTTTGCCGATCGTTGCGACATTGACGCCCAGGACTACCTTTTTCAGCTTGGTATTTCCTTTCATGACTTTGGCTCCAACCTCTACGACTTTAAAGGTCACGCCGGAAATCTTAACCGTTGCCGGAACATTCAGTTTCATTGCTTTCTTCTTCTTAACGCTGAGAAGTCTCGCCGTCCTGTTCTTTCCGCTGATTACCTGATAACGTCCAAGCTTTGTATCTCCGATTGCTCCGTTTGGCGGAACAGCGCTTCCTGTCACGAGCGCTTTCTGTGCTGCCGCAAGAGTCCCTGCCGCCTTCTTTACTGCTGCGGCGTCCTTCGAATTTTCCGCTGCTTTCGCTGCCGCATACGCGTCCGCAAAGGCTTTCCAGCTTGCATCCGTATAATCCTTTTTGCCCTGCGCATAAACTCCCTCTGCCGCCGCAAGCGCTGCTTTCAGTTCTTTCTGGGCTTGTGCCAGCTCATCTGCCGGAACCGTCCCACCCGATGTAAGCGCTTCCTGTGCCGCCACAAGCGCTGCTCTCAGTCTTTCCAGTTCAACTGCGCTCGCATCAGGCTTGGCTGCTTTCGCTGCTTCATATGCGTCAGTAAATGCCTTCCAGTTTGCGTCGGTGTTATTCCCTTGTCCCTGTGCATAAACGACATCTGCCGCTTTGACTGCGTCCGCAAGGGCCTTCTTCGCTTTCTCCCGCGCTTCCTCCTCTTTCTGATCGAGAAGCTGCCCGTTTGCTGTCATGTAGCCACGCTCTTCCGGCGTATCATAAGAGATTGTCGTATCAATCAGGATATCTGCGATCGAGGCAAAGTTTCCATATCCCTGCAATACGCGGATCTGCAAATAATGCCCCTTTGTACCTTCCGGAAGCTCCAGAACCTCTACCGCATTCTGTTCTGCCTTTACATTTACCGTACCTGTTGTAAATCTGTTTACACCGTCTGTTCCACCAATCGTATGCGTCGAAGGATCAAAACTGTCTCCCACGATACATTCATATTTCTGTACCAGACCATTGTTCTGGCTTCTCTGGAGGAATGCCTTGGTCTCAAACTCCGAGACGTCCTCTGCAAGCTGCACCGTAATAATCGCCGGATTGCTTTCCGATACCGTAAATCCACTGCCGCTGTACTGAGAGTGCCAGATGGTATCCGCACTTCTGTCAAGAACATTAGCGGCGCCGCTGTTTTCGCTTGAAGTCTCCTGCGTATTCGCCCAGGCGCGTTCGAATGTTGCCGGATTCACATATTGATTCGGGAAATACACCGTGCTGCTGAGCGTCGTTGTCTTTCCGCCTACCGTGGAGGACGCCGTGATCATTGCAGAACCAAAGCCCACAAAATATACGTTTCCTTCCTGATCTACACGGGCAACGCTCTCATCAGAGGATTCCCACACAACTTCTGTTCCTTCGTCCGCCGGGTTGTTAAAGCCTGTGCTCAGGGAAATCTTATCTTTTGCCGTCGTGACTTCCGTATAGGTCGTATCCATCGTCATGCTGGTTTTCTGAATCTTAACATTATCCAGAATGAAATCCGCATAACCTGCAAAGCTGAACATATTTCCTTTCAGGCCGTGTGAGTCCGCACCTTCTCCTGTGGAATAAATACCAAACCAACTGTCTCCGCTCTCGCTTGCCGTAAAGCTGAAGCCAAAATTCAGTGTATTCCCCGGATTTGCCGGCATCTTCACACTCTTTACATTGTTATTCGTGCCGTCGCCAATGCGGATCTCATAAGTTCCCATGCTGCCCATCTGATAGTCAAAGGATACATAATAAGTTTCGCCCGGCTCAAAGCGGAAATTCTGCGGAATGGTCTGATAAATCATAGCGTTGTTCTGAACCAGCGCGTTGATCTTTACGGACCAGTCTCCATCCAGTACATCGTCCACTGCTTTTACATTGTAGCCTGCCTGCGTATACGGATCATGGCGCTCGGACAGATGGATACGGTTATCGGTGATTCCGCCAGGCCCTGAAACGACAAACGGCCAGATGCCCTGTGCGTTCTCCTCGAAATCATTGTAAAGCTCCGTGATATTTCCTTCTTCATCTGTCGCCTTTACCACATCCATCTCTGTCTCTACGACACGCACATCGTCAAAGTAGGTAGAGCCTTCTCCCGCATCGCGTTTCAGAGTCAGGGTTGCCGTATCATGCTCTGCCGTAAAGAATACAAACATATTCTGGAAATAGCTTACTCTGTCATTCGCAGTATCGCCGGTCGCACCGCTTCCCGTGTGATGCTGGTCAGAAGATACGATGTTCTGAACGAAAGATCTTGTAGCATAGTTCGTTCCAAGCGTCTTATCGCCGTCTGTCACCGTCATATGTGCCTTCGCGTCACTTCTGTTATCCACACCGATGTACAGTGCATATTTCTTTCCTGCTTCCAGGTTGGTAAGCTGTGTGCTCACCGAAACATCGCCTGTCAGCTTCAGCATATTGTTCTGAGATACATTGTCTACGATTTCTGCTGTTCCCGTACCGGAAACTGTTCTGTGGCTGTTTACATCCGTATCATTATATCCCATGTCATAGACATATTTGGACGTCTGCCAGTCTACTGTCAGTGGAGCCTTTTCCACTTTATAAATAACATAAGGTGTCTCCGCCTTCATATCAGTCAGAGTGATCTGGTTATTCACTACGCTGACGGTCTGCATATTTGTCTTTCCTTCATCCGTCAGTTCATATACCACAACGCTTGACAGACCTTCCCACTCTTTCGTCAGCGTCCAGGTGCTTGTTCCGCCCTGGGTGTTCCAGTGGTACATCTTCTTATCTGCGTCTTTCAGCGGTTCTCCGCTTGCGTCCCAGTTCCACGGAATCAGATATTTCTCATTTCCACGGTTGCTTCCGTCGCCGCCGGTAGGCGCTCCTGTCGAAACCGTAACGCCGTTCACCTGGATCGTTCTGCTTCTGTACTGTGACAGGTTGCTGTAATCATTCGAATCCCTGCTGACCACAATCTCAGTCTTATCCGTATCGCTCTTTGTATTTCTCAGCGTAATCTGCATTTCCGGTGTCCACGATCCTCTTGCCATGCTGACGGGAGTCCCATCCACCCAGTCTACCACCTGATAGTGCTGTAAATATTTCGTAATCAGGTTATGACGGAACATGATCGTGATATAGTTCTTAAAATCGGTACGTCCCTGCCATCCTTCGAAGTCTGTCATATTCAGACCTCCGAGAAGAGGCGCCTGTGCCGCTCCACTGTAACGCGGATAATCAGCAATCCAGGAATCCTTCTGATGATTGCGCAGGAAACGCATCACTTCACTGTTCTCTCCCTTAGAATCATAATCGCCGTATCCCAGGTCTGCGGCCCAGTGTTGCAAGGTAGAATCATACTCCTGGGTAGGTCCCCACTCGGTTGCCAGACGCCATCCAAATCCATTGATCTCTCTCGCCAGCATTCTGGAGTACCATGCGTCCTCACCTTCACCGGATACGCCATTTCCCCATACGTCCACATAAATGAAATCAAGATTGTTTCCTACCTGGTCATAAAGCTCCTGGAAACGCGCTTCACGTCTGCCGCTCGCCAGGTCATAGGCGGAATTGATGCCGACGCCCTGATCCAGCCAGTTCCATCCGCTGTTGATTCCGGCGTCTCCTCTGGAAAGCTCATCGTCAAACGCTTTTGCCTCCGCATACATCTCGCTCGCGTTTACATGTACGCCAAACAGAGCGCCCATTTTCTTACCCTCGGTAAGCAGCGTATTCATATCCTGCGCCCCGCCGATCCGTCTTCCAATATCGCCGTAATCCGGATGTCCGGAATCGTGTCCCTCTGAACCATATCCCTTTAACAGAACGCCCTGTCCCAGACCGTCCGTATTCAGATAGACTCTCTTTACGCCGTCCAGATTTGTCAAAAACGGATTTGCCGCCATACTTCCGAAGTTCATGGCAATACGATAGTTTACCAGCTCCGGCACTACCTCGCAGCCCTGCGGATTGTGCATAATGTCGCGGAACGCTACCGCGCCGTCCTGCCAGTCGATATCGCCGTCTTTATTCTCATCACCCGTAATAACTACTTTCGCACCTGGCATAATCTCGTGCGGCACGACATAAGTCCGCCGTGTGCCGTTCACTACCGGCGTGATCTTTCTGTCATAGAACCATGCGGTACTCGCCAGTCCTACCGATTTCTCTCCATCCACGGTAGAAGTCGTCGCCATGACGCGTGTATTGCTGGCGCCGCCAGCCGTGATATAGGAGGCCACATGCGTTCCCTGATACTCGGAATTACTCCAGAGTCCCGCACTCATCTCATCGTTTGACACAAAGCCATACATGAAATCTTCATTCACAGCAGACATATTTTTTGTCACCTCAAAATATTTATCACCGCTGATCATGGTGTTACTGGACATCTTCGCCGCCTTCAGATTCGCATTTGCCTGTGAACTGCGTACGGAGATCAGGCTGTGATTCGGGATTTCGATCGTCTGAACCGGGTAAACCTCGTATCCGTTCTCGTCTTTCTCTGTCAGTTTATTTTCTACCTTTGTAATGTCAAAAGACGCGGTATTCTTATCCACAGAGATTTCTGCCGTAATCACACAGTCTACTTTTTCATTCGCTGGTGCGTTTTCTCCCCGCAGAGTCATTTTGTAGACAGCCTTTGTGTCTGTAAAGGTCTTTTCCACATCCTCCTCGGAAACAGCGATGGAAATACCGTTAATCTTAATGGTATTCAGCTCCTCTGTCTGTCCCAGGAATGTCTTTCCTGCCAGATTTCCCTTCATATCATACTGGATGACAGAAGGGAAATTCTCTGCCACCTGCACATCCATGTCTGCTGTTCTGAGGGTTCTGGAAGGTACCGCAGGTTTTTCCGGAAGTGTAATATCCCCGGCTGCCGCATCTTCATGCTCCACCGTAACACTGCCATAGCCCGTACCATAATCATCACTCGTCACGGTTATCGTGTAGGTTCCTAACCCCATCTCGGCAAAGGTATATGTACCATCGCTTCCTGTCGTAACCGTCTGCCCGCCGATCGTCACGCTGGCTCCCCCAACTGCCTCTCCTCTTTCATTTACAACCTTTCCGGTTACCTGATGGCTCTCCGCAGCCGCCTGACCGGTATAGTGAACGTCTTTTACTTTTACCTCCGTACACGCATCCCCACGCGTACTAAGCTTAAAGGCGATCTTTCCGGAACTCAAATCCAGATCGCAGGTTTCATTTTCAAACACGGTCGTTTCGTTCACGATCAGTGTAAACTTTTTATCTGCCGTCCACATAATTTTCACTTTTGCCTGTACGTCGGCTTCCGGCGCCGCAACTCTGGTTCCTCCATAATAGTCGCCGTCACCGCCTGTATATTTCTGCCAGAACCATCCGCCGGCGTCATATCCCAGGAACATACCTTCTCCTGGATTCTGATAACCCAGATAAACGCCAAAACGTGTATCCGTCCTTGCCGAAACAGAACTCATCGTAAACTCAAAATAACCTTCCTGACTAAAGTCAAAGGTCTTTGGATTTACAAACATCGCCGGATATTGAGAAGAGTCTCCAGCGCTGTTTCCGTTTCCGCTGCCTGACTTCAGATGCAGCCATCCATCTTCTGTTTTTTCGTTAACGGAGCCTTCTCCCAGCACAGTCGCTTCATCCTGCGCCCACGCATCATTCACTCCGTCTTCCAGAATCGCTCTTTCGGCAATGCCAGGCATTTCCAGATCATCCCATGTGACAACCGGAATCTCTGCCGCAAGCGCCGTAGAAGGTGCCGCCGTCATGGCCATGCTAAAGGCGATGACGCAGCTCAGCAGCTTCATAACTTTACGCTTTTTCATAACAAATACCTCCATTTCTTTTTCAGGATACATCAAACAACGTCCTGATTTTTTACATTTTTTATATGTTTATATGTTTAAATTATCTCATATTTATGACTTTTTTTCAATACCTTTTCCTTATATCGGCTTTCTTACAGCATATTTCCCATTTTCCCTTCCTGATTTCTCCTGTTTTTCAGAATTTTAACCAAACAAGGCATTTCGGATATATCTGCTACAAAAAATTTGCAAAGACCGACGCCCCGATGACCGTCAAAAGCCCTGCTACCGCAATGGCCAGGCTGCTCATCGCTCCCTCAATTTCCCCCAGCTCCATCGCTTTTGACGTTCCAATGGCGTGAGAACTTGTCCCGATGGCAAGCCCCACCGCTACTGGCTCTACGATTCGAAACAGACGGCACACAAGCTCTGCCGCGACATTTCCAATCACTCCCGTCACGATAATGACCGCTACGGTAATTGTGGTAATTCCCCCCAGCTCTTCTGAAACGCCCATTCCGATCGCAGTCGTGATCGACTTCGGAAGCAGGGTAACATAATACGTATGATCCAGTCCAAAAAGCACGGCCAGTCCCAATACGCTTCCAAGACTTGAGAACACGCCCGCCAGGATTCCAAGAACTACCGCCGCCAGGTTTTCTTTTAAAACCGAAAGCTCCTGATACAGTGGAATTGCCAGACATACGGTCGCCGGCGTCAGAAGATAGCTCAAAAACTTTGCAGATTTCTGGAAGCTCTCATAGTCCACACCCAGAATCCCGTTTGCAGCAATCACAAAAAGAATGGAAATCAGAAGCGGATTCAAAAATCCCCATTTCAGCTTCTTTTTTAAAAATGACCCGAAAGCAAATCCGATGATGCAGACAAGCAGCCCGTAATATGCGGAATTGCACAAAATTTCTCTCATACTTCCCGTCCCTCCTTGTTCTTTCTCCGGATGACCGCCTGTGCTGTTCTTCCTGTAACTGCCATCACGATTCCCGTGGTGAAAACCGTAATCACCAGAACCGGAAGCAGTACTTTCTGAAGCCTGGGCCATACAGATACCAGATTCACCGCAGCCGGCAGAAACATGGGCGGCATAATTTCAATCAGAAACTTCCCCGCCCTTCCGACCTGTTCCAGCTTTACCGTCTTTGTGGCAAGAGCCAAAAGCATCAGCAAAAGTCCGTATATACTTGCCGGAACCGGCAGTGGAAGAACAAGATACAAAAGCTCCCCTAAAAATGTGATAAAAAGAATCACTCCAAATTCATACAGTAATTTCATATTTTCTCTCCTTTTTTCAATCCTAACGATTCATGGCCTTCTTATGGCGTTTCCATATACAGCATAGAACAAAAGAAGCCTTACACAGCCCATGCCCCTGCATGAAACCTATGTAAAGCTCTCCTCTTTGCGATGCTCTGCACATTTGCGCATAAGAAAAGCGCGAGACGGGACTCGAACCCGCGGCCTCGACCTTGGCAAGGTCGCGCTCCACCAACTGAGCCACTCGCGCATTTTGTGTTCTGCTGAACACAAGCAATACTATACTATTTTTTCCCTCCTTTGTCAAGGGAAATTTTACATAATACCAAATCATTTTAAAATTACGCTGATTACATATTGATTGTTCGGCAAAGTTATGTGAGTAATATTGTCCAGTTTGATCAGATCGACGTCAATCCAAAGCTCCTCCGCCGCCGTCATCACGTTCGCCAACATAACTCCAAAATTAAATTCATCGTATTTATTCCTTCTATCCTGGCCGATTACCGGCTTTTTTGAAAAAACATGAAAGCGGTTCTCATACACCACAAATCTCCAGGGCTGGCTGTTAAAGCTGGAGGGCGACAGGCGCGCCATCTCCAGCAGTTCTTTTGTATGTGCCTTCGGCTGCGCTTTAAAAGCGCAGAGTTCCTCCAGGGACAGTCTCTTTGAATTCCGGTTCTTCACCAAATTTTTCGGATATCCGAACGCCATAACCATCGCACAGAAAAATCCATCTTCTTCAAGCTTTGCGTCATGCTTCTTCTTTCCTCCCTGGTAGCAGCTTCCTACGCCTTTTGACGTCAGATAAAGCGCGATCTGCTGCATCACATACCCCGCATTCATCTCACTCTTTTCCTTTTTTTCTGTAAAAACAGCAAGATAATGCGGCGCCGATACTCCCATAAGACCGAAAAACCTCAGCTTTTCTCCCTGCTCCGGATAAATCTTCACACAGATTTTGATTTCCGGAAACAGAGGTTCCGATTCCTCCAGAAACCGGAAAATCCCCTCAATGATTTTATCCTCTACCGGCTCCATGCGGTATTTTCTCACAGAGTATCTGGCATATATCGCTTCATATAAATTCATGTTATCTACCCTCTTAATCATTCTGTAAAGATATTGTAACACAAATTCATCCGAGTGCAACTACTTTTTTAACACTTTGCCGGGCAGCACAGCTTTTCAAATTTTTCCACATACTCTTCAAAGACATGAAGCGCCCGTTCTACCGGTTCCCGCTTCTCCATATCCACCCCCGCAAGCTTTAAAAGCTCGATCGGATCCTGAGAGCTTCCGCCGCTCAAAAACTGAAAATACCCCTCCAGCGCCTTTTCCTCTCCCGCCAGAATCTTACTGCTGATAGCAATCGCGGCTGAAAACCCTGTCGCGTACTGATAGACATAAAACGGTGTGTAGAAATGCGGAATCCGCGACCACTCATACTGTATCTCCTCATCCGATACCACATCCGCCCCATAATATGCCCGGTTCAAATCCAGATAAATTCTACACAGGGTATCCGCATTCAGAGACGCTCCCCGCCCGGTCATTTCGTGCGTGATCTTTTCAAATTCCGCAAACATGGTCTGGCGGTACAGAGCCGTCCGGAACTGTTCCAGAAAATAATTGATCAGATACGCTTTTTCCCGCTCATCCGAACAATTTTCCATCAGATCGTGAATCAGCAGCGCTTCGTTACAGGTAGAAGCCACTTCCGCCACAAAAATCTTATACCCCGCATAGAGATATTCCTGCTTCTGATCGGAATGCCAGGAATGCAGCGCATGGCCCATCTCATGTGCCAGCGTGAACACATCATTCAGCCGTTCATGGTAATTCAGCAGCACATAAGGATGCGTGCCGTAAGCTCCCCAGGAATACGCACCCGTCCGCTTATTTTCATTTTCATAGACGTCAATCCAGCGATGGTCAAAGCCCTCCTGCAAGAGTTCCTGATACGCCGCTCCCAGCGGAGCCAGCCCTTTTTTTACCATCTCCTTCGCCTTTTCATAAGGAATCTCCATCTGCATTTCACGCACCAACGGCACATAGATATCATACATATGCAGCTCATCCACTCCTAGCAGTTTCTTCCGCAGACGCATATAGCGGTGCAGCGGCTCCATATGGGCATGTACCGCTTCAATCAGGTTTTCATATACTTCCACCGGAATATTGGCGTCGTCCAGGGCGGCCTCCAGAGAAGAACCATAGTTGTGCATCCTTGCATAGAAATTCGCCTGCTTTGCATTCGCTTCATAGACGGCCGCCAGAGTATTTTTAAATTGCGCATAGCCCTGATAAAGATTTTCAAACGCCTCCTGCCGTATGCGCCGGTTCCCGCTTTGCAGGTAAGACATGTAACTGCCCTGCGTCAGCGGCAGCTCCTTTCCTTCCTCCCCCGTCACTGGCTCGAAGGTGATGTCGGCGTTCTGGAACATACGGAAAATATTGGAAGGCGCGTTTGCCATTTCTCCTGCTTTCGCCAGAATCCCCTCCGTCTTTGCATCCAGCGTATGAGCCTTCTGGCGGGAAATTTCCTCCAGAAAGCGGCGATAGAATGTAAGCTTTGGAAGCTCCTCATAATATTTCTCCAGGAGTTCCCCAGACAGTTCCAGAATTTCCGGAACCAGGTACGACTGTACGGTATCCAGACGGTTCCGCATCACTTCCAATTCTCCTGCCGTCTGCTGGCTCTTCGCATTGCCCATATCCTGATGAAGCTTCTGATTTGCATAAACGTATACCTTCTCAAAAAGCTGATTCATCTCTGCATAAGCTTCCAGCGCCTGAAAAAGCATCCCGCTGCTCTCTTTCAGACGACCCTGATAAACGGAAAACCTGTCAATCAGCTCCGACAGCCTGATGCAGTCCTTCTCAAACAGTTCTTCCCCTCCGTACAAGTCCTCCAAAGCCCAGGTGTCCTCTGTCTTTATCTCCTCACGCTTTCTGATTTTTGCCATAACTTCCTCCTGTCACATTACCATTTTTTCTTAATCATAGCACAGTTTCTTCTCGTTTTAAAAGGGGCGCCGCAGAATTTCTGCCAGCGCCCTTCTTTTGTACGGTATCCTTAATGATGAAATAGACGGATTCCCGTAAATGCCATAACCATATTGTATTTATTGCAGCACTCGATGACTGCGTCATCTCTCACAGAACCTCCCGGCTCCGCAATATAGGTCACGCCGCTCTTCTTCGCACGTTCGATATTATCGCTGAACGGGAAGAAAGCATCCGAGCCAAGTGTGACGCCTGTCATCTGATCGAGCCATGCACGCTTCTCTTCTCTGGTGAATACCTCCGGCTTCTCCTTAAAAATCTTCTGCCATGCACCGTCTGCCAGAACATCCATATACTCCTCGCCAATATAAACATCAATGGCATTGTCCCTGTCCGCGCGGCGGATGCCGTCAATAAACGGAAGATTCATAACCTTCGGGCACTGACGCAGCAGCCAGTTATCCGCTTTCTGACCTGCCAGGCGGGTACAATGTACACGGGACTGCTGCCCGGCGCCAATCCCGATCGCCTGTCCGTCCTTTACGAAACATACGGAGTTTGACTGGGTGTATTTCAGTGTGATCAGGGAAATCTTCAGGTCACGAATAGCTTCCTCCGGAAGCTCCTTATTCTCCGTCACGATATTGGAAAGCAGCTCGTCATTGATCGGCAGCTCCTGTCTCCCCTGCTCAAAGGTGATTCCGAATACCTCCTTGTGCTCGATTGGATTCGGTCTGTAGTTTTCATCAATCTGGATCACATTATAGTTTCCATTCTTCTTCTGTGCCAGAATCTCCAGCGCCTCCTTTGTATAGCCCGGAGCAATCACGCCATCCGATACCTCGCGCTTGATCAGGCTGGCCGTATCTTTATCACACACGTCTGACAGCGCGATAAAATCGCCGAACGAAGACATTCTGTCCGCTCCTCTGGCTCTCGCATAGGCGCAGGCCAGCGGGGAAAGCTCGCCCATGTCATCAACCCAGTAAATCTTTGCCAGTGTTTCCGTCAACGGAAGCCCGATCGCCGCGCCTGCCGGAGATACATGCTTAAAGGAGGTCGCAGCAGGAAGCCCTGTCGCTTCTTTCAGTTCCCGTACCAACTGCCATCCATTAAAAGCATCCAGAAAATTGATATATCCCGGCCGTCCCATCAGCACCTGAATCGGAAGCTCGCTTCCGTCTCCCACATAAATTCTGGAAGGCTTCTGGTTTGGGTTGCATCCATACTTTAACTGCAATTCTTTCATCTTCTTTTCCTCCTACTGATTCTTATTCACAATCTTTGTTTCCCAGGTTCCTGTCGCAATATTAATATATCTCACGAAAAGAGAGACCTTATTGTCCTCATTTAAGCTTTCCCAGAGCATCTCTGTGAAAGCCTCCATATCATCCGGAATCTCTACCAGCTTCGGTTCTCCCTCGAAGCTTGGAAGCGGGTTTCCGTCACACATATAAGTATGGATGAAATGGCCCTCTCCATTTGCAGGATTTTCATATGCAAAGGTATAACGATGGCAGGAATCCGGATTTCCATTGCTGCTCTTTAAAATAGACATCGCATAATCATAAGCCCCGCCCTCTACGTGCATGATGCCGGAAATCCTCGGTGTGTAGTTTGGTGCATCCGGCTCGAACTCGCGGCTTCTGAGACTCTGTTCAAAGGTCAGCTCTTTATCCATCCCCTCATAGATCGTGTCAGTCTGATCGCCGTTTGTTACGATGGTACGATTTCCCAGAACACGTACCGGCGCATAGATAATCAGGCTCGGATCGGTCAGCTTTGACGGATCGAACGCCTGTGTACGGATGCCCGCCCCCTCTTCTACGAATACACGGTTCCGGCTGTTCTCACTTCTTCCCATAATAAAGTAAGCGGTGACCGCTTTCGTACCGTCCGCCGACTTTCCAATGATAATTCCTCTTCCCGGATATGCGTTGTGCTTTAATTCCTGCTCCAATGAAATTTTTTCCATGAGTGTTCTCCTTTTTCGATTTTTTCATAAAAAAGACCGCCTGAGGACCAAATGTATCATTCAAGTGGTCGCCCAGGCGGTCGGCGTCTTTTTGTTGTACTCCCCGTAGGTACTCCTACTTATCCGCCAGTCGTACAACTCTTATGCTCATCTTACACTATTTCCTTTTACTTTGCAAGAGAAAATATCTGCTGTTTGAAAAGATACAGCACGCTTCCCTCTTTTTCCCGGATCACCCATTTCTTCTCAAGCTTCAGGAAACCACAGGATTTCATCACATGCAGCAGGATGCTCTCCTCCGTCGTATAGACCGCCAGAATCCCATCCTCCTTCAGCACACTGGGGATTTTTTCAAAAAATCTCTCATAAAGCTCCGTGATTTCTTCCACACCTTTTGTTCTGGTGACCGTGGGCATATTTGTAATGATCTCATCAAACAGATACTCGTGACGGAAATCCAGGAAGTCACGGTTGATAAAGTTGACCGGAACCTTTGCTTCTTTTGCATTTTCTCTGGCTTTTTCGATCGCTTCCGCATAGATGTCAACACCATAAAGGGGATTTGCCGCCATCAAGCGTCTCCGCTCAATCAGCATCGTTCCCACACCGCAGAAAGGGTCCAGAACCTGCGCCCCGTCCTTCAGGTACGGCTTTAAAAGATTCATCACCAGTGCGGCATTTACCGGATGGATCGAAGACGCCACCACGTTTTTCCTGTAAGAAAATCTTTTATCCTTTATCGTATACAATTTCAGAAGCGGCACAAAGCCGCCATCCTTTTTGTGCAGCAGACGAAGCTCAATCTCATAATCCGACGGGGAATTTAAAAATTTTCTGCACGACGCCAGCTCCAGAGCGGCGGAAAACTTCCTGACAAAATCACTTCCGTCCTTCTTTTCCATCTTTCCACGCATTTCCACCCGGAAATAAAAAGGCGCGTCCCCTTTATGGCAGCCTTTCAGGAATGCGAAAAGCCCTGACCCCGCCAGAATCTTTGCCGCTTGTTTTTCATCCTCCGGCAGCCGTGCGGCGCCTGGAACCGGAAACAGCATCTCAGACCAGGTGCGAACAGCAAATACCTTCTGCACGTCCCTGCACCTGATGCGCACGCCGCCTGCCAGAAGCGCCGTCTTTTCTTCTTTCAACTGTTCCCTGCTGACTTCCCGATGTTCCCGGTTTGTCAAAAGAATGATGTCCGTTTCCCGTTCCAGTCCGGTAAACGTGTGTTTTCTCTCTTTTTCATATTTCAGCAGCAGGGCCCGAAGCTCTGCCAGTTCTTCCCTCTCATGCTTCGCATCTTCCTCAGAGGAGTTCCGGTGAATCAGGAAATCTCTGCGTTTTTTCAGCTCTGTAAGATACGGACTGCAATCGTATTGCCCCATAGCTTTCAGATAAGATGCGCGCACAAAAAGCTGTTCCTCCTCCTGATATGCCCTCCATAAGCGTGGAAGCATATCGTCGCATTCCATCTCGCCCAGAATCAGCGCCGCATTCTTTCGCACTTTCGCATCTTCATGTTTTAACAAAGCGGCGATTTCCGAGTAATCTCCTGCCATCAGATACGCAAAGGCACGTTTGCCCCCGCTTTCCTTTATCTCCTTTTTCAAGGCGATCAGACTGGCACGTATATCCGTCCCTCTTCTGATATTTTCATAAAGCTCTTTCACCATGCTATTTTCCATTCTCCTGAATATACTTTGCCACGTCGTTTTTAAACAGTTCCCAGGCATCCTCATGTTCCACGAAATATTTGGGACACTCTTTTCCTGTTACATCATAATGGCGGATGATGTCGTCCATTCCCAGATCAAACTTTCCGCACAGAAACGCCACCAATTCTACCAGAGATTCATACGTCTCCCTGTTAAATTTTCCAGTTTCGTCAGGATGACAGCACTCAATGGATACACTGTCCTGATTTCTGCTGTTGGAGGCATACGCCACCTCTGCGGTCGGCACGCACTGAATGATTTCGCCGTCCAGACCCACGATAAAATTACTGCTTACCTTCGTTTCCTGCGTATCCTTCAGATTTTCAAAGTAATCTCTGTTATTCTGCGCCGTACTTCCCGGATTTGCCGTATAATGGACGACTACGCTCCTGATTTTATCCGTGGGCGTTCCCGGCCTTGAATATTCATTCACTGTCAGAAGCTGTACATCCAGTTCCGGAGTCTCCACCTGTTTTGTAGGGCTTCCAATGTCATATTCCCCATAATTTTCTCTGCCCACCGGAAGAAACGGTTTCCCTGACAGACGCAGCGCAATCACCAGCGCTGCTGCCAGCGCCAGGACTCCCAGGCCGCCGACCGTCATGCGCCTCCTGATCTGTTTTCGCCGCTGTGCTCTGGTCATGCGCTTTTTCTTATGTTTCTCACTCATCGATATCTGCCCCTTGTGCCAAACAGGGACTGCCGCAAATATGGGATAGCCTTCCATGCAGCTAAACCATACTTCGCAGCAGCCCCATTCTGCTAATTATTGATCGACGCTATAGTTCGGCGCTTCTTTTGTAATATGGATATCATGCGGATGTGATTCTTTTAAGGAAGCTGCTGAAATCTTCACAAATCTTCCCGTGCTTTTGAGCGTTTCCACATCCGGCGCTCCGCAGTATCCCATACCGGAACGAAGGCCGCCCATTAACTGGAATACCGTATCTTCCACGCTGCCTTTATAAGCCACACGTCCCTCGACGCCCTCCGGAACGAGCTTCTTCGCATCCGTCTGGAAATAGCGGTCCTTACTGCCGTTCTCCATCGCTGCGATCGAACCCATGCCGCGGTAAACTTTATACTTTCTTCCCTGATACAGCTCAAAGGTTCCCGGACTTTCGTCACAGCCTGCAAACATGCTTCCCATCATACATACATTGGCGCCGGCTGCAATGGCTTTTGTCATATCTCCGGAATATTTAATGCCGCCGTCCGCAATGATCGGAACGCCATATTCTTTCGCCACCGCATAGCAGTCCATAATCGCAGTGATCTGCGGTACGCCGATTCCGGCTACCACACGCGTCGTACAGATCGAACCAGGCCCAATGCCGACTTTTACCGCATCCACACCCGCCTCAATCAGCGCTTTCGTCGCCTCTCCGGTAGCCACATTTCCTGCAATGACCGGAAGATCCGGATAATTTTCTTTAATCATCTTCACGCAGCGGATGACATTTGCAGAATGTCCGTGCGCAGAATCCAGAACAATCACATCCACATGCGCCTTTACCAGCGCAGCCACGCGCTCCAGAACATTTGCCGTGATTCCCACAGCAGCGCCGCAGAGCAGCCTTCCCTGGGAATCCTTTGCCGACAGAGGATATTTAATCTGTTTCTCAATATCCTTAATCGTAATCAGACCTCTTAAATTATTGTCCTCATCCACGATCGGAAGCTTCTCTTTTCTCGCCTTTGCAAGAATCGTCTTTGCCTCCTCCAGCGTGATGCCCACTTTTGCGGTAATCAGCCCTTCTGATGTCATACAGTCTTTGATCGGCTTTGAAAAATCCTCTTCAAATTTCAGGTCCCGGTTCGTAATAATACCTACCAGTTTTCCGTTTTCTGTAATCGGAACACCGGAAATACGGAATTTTCCCATCAGTTCATTGGCGTCTGCCAGTGTATGCTGAGGTGATAAGTAAAATGGGTCCGTGATCACGCCATTCTCAGAACGCTTTACCTTGTCCACTTCTTCTGCCTGCTCCTCGATTGACATATTTTTGTGGATAATACCGATACCGCCCTGTCTCGCCATAGCGATCGCCATACGATGCTCTGTAACGGTATCCATTCCGGCGCTCATCATCGGAATGTTCAGTTTCACTGTTTTTGTCAACATGGTCGACAAATCCACTTGATTCGGAATCACTTCTGAGTATGCCGGTACTAAAAGTACATCGTCAAATGTAATGCCTTCACCAATAATACTACCCATTTCCATATCCTCTCTTTCTCAAAAAGTAATTTTATGTAATTGTAAGTTTCCTTAGTTTATCAAATTCAAAAACGCCTGTCAACATCTCATTTTATTTTCCGATATGTACTTTCTGGGGAGCGATTCGGCAAATATCATCCAAAATAATCTCATCCGGCTCAAACAATACCACCTCAGTCCCCTTTTCTCCATCATACACCATCGCATAAACAGGAGCGCCTGCCCTCCCTGATGAAAAATCAACCACCTTTGTCCTCTGATTGTTTCTGTAGGAATCCATAGCATGGGAATCCCAAAGCGCAAGCATTTCCATATTTTTCATATCATAGCTTGCCGCGCGTTTTCTTGTCGTCTTCGCCATAATCTTATCCACATCAAGCTCCCCGTTTACATAGAGATATTCAAACTCCATATGAAAAGACGGAAATTTAAAATAATCTACGAAACATAATGCCGTGAGAATCAAAATCGCCCACGGAGTAAACAGCACGGCGGCCGCTGCCAGTACTGTCGCCAGAATAAGTCCTGCTTTTAAGAGCTTGTCTGATATTCCCGGCTCTTTTTTAATCAGAAGCTCTCTGTACATATCACTCATATTTTCCTCCTGTTACAGTGTCATAAAAATCCGGCACCAATATCTTTCAGTATAGCAACTTGCTTTCCGGCTGTCAATTCATCATTTGCCGTCTCCGGAAGCGGCGTTCCCTTCCATTAGATACTCCGCCAGCCTTTTTACATATTCTCCGTTTTTACTTCCGGAAGCCACCGCAAAATAGACCGTCCGCTTTCCGTAGAGCGCTTCTAACTTTTCATTTTCCTCAAACTTCAATCCATATACATGGTCCTCCCGGCCGCCTTCCTCTCTTCCGGTACATACCAGTTCCGGATATTGATTCAGGAAGTCCTTTCCCAGTACCTCCTCCAGATTCAGATAAGCGCCTGCCTTCAGATAATGCTGGTAAACGTCCTCCGGCATCAGCATCACATCCAGTGTCTCTGCCTGAATCGCCGCTATCAACTTTGTCTGACAGGCAGTCGTCATAATATCATCACTCTGCATGTTCATAACATAAGAATCGTCAAAAGAAATGTCCTCTTTTTTCTCATCCAACTCCAGATCGTCCGAAAATTCCCTCGAAAACTCCAGCGTCTCCCCTCCGCTGACTTTCTCCACATTAATCAAGGCAGCAGACAAAACCGTTGTCTTTCCGGAACCTTTCATAACCTGGACACTGAGACCAATAATTACCAGGACTACCAGAAGGATACCAAGCTCCATTTTGTAATAATCCCAGATATACCCCAGTTTCTTTTTGAACGAAAGCCCCTTTAACCGTTCCCTCTCCTCTTTTCTCAGCTCTTTTCGTGTCTTTCCATCCATCTTCTTCTCCTTGTTTCTATATAGAAGAAAGGACCGCTGCAAGATAGTACACAAAAAACTATTTTGCAGCAGCCCTTTCTTCTGTGATTAAATCATCGGCTGCACCTGCCAGACGTTTTACATCATTCCCATACCTGGGTTCCCCGCAGGCATTGCCGGAGCATCTTCTTTAATATTCGCCACACAGGACTCCGTGGTCAGGAAAGTAGAAGCTACGCTGGTTGCATTCTGCAATGCGCTTCTTGTAACTTTCGCCGGGTCAAGAATGCCTGCCTCTACCATATTGACATACTCTTCACGATAAGCGTCAAAGCCCACGCCTTCTTCGGACTCTTTTACTTTATTGATAATGACAGCGCCTTCCAGACCCGCATTTGCAGAAATCTGATACAGCGGAGCCTCCAGCGCCTTCAGGATGACACGAGCTCCTGTTTTTTCATCCCCTTCCAGAGCGGCTACCAGTTTTTCCACCTCTTTCGAAGCATGAATATAAGCGGAACCGCCACCGGATACGATTCCTTCTTCTACAGCTGCTCTTGTCGCATTCAGAGCATCCTCCATGCGGAGTTTTGCTTCCTTCATCTCTGTCTCTGTAGCGGCGCCTACACGGATGACTGCTACACCGCCTGCCAGTTTCGCCAGTCTCTCCTGCAATTTCTCTTTGTCAAACTCAGATGTTGTCGTCTCGATCGCAGCCTTGATCTGGCTGATTCTGTTCTGAATCTCACTCTTTTCGCCTACGCCGTCTACGATTACGGTATTCTCTTTCTGTACCTTTACAGATTTTGCGCGTCCTAACTGGTCAATGGTCGTATCCTTTAATTCCAGACCCAGCTCCTCTGAAATCACCTGTCCGCCTGTCAGGATTGCGATATCCTGAAGCATCTCTTTTCTTCTGTCACCGTATCCCGGAGCCTTAACGCCTACTACCTGGAAGGTTCCACGAAGCTTATTGAGAATCAGGGTTGTCAGCGCTTCTCCTTCAATATCCTCTGCAATAATCAGAAGCTTTCTTCCCGACTGTACGATCTGCTCCAGAAGAGGCAGAACTTCCTGAATATTCGAAATCTTCTTATCGGTAATCAGAATATATGGATCTTCCAGAACTGCTTCCATCTTCTCCATATCGGTCGCCATGTATGCAGAAATATATCCTCTGTCAAACTGCATACCTTCTACCAGATCCAGTTCTGTTTTCATCGTCTTGGATTCCTCAATGGTGATGACGCCATCGTTGGAAACTTTCTCCATAGCGTCTGCTACCATATTTCCTACTTCATCATCCCCTGCGGAAATAGCTGCTACTCTTGCCATCTGATTTTTACCGTTTACCTTGCTGCTCATAGCCGCGATTGCAGAAACGGCGGCGTCCGTTGCTTTCTTCATACCCTTACGCAGAATAATCGGATTTGCGCCGGCTGCCAGATTCTTCATTCCTTCATGAATCATGGCCTGTGCCAGTACCGTTGCTGTCGTTGTACCGTCGCCCGCCACGTCATTTGTCTTTGTAGCAACCTCTTTTACAAGCTGTGCGCCCATGTTTTCAAAAGCATCTTCCAGCTCGATTTCCTTTGCGATCGTTACGCCGTCATTTGTAATAAGCGGTGTTCCAAACTGCTTATCCAATACTACGTTTCTTCCTTTGGGTCCAAGCGTTACCTTTACTGTATCTGCTAACTTATCCACGCCGGCTTCCAGCGCCGCTCTTGCTTCTGATCCGTATTTAATTTCCTTTGCCATAATGTTCTGCCTCCTTGATTACTCTACAACTGCCAGAATATCACTTTGTTTTACAATGATGTACTCTTCGTCTTCCAGCTTCACTTCGTTTCCTGCATATTTGGAATAAATTACTTTGTCGCCTGGTTTTACCTGCATAACTACTTCTTTTCCATCAATCATTCCACCCGGTCCCACAGCAATAACTTCTGCCTCCTGAGGTTTTTCCTGGGATTTGCTTGCCAGAATAATTCCTGATTTCGTTTTTTCTTCTGCTTCAAACTGTTTCAATACAACTCTGTCGCCTAAAGGTACTAATTTCATTGTATGATGCCTCCTTACATATTATCAGGTTTTCTTTCTTATTAGCACTCGCTTTTATCGAGTGCTAATCATTGGAATTATAATAGTGAAAATTCAAAAAATGTGCAAGCGGAGATATTGCTGTATATTTCTACTTTTTATCTATTTTTCTTGTTTTATCTCATTTAATCTCTCATTTTCCCATCTTTTTGTATTTTGCACTTTTTTCGTAACTGTTCAGTACCTTCACAGTTCCGATGCAAAAATCCATGAAAATCGTCTTCGACGATGGGATTTTTGCACTCTTGAATCATGT
>CALCMD010000110.1 GCA_937965795.1 uncultured Lachnospiraceae bacterium | reverse complement strand
ATTTCCGTCTCCATAAACTTCCGGGGTAAGTGGACATCTCCCCGCCAAACCGTGAATTGTCACAAATCCTTTGAAGAGCAAAAAATAAGATGGAACCGTCCCTCGCAGACTGTCCCACCTCATTCCTATTTCTGTTTTTTATTTTTCCGCAGCTCGGAAAATGCCTGCTCCAGATAAATATGATCCGTCTCTGCGAATTTCCCTTCGTCGGAAAGCCTTGCCAGTTCCGGCTCGATCGGCATTTTGCCAAGCACCGGAAGCCCCATCTCTGCGGCTATCTCGTCGATATGGCTTTCGCCAAATACCTTAATTTCCTTTCCGCAGTCCGGACATTTGAAGTAACTGTAGTTTTCTACGATTCCGATGACCGGAACATTCATCGCTTTCGCCATGTTGTACGCTTTCTTTACAATCATGCGCACCAGATCCTGCGGCGAAGATACGATCACGATTCCCTCCACCGGAAGGGATTGGAATACGGTCAGCGGCACATCCCCGGTTCCCGGAGGCATGTCCACGAAAAGATAATCCAGCTCGCCCCAGATGACGTCTGTCCAGAACTGCTTTACCACCCCGGAAATCACCGGCCCTCTCCAGATGACCGGTGATTCCTCATCCGGCATCAGAAGATTAATGGACATGACCTTAATATCATTTTCACTAATCATGGGGTAAATCCCCTCGTCACCCGCCTGTGCAGGTCCATGAAGCCCGTACATCTTCGGAATGGACGGTCCTGTAATATCCGCATCCAAGATTCCCACACGGTATCCCTTCTTCGCCATCAGATTCGCCAGGGATGCTGTCACCATAGATTTTCCCACGCCGCCCTTTCCGCTGACGACGCCAATGACATGCTTGATTTCCGTATAGCAGTTCGGCTCCACCAAAAAGCTCTGCGGCTGCTGTCTGGAAGGACATCCCTCGCAGCTCTCCTTCGTACAGCTCGTGTTGCTGCATTCTTTCTCTGCCATTTTTATTTCCTCCTTGCATCCGCCGGATTCCCGGCTTTCGTTTATCGATATCATACACTTTTTTTCCTTATTTTACAAGGTCATCTGTCACGCCTTCATCCATACATGGTAACAGTTCAGCCCGCGCCATTCGCAAAATCGCACTTACGTGCACTTCGTTGCTTCGCAACTCTTTTTGCTCATATTCTGGCGCTCCGCTCATGTCCCGCACAACGTGCTCATTCATGCAAGCATGATTCGCCCGTTTTGTCGGCCATGGCTGAACTGTTACCATACATGTTATTTCTCCAGCTCTTCCTGCGTGATCTTTTTTTTCCCCAGGTTCTTATATACATTCTCACGGAAGAGCGCATAAAACACCGACACGAGAGGGACGAATACCAGTATTCCCCCGATTCCCAGCAGATTGCCGCCTACCGTTACCGCCGCCAGCACCCAGAGGCTTGGCAGTCCCACGGAATTTCCCACGATGCGGGGATAGATCAGGTTCCCGTCGATCTGCTGAAGCACAAGAATCAACACGATAAACCACAGCGCCTGTACCGGACTGTTTACCATGATCAGCAGCGCCCCCACCGTCGTCCCAAGAAAAGCGCCGACCACCGGAAGCAGCGTCAGAAACCCGATCATAGCCGCAATGCACGCCGCATAAGGAAAACGGAAAATCGTCATAGCCACGTAGCAGAGCAGCCCAAATACCACCGCCTCCGTACACTGACCGGAAATAAATCCGGAAAACGTGCGGTTTGCCAGCCTTCCCACTTTCAGGATATGCACGACTGCCTTCTCCGGAAAATACGCATAAATAATCTTCCGGAACTGCGCCCCCAGCTTTTCCTTCTGCGCCAGGATATAAATCGAGAAAATCACCCCAATCGCTGCGGAAACGATACCGCCGATTACGGATGTCGCCATCCCTACGGTCGAGCTCACCACATTTCCCGCCGCATCCTGCAAAACTCCCAGGATTCTCTGCATGATGTCCGACCAGTTGAGTTCAAAAGACAGCAGGTATTCCTTTGCTTCGGGATGGTTCTTCGTCACTTCGCTGATCCAGGCGTTTACATCCTCCAGAAATTCCGGTATTCCGGCATTTAACTGCATCAGGGTATCCATCACCTCCGGAATCACCAGCATCACCACAAAGGCCACGATTCCAAGAGCCAGCAAAAAAGACAACAGAATGCTCACCGCCCGCAGAACCGCCTTCTTTTCCGAAAGCGCCGGCGCTATCATTTTTTCAATATTTTTCATCGGAGCGTTTAGCACAAACGCAATCGCCCCTCCCACCAAAAATGGAAATACAACCTCCAGAAGCCGCTTTATGATTCCCATAAACATCCCCAGATGGTTCAGCCCCCAGTAAAGCAGCACCGTATAAGTGATCAACAGTAACAGTGTTCGTTTATTCTTTATCTCCATACCGTCCTCCCCGCCTCTGTCATCCGATCAGAATCTTCTCTTCCGGCAGCTCATAAGGTGAAATCTTTTTCTTTTCCGCAAAGGACAGCGCCATCGACAGGCTGCCCACCCTTCCACTGTACATCAGTAAAATAATCACGACCTGGGATAATACCGTCAGCTCTCTGGTGATGCCCGTGGACATCCCTACCGTACTGATGGCCGAAAACGCCTCCAGCATCACATCCCGCATGTCAAGCGCCTGATTGCCGCAGATGATTAATACCGCCGCCAGCGCCATCAGCATATTCGTACAGGCCACCGCACTGGCTCTCTTGATTGCGTCATCGTCAATTCTTCTCTTAAAAATATTTACGCCTCTGGTTCGCTTCATATTCGCCCGCACATAAAGAAGCAGTACCAGAAAAGTCGTCGTCTTGATGCCGCCCGCCGTAGAACCCGGACTTCCTCCAATAAACATCAGGATCACGCTCAGAAGCTTACTGCTGTCTGTGAGTTTCGCAATATCCGTCGTATTGAATCCTGCCGTCCTGGGCGTCACGGAATCAAACAGGCAGGTAAGAAACGTCTCCCCCGGTGAAAGTCCCTGCGCCAGGTTATCCGCTTCAAAAATATAAAACAGCAGCGCGCCGCCAAACACAAGAACTGCGCTGGTCGTCAGCACGATCTTCGAATGCACCCTGTATTTCCGGAAGTGCAGCCCGTGTCTCGTCACATCATCCCACACGATAAATCCGATTCCCCCAATGATGATAAGCGCCACAATGGTCAGATTTACCAGCCAGTCGCCGGAATAATTCACCAGGGAAGAATACTCCCCCTGATACCCCATCAGATCAAAGCCTGCGTTGCAGAAAGCAGAGACCGCATGGAAGATTCCATAATAAATCCCCTTTAAAAGCCCCAGCTCGCCGCAGAACCTGATGGAAAGCACAAACGCTCCGATTCCCTCTACCAAAAACGTCCCCAGCAGGATCTTTTTCATAAGGTGAACGATTCCACCCATCTCAAGCGCATTTACACTCTCTGAGAGCAGCCCCCGCTCCCGAAGCCCGATCTTCCTTTTCAGCATGAGGGAAAACAGGACGCTGATCGTCATAAATCCCAGCCCTCCCGTCTGAATCAGCAGAAGAATCACGATCTGCCCGAACAGGCTCCAGTGATTCGCCGTATCCACCCGTACAAGCCCCGTCACACAGCTTGCGGACGTCGCCGTAAACAGTGCGTCCATAACGCCCGTATCCACCCCGCCTTTTGTAGATATTGGCAGCATCAGAAGAATCGTCCCGCAAAGAATCAAAAGGATAAAGCCCAGGCCAATGACCTGCATCCTGGAACAGTTTCTCAGCCAGTTTCTTATTTTTTTCCTCATAATGTCATATCTCCGTAAATGAATATCTCTGCCGGATGCCGGAGGCCATGATGTCATACACAATCGTTCCGTCTTTCAGCACCTGCTTTTCAAATGTGACTTCTTTTCCTTTAAATTTCCGCTCTAGAAATCCTTCGATATCGTCCGTTTCTATTTCGTCAATAAACACGTCCCTCATCTGGTTATTCGCACATTCATTAAAAATCTCCCAAACTGTCTCATAACTTTTCATCTTCTTTTTTCCTCCGCATGGCCAGAATCTGATCTATGATCCTGTCAGCCGCTTCCTCCTTGCTCATTTTCTTCAGGCTGACCTCCCGTTCTTTTGTAAGAATCGTGATAATATTCGTATCCGTGCCAAAGCCCGCGCCATCCTGCTTCAGATTATTCGCCACCACCATATCCAGACGTTTCTTGTTCAGCTTTTTTCTGGAATTTTCCAGCATATGCTCCGTTTCCATAGAAAACCCGCACAAAAACTGGCCGGGACGTTTGTGTTCTCCCAGATATTTTAGAATGTCATCCGTCCTTTCCAGCGCCAGTGACAGCTCTCCCTCTGCCTTCTTCACCTTTTCGGGGCTCACGGTGCAGGGACGGTAATCCGCCACCGCCGCCGCCTTTACAATAATATCCTGCTCCTGTGCCAGTCCGGTCACAGCCTCAAACATCTCCTGTGCGCTTTCGACCTCAACTACCTGTGCAAAAGCAGGCCGCTCAAGAGCCGTCGGCCCTGTCACCAGCGTTACATGCGCTCCCCGGCGCACACAGGCTCTTGCCAGAGCATAGCCCATCTTTCCTGTGGAATGGTTCGTGATATAGCGCACCGGATCGATCGCCTCCCTGGTCGGCCCCGCCGTCACCAGCACCTTTAGCCCTTCCATATCCTTTTCGTGGCCGATTTCTTTCAGAAGATATTCCAGCAGCGTCTCCGGCTCCGGCATCTTCCCATCCCCCACGTCGCCGCAGGCAAGCCGCCCCGCCGCCGGAGAGATCACTTCAAAGCCATGCTTTTTCAAAGCTTCTATATTATTCTGCACCATTTCATTCCGATACATCCCCGTGTTCATTGCCGGTGACACGATCTTTTTACAGGTACACGCCAGAACGGTTGTCGTCAGCATATCATCCGCCAGGCCATGCGCCATTTTTCCGATCACATTGGCGGTCGCCGGGGCTACCAGCACCGCATCCGCCTGCTTCGCCAGCGCCACATGCTCCACATTGAACGTAAAGTTCCGGTCGAAGGTGTCCACCAGGCATTTGTGCCCCGTCAGCGTTTCAAAGGTAATCGGATTGATAAAATTCACGGCATTTTTCGTCATGATGACATGTACCTCGCAGCGAAGCTTTACCAGCATACTCGCCAGATATGCAGTTTTATAGGCTGCGATGCTTCCTGTCACGCCCAATATCACTGTTTTTCCCTTCAGCATCTGAATCCCCTTTCTCTCGTTTCCCAAAATTTCCATGTTTCCGAACATCATATCATATTTTTCCCATTTTGTCAGTCCATAAAACTTTTCCGCTTGTTTTTTTAAATTCCCTATGCTATGATACCTGAGTAAATTGTGTTGTATCCCTATAAAAAGGGCATACGTTCCACACCGGGGCTGAAACCGGAAGCGTGCTGTACCGGAAACGGGCAGTAACGGAAATTCTTCCGCCGTCCCGCCGGAGCTTTGTCTTTACGGGAATAATAACAAGGAGGAAAGTAAACTATGAAAACAACATCAAAAACTATGCAGCTCACAGTCCTCGGCCTGATCACAGGTATTCTCCTGCTGATGGCCTACACACCTCTCGGCTATCTGAACATCGGGCCTCTGGCGATCACCTTTAATATCATACCTGTGGCCATCGCCGCCATCGTTCTGGGTCCCGCAGGCGGCGCCTTTGCCGGCGCTGTTTTCGGCCTTACCAGCTTTTTACAGTGTATCGGCGTCGGAGGAACCAGCGCAATGGGCGCTCTGCTTTTTGAGATCAATCCATTCCTGGCCTTTGTCCAAAGATTTGTCCCGCGCCTTCTGGACGGATTGCTCCTCGGCTTCCTTTTTAAAGGCGTCCGCAGATCCGGTAACATTTACCTGTCCTGTGCGGTCACGGGCTTTTTCTCTGCATTTTTCAATACCGCTTTCTTTATGCTGGCTCTGGTAGTGCTTTTTGGAAATACCGAATATCTCCAGGGTCTGATCGGAGGGCAGAACATTCTCCTGTTTATCTGCACCTTTGTGGGAATCAACGCCGTATTTGAGATGATCGCTTCCACGATTATCGTCGGAGCCGTCGGTGCCGCTTTATACAAAGCCCGCTTTATTCCGGGCGTGGAAACCGGACGCGAAAAAACTGCTTAGTTTATAATTGGGAGGGACTTATGCTTTTAGCAATCGATATTGGAAATACAAACATCGTGATCGGATGTATTAAAAATGAAGAGATTCTCTTTGTGGAACGCCTTTCCACGGACTCCACAAAGACTGTTCTGGAATATGCGATCAGTTTTAAAAATGTACTGGAGATTTATCATCTGAATCCCTCAGAAATCGAAGGCTCCATCATTTCCTCTGTCGTACCGCCCGTCACGAACATGATAAAGGATGCCGTAAAGAAGATCACGGACAAAAATATCATCGTCATAGGCCCCGGCGTAAAAACCGGCCTGAATATCCTGATGGACAACCCGGCGCAGCTTGGAAGCGACCTGGTCGTTAATGCCGTGGCAGGTATTGCAGAATACAAGCCTCCTCTCATCATCATTGATATGGGAACCGCCACCACGATCTCTGTCGTGGATAAAAAGAATAATTATATCGGAGGCATGATTCTTCCCGGAATCCGCGTCTCTTCCGACTCTCTCACCAGCCGTACCTCGCAGCTTCCCCGTATCAGCGTGGAAGCGCCGAAAAAGCTGATCGGCACCAACACGATCGACTGTATGAAAAGCGGCCTGATTTACGGAAACGCTTCCTGTATCGACGGCATCATTTCGCGCATCGAAAAGGAACTTGGCTCCAAAGCCACCGTAATCGCCACCGGAGGTCTGGCGGAATGTATCATTCCGCACTGCATGAAAGACATCATCATCGACGACGCCCTGCTGCTGAAAGGGTTGAAACTGATTTATCAAAAAAATACGCCGCATATTTAAGCGGCGCGCGATACAACATAAAAGCCTGAAACTGCCGGAGAATCCCGACAATTTCAGGCTTTTGTACAGGGGATGAGAGAATCGAACTCCCGCTAAGAGTTTTGGAGACTCCTGTCATACCATTTGACCAATCCCCTTTAGAAAGGTACTTTTCATTTATAGCACAGGCCGCCCCAAAAGTCAATCTTTTTTTCTGCCCGCCCGTTTCTTACAGCTCCTTATTTTTCTAAAATCATCTTGTATATGTTTTAAAAAAAGTGTACAATTAAAGATATTCTACTTAATGTATGAGGCTCATGAAAGCCAATATGATAGAGAAAAATGCAAAGGGGGAATGTCCATATGAATTCTTCAACACCACAAAAAACTACGCAGTACCTGAAAAACAAGAAAAAACGAAAAGCCTGGTATAAGCTGATCCTTGCCATGTCCTCTGTCGTCGTATTCCTGACCGTATATTTGCTGATCCTGCCTGCAATTACGCTCGAAACGGACACGCTCTGCGGCATGGAGGAGCACACCCACACAGCCGAATGCTTTGCAAAGGCAGACGCAGGTTCAGAGAACCCTGTTCTGGTATGCACGAAGGAAGAGCATACCCATACAGAAGCCTGCTACCCGCCAAAGGAAACGGAAACCATCAAAGCAACGGAACAGTCCCAGCCAGAACAGGCTGTCACGGAATCACCCGTGGCTGAACCGTCTGAAACGGAAACGGCCAAAGCGGAACCTGCGCCGGAAACGCCTTCCACAGAACGTCCTGTACTGGAAGCCCCGCCGTCACCCGACCCTTCGGATGAGACAGAATCTGTCACAAAGACCGAAGCGCCGGAAAGTGTAACTGCGGATTCCGAGCCGCTCCCGCTCGTTCCCTATATCGACAGTACGACCAATCCGCCCAGGCTGTACTATAAGGACAGCTCCAATAACTGGGTTCTGATCAGTTCTTCTACTTCTGAAGTGCCTGCGAACGCGGCCGCAAAGCTGGAAATCAATTATACCGACGTACCGATTTCCGATCTTCTGGCGGCGGGATGTACCATAACGTACACACTTCCGGAACTGCTGACAACTCCTCCACAGGAAGGCCAGTTGATTGCGGACGGAGCTGTTGCCGGCAGACTGATTGCAGACGGAAACTCTGTCGTGCGTCTGCAATTCGACCAGGCGTGGCTTGAAAAACGGCTCAACGAATCACCCACCATTTCGGGAGATTTCAATATAGAGCTTGCCTTTGACTGGTCAAAAATAAAGGAAGATGAGAACAACCAAATTACAATTGGAAATGTTACCATTCAGATTCCATTTGAAAGCGACCTGACTGCCAAATACGGCGCGCTGAACCTTGAAAAGAGCGAACCAATTCTCACAGAAGAATATGATGAAAACCGGAATAAAAAGGTCTATCTGACCTACACGCTCCGGGTGTCCATTCCGGAAGGCTCCAGCGCCATCCCGGATGTACGCGTCGCGGATCATTTTCCGACCACGTCAGACGCCCCGGCGGGAAATTCCTTCATTCGTGAATATGTCGGAATCAGCGAAACAAAAACCACGCTGACCGCCGCTGACGCCCCAGGAACGATCGGCCCGTCCGGAGAACCCCGTGAAACCATTCAGAGCGCTTCCGGTGAAGCAGGAGCAGGAAAGGTGTACCTGGGAGTTATCCCTGACTCCGAGCATACGCTTCCCCAGCAGGCCGCAGGCAGCCCTTCCAAACCGGGCGCTCTGGTGTGGGAGATCGGAGACATGCAGCCGGGTGAGACGAGAACACTCACCTACCGCGTCCTCGTCAATCCTGAATATGCAACCAACAAGCCGCAAGGTAATATTTCAAATCAGGCGGAAGCCTTTTCCAAAACCTATTTTAAAAAGGAGGATACCGCTTTATATATTCCGAAAGTCAACGTTAACTCAAGGAAAACCGACTCCGCGTTTGATCCTGCAACCGGAAAGCTTTCCTTTACCATTACCTTAAGCGCCCCTGCGGATAATTCCTTTACCCTGGACAGCCTGAAAATTTATGATAAGATTTATGACCGTTCTCAGAATGACCTCAGGGACTACGTGGAATTTGATGTGGACTCTATCCGGATTGTGAGCAATATAAACGGGGAAATTCCCCTGGCCGACATCCCCGTTCCCTCCGGTCAGAACAATCCGGATATGCGTGACCAAGGCAATCAATATATGGATTTATTCGTTGGTTCCCTCGCCCCGGGTGAAACCAAAACCATCCAGTATGATTTGACGGTGAAGCCTGAGCTTCTGGCAAAACAGAACACTGCTTCTTATGTCAACAATGAAGCGCGGATTTATGCCATGAAGGGAAATACAAACCAGGACGGCTTCTACTATGGAATGCCCACGACAACGACGCTTCTGGGACACAAGGTATGGGATCGGAAAATCACTGGCGGACGACAGGAGCAGACCCGTGACGTCACTATCCCTGCCGATCACCCCGTATACCGCTATGGCGACGGAGATACCCCTGTGCTTTCCGATTCTCCCGGAACCTTCCAGATACCAGAGGGAAGCTATCAGTATCAGGTGCTTGTAAACGAAGCCGGAGACTGGGATCTCTCCGCTGCAAATTTTTCCGACCAGTTAGGACGATACCTCGCTTATACCGGCTATGTAAAGGTTGAGGCATTCCAAATTGGGGAGGACGCCACTCCTCCAAACACGCTGGACGTAAATGCCATTGCTTCTTTTTCCGGTAAGACTCCGGCAAAAACTGTCTGGCTGGACATTGAAGATCGTCAAAACTTTAATTTTCATCCGGAAGCCCTGGGACTGGACAGCACATATGCCTACCTTTTGACTTACTATGCAAAGCCAATAAATATGGAAAGCATCAGCGAGGTACAGGTGACAAATTCCTTTACGCTTTCTGGAACAGGCGTGGGACCTTACGCAACAATCACGATTCCCGGCATTACGGTCAGTGTAGGCGTAAACGTCACAGGCGGCTATCACTTCAATGCACACAAGTATACCTGGTATTATGCTCCTGCCGGGGAGGAGGCCGGCACTGGCAGCAACTGGGTAAACGGCGCCCTTTTCTGGGCAGTCGAATTGGATGCTTCCTCATTAAATGAGAACATCTCAATCAGAGATGAAATTCCTGCTTCCGGTCAGCATCAGATGCAGTTGGATTCCGTAGAAGGCGTCTTTATCGGCTCCATTCCGGATGGAAAGAACATAAATGACTACGCAAACCTGGAAGCCCTCCGCCCGCTCATGACCCAGGAACTGCTTGGCAATAAGCTGAACCTGAGATACTCTGATGATACGGTTCCGGAGAACGCCGATTATAGATGGGAAGCGGAAGGAACCTGGCTGAAGCTTGATTTTCTGAAAGACCTGACCATCCCGGACGGACAAAAGGTTTATATTATCCTGAAAACAAAACCTCTGCAATTACCGACCGGAAAAAGAGGCTTCGTAACTTACCGGAACGGGCTGCGTACCTCCACCGATGACGGAGCCACCTGGACCACCCAAAATGAAGCCAGCAAATCCCTCGCCGGAAAGGGGGGCGTCATCAAGGAAACTTACGGCGCTTTCAACCGCGCACAGGACGGAACATGGACAGAGCTGCACAGGCCTGCTGGCGCAGATGGAAACCACGCAATCAAACAAAATTACATCACAGAACCCGGCACTTACGTAGATTGGATCATACACGTGAATTACGGCGGTACGATTTCAGGCGTAGCCGAGATGCTTGACCAGCTTCCGGAAGGACTGGAGCTTGCCTATGTCGACCGCTGCTGGTGCTCGCCCTGGTATGGAAATAATGGTTTCTCTCAGCCCACCGCGGTTCAGATTCCGGAGCTTCAGGATGCGGACGGCTGGACGGAACTGCATTTTAGCAGCTCCTACTCCTATTACAATAAGAACACCGGCGAGGTCCGATGGAACGTAGCAGGTCTCAAAGGGGAACCCTCCGGCGTCGAGAATCATGGCGTCGAATTCCAGGTGGTATGCCGTGTAACAGATACCTTAAAACCCGGAGAAACTACCTACCAGAACCAGATCACTGCCACAACACCAAATGGGGCGCAATACGAGGATTCCGCAGATATTTCATTTACGAAAAGCACGCTTTCAAAAAGCGCCGGAGTCTACGATCCCAGCATCCACGGTCCGAAATATCCATTTGAAATTCAGGTCAACCCACTTGGAGAAGACCTGGTTCCGGGCAGCGACACCCTGACCCTGGTGGATTCCATGAGCGATAAACTGATTCTGGACAGTGAGTCTCTTACCGTAAAGAACACGAAAACCGGACAGCTCGTTGAGGGATGGACTTCGTCCCTTCTGGATAACACACTCCGTCTCGTACTGCCGGATGGGATTCCTCTCACAATTACCTATGAGACACTTTTGCAGGCCGCTCCCGGAGAACCCCTTGATTTCTCCAATGACGCATATTATGAAGGGCAGGCGGCGCCAGACAGCGGCAAAGTAAATGTAGACGATTTTTCCTATACCATTGGCGGTACTGTCGAAAGCCTGTCCCCCACCTTCCGGCTGATTAAGGCAGACCGGAACAATACTGCCGTTCATCTTTCCGGAGCTGAGTTCAAGATTCAGAAAGTCGGGACTGCGACAGACCCGGATGGAACCATCATCCTGGGAACAACAGAAGAGACGGCAGTCTATCAAGGCAGCACCGATGCGGACGGTATACTGAATGTGGCAAATCTTCTGGAATTTAATCAGATTTACTGCCTGACAGAAACCAAAGCGCCAGACGGTTACCTTCTGGATTCTACCCCTGTTTATTTCGCAGTCGCCAAAGGAAACCGTGAGAATGGCGTTATGGTATATCCTGATTTTCCTGAGAATGTGAACGTCTGGTATGGAGGTTCCACTTATACGTATACCTTCTACAATTCCTCAGGAGAAGCTGCCGTAACGAAACAATTCCTGAAATCCGATGGTACCGTTGCAGACCGGTCAGTCAACGGAACCTATCGGTTTGGCCTTTATGCAGAAGTACAGACCGGGACAGCCGCAGACCCGTTACAGATTCTGACCATTACCTATCAGAACAATGTACCTGTTTACCAACTGAACGGGAACGGCGTTTCCAGGCCGGTCTTTACCGGACTGACTCCCGGCGAAACCTATTACATTTATGAACTGGACACGGACGGAAATCCGGTTTTTGACGGGACTACTGCCCTGATTGACCGCTTCTCATTCGTGGTGACCTACCCTGGCGGCGAAAATCCGAACCGTGTAACGATTGGAACTGCCTCCTCCTCTTCGGCCGAAATGCCGACGGTAGAGGTAAACAATCAATCCACCGCCATCTTACTTCCTTCTGCCGGAGGAAGCGGAACGACCCTCTATTATCTGTTTGGAGCATCCGCATTTCTGCTTGCACTTTTGGGATATGCCTTTTACAAAAAGAAGTCGCTGAAACAGATAACAGATATTTAGAAAAAACAAATCCGTTTGCCACTTTTTGCGGCAAACGGATTTGTCTTTTCTTTTGCAAATCTCTTACTTATTATATCCCTTACTCTTCTGATAAAAAAACATCAAAACCGCCATTGTACAAATGACGCCATATCCCAGCCAGCTTAACACATCCGGTATCTGTCCAAACAGGAAGAATCCCAGAACTGCCGAAAATACAATCTGCGAATAATCATATACCGATATTTCCCGTGCCGGCGCATGAAAATAGGCCGCTGTAATTGAAAACTGTCCGCCTGCTGCCGATAACCCCGCCAGAAGCAAATAAATGAGCTGTAAGGCCGTCATTGGATGATACTGGAATAAAAGCCAGGGCAGCGTCGCCAGACAGGAAAATGCGGAAAATACAAACACTACGAACGCCCCCTTCTCCCCCCGCTGGCCCAACACGCGCACACAGGTATAGGCCAGTCCCGCCGTCAGTCCGCCGGCAAGTCCGACCAGCGCCTCCGGTGATTGAAAAATTGCGGCCGTGGGCCTGATGATCAGCAGGCTTCCCAGAAAAGCGCCCGCCACAAACACGATCTGGGGTATTGTAATCTTCTCTTTTAAAAGAAAGAAGCTGAATACAATGGCAAAAAACGGCGACATCTTATTCAGCATAGAAGCGTCTGCCAAAACCAGATGATCGACTGCATAGAAATTGCACAGAATTCCAATAGTTCCTGCCGCCGCCCGTACAAACAGATATTTCACATTCTCCTTTTTTCCTGAGAACCAGCTTCCATCCTTCTTCAGCAGAACCCAAGCAAAGACCATGGCTACCAGATTCCGAAAAAAGCTTTTCTGGACGGACGGCAAGTCCCCGGACAGCCGCACAAATACATTCATCAGGGCAAAGAAAAAGGCCGATGTTATAATACAAACAATTCCAAGATATTTTTTCTTTTCCATCATAATCCCCATACCTACAGAACCTGCCGCCGGCAGCTTCTTCCAAATACATGGCAACAACAAAGCACGGGATTCAAAAGAACCCCGTGCCACCATTTTTTTCTATACCAGCTCTAAGAGAACTTCCATCGCTGCGTCGCCACGGCGAAGGCCGATTTTAACGATTCTGGTGTAACCACCATTGCGTCCTGCATACTTCGGAGCGATCTCTGTAAATAATTTCTCAGTCAGATCGATCTCTTTTGTATTTCTCTTCTTTCCTGCTGCCTCTGCCGGAACTTCTTTTACCGTGTAAAGAACTTTCTGCATCTCTCTTCTTGCATGCAGTCTGGATGGAAGATCCTTCCTGATCTCCTTCTGAACCTCGTCATAAACGGTAACTTTCTTTCCATCTACAACTTCTTTTACTCTCTTTCCGTCTTTGTCCTTACGAGCTACTTTCGCTGTAACGGTAACCGTCTCATAATTGTCTTTTTCCTTTACAGCCAGAGCGATCAGTCCCTCCGCAACCTTCCGGATTTCTTTTGCCTTTGCCTCTGTCGTAACGATTTTACCATGCTGCAACAGGGCTGTTACCTGCCCTCTGATTAAAGCCTTTCTCTGGCTTGATGTTCTGCTAAGTTTTCTATAACCTGCCATTCTTTTTTCCTCCATTTGTGGAACACCTGCGCATGCACTTCGGGCTTACTCCACAGATGCTTTCATTCTACAAATTTTATTCGCCGCCTGTACGGGAAGCTTCACAATCCCACCGGCTTGTGAAGCGGCACGCAGCCTCCTACTCGTCGCCCGCGTTTAATTCCAGCCCAAGCTCTTTTAATTTTCCTAATACTTCCTCCAGGGATTTCCGTCCCAGGTTACGAACTTTCATCATATCCTCGGAAGTCCTGTTACACAGCTCTGCCACCGTGTTGATTCCGGCCCTTTTTAAACAATTGTAAGAACGAACCGACAGTTCCAGTTCATCAATGTTCATATCCAGCACTTTGCCTTTTTCATTGTCCTCTTTCTCAATCATAATCTCAGCGGATTTCGCATTTTCCGAAAGATCAATGAACAGGCTCAGATGCTCGCTCAGAACCTTTGCGGCCAGACTGACTGCCTCATCCGGCGCCAGAGTACCGTTCGTATATACATCCAGTGTTAATTTATCATAGTCCGTCACCTGACCCACACGGGTATTCGCAACAGTAAGATTTACGCGCTCTACCGGTGTATAAATAGCGTCCACCGCAATCACACCGATTGGCATATCCTCCGTTTTCCCCTTCTCAGCGCTCACATAACCTCTGCCCTTTGTAATGGTAAGCTCCATAAAGAGCTTGCTGTCAGCGCCGCCATTTAATGTAGCGATCACCTGATCCGGATTCATGATGACGATGTCCTGATCCGCCTGAATATCGGCAGCCGTTACGACGCCTTCCCCTTCGAATTCGATATAAGCCGATTTCGCTTCATTCGTTTCACTGTTATTCTGAATAGCCAGTGATTTAATGTTCATGATGATCTCAGTCACGTCTTCCTTTACACCCGGAATCGAACTGAACTCATGCAGTACGCCCTCTATCTTCACCTGGCTCACTGCTGTACCCGGCAAAGAAGAAAGCATAATCCTGCGGAGAGAATTGCCCAGAGTTGTTCCATAGCCTCTTTCCAGCGGCTCTACAACAAATCTGCCATATTTTTTATCTTCTGATATTTCAGCAATTTCAATTTTAGGTCTGTTAAAATCGAACACTATAAAGTCCCTCCTTTTGGGTTATCATGGTTACGAGGGTATCTATAATCCTACAGATTATTTAGAATATAACTCGACGATAAGCATCTCGTCCACTGGTACATCGATGACTTCTCTTGCCGGCGCCTCTTTTACACTACCCTTCAGAGCTTCCTGATCGCAGTCTAACCATTCCGGAACAAGTCTTCCGCCAGTTACGTCCAGGATATCTTTATATCTCTGCATGGATTTGCATTTTTCTTTGATTTCAACAACATCCCCGGCTTTTACCAGATAAGACGGGATATTTACCTGTTTTCCATTTACCAGCACATGCTTATGGTCAACGATCTGTCTTGCCTCTTTTCTTGTTCTGGCGAATCCCAGACGGAAAACCACGTTATCCAGTCTCGTCTCCAGAAGCATCATCAGATTCGGACCTGTCATGCCCGGCATCTTCTCCGCTTTCTTATAGTAATTTCTGAAAGGTTTCTCCAGAACGCCGTAGATGAATTTCGCTTTCTGTTTCTCTCTGAGCTGTAAACCGTACTCGCTCATCTTACGGTTTGCCCTCTTTAACTCTCTTGTAGATTTCTTATCAATTCCCAGATAAACTGGATCTAAACCAAGTGATCTGCATCTTTTCAGAACAGGAACTCTATTAACTGCCATCTTCCTAATACCTCCTCATTAGACTCTTCTGCGTTTTGGTGGGCGACATCCGTTGTGTGGTACAGGTGTTACGTCCCTGATGCTGGTTACTTCCAGACCGCATGCAGATAATGCACGGATTGCTGCTTCACGTCCTGAACCAGGACCCTTTACAAATACGTCTACAGTCTTCAGACCATGTACTAATGCCGCCTTTGTAGCAGTCTCTGCTGCCATCTGTGCCGCATATGGAGTAGATTTCCTTGAACCTCTAAATCCCAGACCACCTGCACTTGCCCATGATAAAGCATTTCCCTCCGCATCTGTCAATGTAACGATTGTGTTATTGAAAGATGACTGGATATGTGCCTGTCCGCGTTCAACGTTTTTCTTTACACGCTTTTTTGTCACTTTTTTGGTAACTTTTTTAGCCATTTTAAACTAACCTACTTTCTCAAATAATTACTTGTTGACTTGTTCTTTATTTCTTCTTATTTGCAACCGTTCTCTTCGGGCCTTTTCTTGTCCTTGCATTCGTCTTTGTCTTCTGTCCACGTACCGGAAGTCCTTTTCTATGACGGATTCCTCTGTAACATCCGATTTCCTGAAGTCTCTTAATGTTCAGAGCGATTTCTCTTCTCAAATCACCCTCTACGGTATAATGCTCATCCATGACGTCACGGATTCTGGATACTTCCTCGTCTGTAAGATCTCTGACACGGGTATCAGGATTTACATTGGCAGCAGCAAGAATCTTGTTTGAGCTTGCTCTACCGATTCCGTATACATAAGTTAAACCGATTTCTACACGTTTTTCTCTTGGTAAGTCTACACCAGCAATACGAGCCATGTAATTTTCCTCCATTTTCTTGTCGGCCGGTTCATGCAGCCCGTCATCCGGGACGGATGCCGTCTGAAATGTTGTGCACTCCCTGCCTCGTTTTATATCGTCCCTAAATTGAGATACCTTTCTGAACGATCTGTTCTTTCCAGTATCCAGCCGTATAGAATACGACCTTTCCGCGCTTACGACGGTACGCATAAGCCCGGTATTTGAGCAATATATTTCGTGTAATGCAACAGCGGCAAAATGAAAATTCAGGCTGTGCAAGCTCGCTTGCTAAAGACTGATTTTTTATTTTGTCATTGGGCGGAACGCCCATAACGAGGAAATGCGCAGCATTTTCGAGTGTGCTGTTGCATGTACTGCCACGCAGCATTTTCGAGTGTACTGCTTCCTCTCCGTTGCCTCTCTCTATATATTGTCATCAGTATGGACAACACCGCCTGGTGAGTCATACTGCAGCCGCTTTCATTTTCACAAACATAAACCCGGATGTCCGATTCATTCACCGGACAGTTCTCTCACGAAATCACACTCGTTCCGCGCCTATCCCTGTCTCTGTTTGTGCTTCGGGTTCTCACAGATTACTCTGATGCTTCCCTTTCTCTTGATGATTTTGCACTTTTCGCAAATAGGTTTCACTGATGATCTAACCTTCATGGTTATGCCTCCTTTCACCATTCTTGCCGCTTGTATACAAGCGTAAAAGGACACAAAAATAGCGTCCTGACACAAAGTTCGCTTAACAGTATAGCACTTGCATCGAAAGAATGCAAGTGCTAATTTCACAAAAAATCCAGTATTTTACTCCTTTTTCACTTTATCTGCCGGCAGCCGGTTCCTCCACAACCCCGGTAAACAACGGGGTCTGCGATGCAAGGTCTACGATTACATAAACATAAGGGCTGTTAAGGTCAAGCGTCCGGATCACTTTCAGTCCCCAGGGCGCGCTTTCCGCTTTCATGCTGATATCCGTGATTGCGGCGGCCTCGGTTCCCTTTTCATTTACCTTGACTTTTACCTTCTGGAATACCCTGTCAATCCAGAGCTGCACGTCCGCTTTCTCCGGGATTTTCGAAAAATCTGCACGCACGCTGTCAAATGCCCTCGTAAGCCCCATGCTTTTCAGAGCCTCATTCATTTCCACCTTACATTCCGTCTCCAGAGCTGGCATATAGAAATCAAACCTTGCCTGCCGCGCGTTGCAAAGGTATTCTTTCACAGCGGCCTCATCCAGCTTCCCTGCAAATTCCCGCACCCTGCTTCCATCTGTGGGGCGCAGCGCCACAAAAACTGTTTTCCCGTCTTTATATGGAAGAACGGCGCCTTGCGCATTGTCTGTCTCTATATAATCCAGCATCCGCTCACTGTGCAGGAACTTTGTCCTTTCCTGCGTACCGTCCTCTCTGTAAAAGATTCTTTCCCTCGTATCTTCGGCTTCAAACGGCTTCGCCCATTCCGCGTTCAGATAAACTGCGTTGAGCAGATTCAACACGACGTCCGGTGAAAAATTTTCATCCAGCAACTGATCAATCAAACCGTTTGTTTTCTCGCTTCCCCACTGGTTGATCGCATTTTTCATTTCATCGGAGTCCATCCTTCCGCTGTAGACTTCGGAATCAAAATAGTTTACGATGTTCTGCAAATATTCCCCGGAAACCGAAAAGTCCTGATCTGTCCAAATGGAATTGGCAATGTTCAACACTGTGGCATTTCCCACGCTGCTTAAATGCCGCTTTAACTGGCCGCACGCCGCATTCTTTTCCAACTGGCTCTCCGTCATGCCCAGTACATCCGCAAACTGCTTCCTCGTCTCCCCACCGGAGCCTGCCGCCGCCATAGAGAGCGCGAAATATGCAGAGATGGGTGAAATGACCGGATTCTTTTCCTTTACCCCTGCGACTGCCTGATGGAACAGATTATAAGAGAATTTACGCATCCCCGAAAATTCCTGTTTTCCGAAATTGCCCGCCTGCTTCGCCGTAAAACCATTCGTCAGCGTCCGGATTCCCTGATATTCCGCAAGGCTTCTGAAAGATTTCCCATCATCCTTCAGGACGGCGCGCTCCATCGCCTTTTCAAATGCGTTTGCTTCCGGATTCCTGCTGACTTTGACTTTCACGTTACTGTCCTTTGGTATCCTTCCAGTTACCGGAAGCAGAATATGCCATACCGCCATATCGCACGTCCCGACGTCTGCCGGGATCAGCTCTACCTCGGCCTGATATTCCTTTTTCTGATTATTATAATCTACACTGACCACGCGATAACGGTCAGAACCGCTTCCTGTCCGCAAGACCAGAACCACAAGCTTATTTTTCTTAAAATACGCATCGTCAAAGCTTTTGATCGTTTTCCGGAAACTTCCGTCCATCGCATAGTACTGACGATTCTCCTGATAATATTTCTCCAGTTCTGCTTTCGTGGAAATCAAAACTCCCTCCGGGTATTTGGCTCCTTTTCTGCTTCCGTCCGTCCGGACATAAGAAAATCCCCCTTTCACCTGACACTCTCCGGAGGGTTTCCTGTAAATGCACACTTCCTTTTTTACTGTCACATGACATTTCAGCGTCTTTCTTCCTGCCTTCGCCTTTACGGTAGCTTTTCCGGGCTTCTTCGCTGTCAGGACGCCCTTCTTTGAAACTTTCACGATTTTCGGTTTTG
This sequence comes from uncultured Lachnospiraceae bacterium, assembly GCA_937965795.1. Taxonomy (GTDB): domain Bacteria; phylum Bacillota; class Clostridia; order Lachnospirales; family Lachnospiraceae; genus Hominisplanchenecus_A. Next base: position 11,420 of record CALCMD010000110.1, on the reverse strand, counting down.
AACTTTTCCAGATTACCTTCTTTTTCGTATTTTTCACTTTCAGCGTTTTTTTCTGCCCCACCCGCATGGACAGCTTCGTTTTGTTCAGCTTCGGCGTCCTGGCCTGTGCCGGCATGACACAGAATCCTGTGAAAAGCAATGCAAGTAAGCTGTACACCAATGTCTTTCTGAATCCTTTTTTCATGCAAATCCCATCCTTTCCTGCTTTTGCAGACGTGTTTTCTTCAAAAACGAAGTAGAAAACATTATATTTTTTCCTTATCTTACATTTTCCTATTGACATCATCCGCATTTATCTAATATTATATAAATGATAACTCTGGAGAACAAAAAATACTATTGGAGGTTATTATATATGAGCAGAAAGCCCTATCGTTTAACAACAAAAGAAGAAGAACTGATGAACCTCCTGTGGAAACAGGACAAACCCATGACCAGCGTAGAAATACTGGCGATTGGGGATGAACATTCCTGGAGCGACAATTATCTTCCGATTATGCTGAAATCGCTGTTAAAGAAAAAAGCCATCGAAGTGTGCGGCTATGCACAGTGCGGCACACAGTACGCACGGCAGTTCCGGTATCTACTCTCCCGTGAAGAGTACGTCGCACGTCTCGCCGTCGGCCGCGGCCTGGAGGCACACTCGATTCCCAAAGTTGCCGTTGCGATGGTGGAAGAGTTTGGCGAGGATAAGAACGACGTCATCCGGGAATTAGAAGAGATTATTCAAAAACTCCGGGAAAGCTAATCCTGAGACCCCTGAGGCTGGGAAGCCAAAAGCTTTCCGGCCTGTTTTTCATGTTTTTCTTTTGCAGAGCTTTCAGATTATTTACTTTTTCGCTCCTTTCATATTTTTATTTTTTAATTTTAAATAGTATTTTTTAATCATCATTATTATGTGGATAATATAACATGGGAATAGAAAAATGTCAATACTTATCTATTGACACCTCTTCCATTATAAAATATGATAGACATAAGATGTACCTACAGAAATGATAAAATAATATTCGCAAAGAATTATTGAAATCCGAAAGGGGGGGGAACCCTATGGAGCTGAGCTTTTTTTCTTTTTTTATGGCAGTGCTATGGAGCAGTCTTTTCTTCTGTATCCTCGCTTTTCTGCAAAAGGATATTCGCTTTATCCGGCATTTTGGCGTTACGACGATTTTCCTTATTTATCTCGGATGTATTATACGGTTCTTGTTCCCTGTGAAATTTTCCTTCACAAAGGTCATTCCGGACGGCGTGGTCTATGCAGCTTTCTACCGTTTTTTCTGCCTGAATAAGCTGGATCTCGGTTTTTTCCAGATCTCGCTTCTGGAAATTCTGACATTTATCAGCATTTCCATTACCATCGTACTCACGATACGGTTTTTCCAGCGCTACCTGGCCTTTCAGCATCTGGTCAGTACGCCGGAAACGATGAATAGCGCACAGAAAAGCCAGCTTATCCGTGTGCTGAACCGTCTGCATCCCTATCGCCAGTGCAGGCAGCGGATTCCGGTTTCCTATTCCTCTCAGGTCAGTGTTCCGGCCGGAATCGGTCTTTGGAGAAAACATATCCTGCTCCCCCACGTGGAGTACACCGATCAGGAACTCTATTACATTTTGCTGCATGAATTCACGCACTTTGGCAATCGCGACCTATTTGTAAAAATGGGAGTCGCCCTGCTGTGTAATTTTTTCTGGTGGAATCCTTTCGTCTATCTTCTGCGCAGAAACCTGGACGAAGTTCTGGAGATTAAATGCGACCTGTGTGTCGTCGCCCATATGGATAATCAGGAAAAAGCCGATTATCTCACGGTTATTATTACTTCTCTGGAACGGGCGCTGGACATCGTTTCCCCGGTCAACCGTCTGCCGAACGCATGTCTGATCGGCATACATAAAGAAGAACTTCTGAAAAAACGTTTTGCGCTTACCGCTTTCGCAGGAAATGCCATGTATCATGGAACCGTCTGTACGCTGTATCTTCTGCTTGCAGTCCTGACCTTTATCGGAAGCTATTCTTTCACGATTCAGCCAAGATACAATGCGCCCGTGGAACAAATCGTAACAAATGACAGCGCTTATGAAATGACGCCGGACAACGCCTGGCTGTCCATAAATGACACCGGACAATATTTTCTAACCTGTCGGATTGGACAGGACACAGACACCGTTCAAATACCAGATACCTATGCTGAAATGCTGATAAACGACGGATTTGAACTGATCGGGAGGGAAAAGAAATGAAAAAAATGAAATATTTTTCCTGTGCGCTCTGTCTGTGCCTTCTGTTTCCTCTCTCCGCAGCCGCTTCCTCTATAGATTCCGTGGAAATATATCTGGAAGATCCACATACGGCAGAAGTTTTACCTGAAGTTGAAAACAGTACGGAGCCTTTTACGGAACCGGAGAGTGAAACAGAATCCGAACCGGAAAGTGAATCGGAAAGCGAGCCCGAATCGGAAAGTGAGTCTGAATCGGAAAGCGAGTCTGAAAGTGAAACAGAATCCGAACCCGCCACGGAGACTGAGAATAAAACACCGCCCCCCGCACATCCTTGTTCCCCTGATGGGCCAAAAAAAGGTCAAATATTGAGTGGCGGAACTATTGTCAAACGCTACCGCATGTACAATGGCAGACCCCAATACCGCCGCTGGAACGAAACATACCGCCGCTGGGTAGATTCCCGTTGGCGTGAAATGGTATTTTCCGGTATAAAAAAGATAACTCTTTCCAGCGGAAGCACCAAAAAGCTGAAACTTGAAGTCATAAAGCCCTTCCAGGCTTCGAAAAGAGTCTATTGGAAATCCCGAAAGACAAGAATCGTAAAAGCTGCAAAAAACGGAAGGATTTGGGGAAAAAGGCGCGGAATTGCCAGTGTGGTCGCCATTAATATCAAAACAAAGCGGGTGATTGCAAAAGTAAAAGTCGTAGTGCGCTAATGCACCACGACCTTTTCCCGTCCTGCTTTTTACTTATCTCTCCAGATAATTCTTCCCTTCGTCAAATCGTAGGGTGACATTTCGATCGTCACCTTGTCCCCCGGAAGGATACGGATATAATTCATACGGAGTTTGCCGCTGATATGCGCCAATACCACATGGTTGTTCTCCAACTGTACTTTAAAAGTCGCGCCCGGCAGCTTTTCCAGCACAATCCCTTCCACTTCAATCACATCTGCCTTTGACATGTTTACCTCCTGCTTTCTATTACATTCTTAATGCCGCGCTTAATTTCCTCATTTCTGATCTGATTCCATTCGCGGCCTCTCAGCTCCTTCGGAACCCATTTCATCACCTGTACATGCTTCCATTTTTTCTTCTTTGGATTCTCCAGCGGACGAATACTTCCATCACAAAGCCACACGTATTCCCCGTTCATCCCGACAATCACATACAGCTTTCCCCTGTCATGTCCTGCCTGGGACCATGCCATCATGCCTCTTTGCACTTTCTCCATCAGAATCCTCCTGCTATTCGGACAGGGTGAGAATTTCCGGTTCCCCATCCGTAATCAGAACCGTATTTTCGTAATGTGCCGAAAGACTTCCGTCCCCAGTCACGACTGTCCAGTCGTCATCCAGCCATTCCACATCACAGCGCCCCATATTAATCATAGGCTCAATGGCAAGCGTCATCCCCGGCATCAGGCGGATTCCCCTTCTTCTCTGGGGGAAATTTGGAATCTGCGGATCTTCGTGGAGCGCTCTTCCGATGCCATGCCCTACCATATCCTCAACCACGCCATATCCGAAACTTCTCGCATAGTTTCCGATGGCTGCTGAAATCTCATGAAGATGACGCCCCGCTTTTGCATACTTGATGCCTTCAAAGAAGGACTGTTTCGTCACGTCCATCAGCTTCTGTGCCTCCGGTGAAATCTTCCCTACCGCATGGGTTCTGGCAGCATCTGAATGAAAGCCTTTATAAATCAGCCCTGCATCCAGGCTGACAATATCGCCCTCCTGCAAGATGCGGTGTTTTGACGGAATTCCATGCACGACTTCATCGTTGACAGATACGCAGATCGAAGCAGGAAATCCGTTATAATGAAGAAAATTCGGGGTGCATCCAAAGCTTCTGATAATCTGCTCCCCAAGCCGGTCGATCTCCCAGGTTGAAATTCCCGGTTTGATTGCCTTTTGAAGTTCATTATGAGTAATCTCCAGCAGTCGTCCTGCCTCTCTCATAAGTTCAATTTCCTTTGCAGATTTTATTGATACTGACATATCCTTACGCTCCTAAAATCTTTACAATCGCCTGAAATACTTCTTCCATATCCACTGTACCATCTACTTCTTTTAATACGCCTGCATTCTGATAATAGTCGATCAAAGGCTGTGTCTGCTCATGATATACGTCCAGGCGCTTTTTCACAGTTTCTGGCTTATCATCTTCTCTCAGAATCAGCTTCTCTCCACAGGCGTCACATACGCCTTCTGTCTTTGGCGCATGATACACTACATGATAGGTAGCGCCGCACCCCACGCATGCGCGTCTTCCTCCCATACGGTTGATGATATTTTCATCCGGTACTTCCACGTCAATGGCATAGTCCACATGATCCCCCAGCTTTGCCAGCGCTGCGTCCAGACTCTCAGCCTGCGGGATCGTCCTGGGAAATCCATCCAGCACATAGCCTTTCGCACAGTCGTCCTTCTGCACACGGTCTACAACCAGGTCTACAACCAATTCATCCGGTACAAGAAGTCCCTGATCCATGTAAGTCTTTGCTTTCTTTCCAAGCTCTGTTCCATTCTTGATATTTGCCCTGAAAATGTCGCCTGTAGAAATATGCGGAACTCCATATTTTTCCGCAATCTTTTTCGCCTGTGTTCCTTTTCCGGCACCCGGTGCGCCTAACATGATAATCTTCATTTTGTTTCCCCTTTTATGATATGATATTGAGGTTAAAAGATGCCATACGGATTGCCTGGCACTTCGTGCTTCCACAATCCTGCCCCAAATTCGGATATAAAATTCCAGTCTATATACAACAGTAGTGCGCTCCCTCCCCGCCGGAATCCATTCTCAGGATTCCGACAGATAAAGAAGCACACTATTTAATCACTCAAGAAACCTTTGTAGTTTCGAACCAACATCTGTGATTCAATCTGCTTTAATGTCTCCAGAATAACACCCACGATAATGATGAGCGATGTTCCTCCGAAGGAAACAGATGCTCCGAATACTCCGTTAAATACGATTGGAATCGTAACAACAATGAGAAGTCCAATGGCTCCTAAGAAAATGATGTAATTCAGAATCTTATTCAAGTAATCCTGAGTAGGTTTCCCCGGACGGATACCAGGGATAAAGCCGCCCTGTTTCTTCATATTGTCCGCTACTTCAATCGGATTAAAAGTGATGGAAGTATAGAAATATGCAAAGAATACAATCATAACCACATACAGCACAAAGCCAATGGTATAAACCGGCTGCTTCGGGCTAAACCAGTTGTTCTGATTCAGCATACCGAGGATCGTAGCTCCCACGCCTGTGCCGCCTGTCTTGCCCATAAAGGTCGCGATCAATGTCGGCATGGACATCAGAGAGGATGCAAAGATGACTGGAATAACGCCCGCAGTATTCACCTTCAACGGAATGTTGCTGGACTGACCGCCCACCATCTTTCTTCCCTGCATCTTCTTTGCATACTGTACCGGGATTCTTCTCTCTGCGTCATTCAGGAGAATAACCAGTACGATCGTAACTATAATAACTGCAAGAATAATCAGCGCTGCCAGCGCGCCCTTTGCTACTGTCTTTCCAATTACAAAGTCATTAAACAATCCTACGATGTCATTCGGAACTCTGGAAAGGATGTTGATCATCAGGACGACAGAAATACCGTTCCCGACTCCCTTCTCTGTAATACGCTCGCCTATCCACATCAGGAATGCAGAACCTGCCGTCAGAGCCGTTACGACGGATACAACATTGATGAAATTCATCGTTGTAATCAGCCCCTGATTGCCGAATCCGATCGCCATAGCAAGCGCCTCAATGACCGCCAATGCTACCGTCACATAACGCGTAATCTCCTGAAGCTTCTTTCTTCCGTCCTCTCCATCTTTCTGCATTTCCTCAAGCTTTGGAATCGCAATCGTCAAAAGCTGGATAATAATGGAGGAAGTGATATACGGGGTAATATTCAATGCAAAAATTGACATCTGCTCAAAAGAACCGCCGGTGAACGCATTAAAGAAATTAAATGCGTCACCAGACTGGTTTGCGAACCATGTTGAGAAAAATGTCCTGTCTACGCCTGGTATCGGAAGCTGGGATCCAAGCCTCACGACTACCAGCATAGCTAATGTGTATAAAATCTTCTTACGCAAATCTTTGATTTTAAACGCATTGCGCAGTGTTTCTAACATTAGATCACCTCTGCTTTTCCGCCAAGTGCTTCAATCTTAGCTTTTGCTCCTTCACTGAATGCATTTGCTTTTACAGTCAGTTTTTTTGTTAACTCGCCATTACCGAGAATCTTTACCCCATCTTTCGGGCTTTTGATTACGCCGGTTTCCATCAACAGTTCGATGGTTACTTCTGTATCATTGTCAAATCTCTCCAGTGCGCTTACGTTAATTGCTTCGATCTCCAGAGTATTTCTGTTTGTGAAACCTCTCTTAGGAAGACGTCTGTATAAAGGCATCTGTCCACCTTCGAAACCAATTCTTGGTGCTCCGGAACGAGCTTTCTGTCCTTTATGACCCTTACCTGCGGTCTTTCCGTTTCCTGAACCGTGTCCACGGCCTCTTCTGAAATTATTGCTGTGCTTTGCTCCGGCTGCCGGCTGTAAATTTGATAAATCCATTTCGACACCTCCTTATATGATTTCTTAGATTTCTTCTACTTTTACCAAATGCTGTACCTGTTTGATCTTTCCCCAGGAAGCAGCATTGTTCGGCATCTCAACTGATTTATTCAGCTTTCTGAGTCCCATCGCCGCTACTGTCGCACGATGTTTTGGAATGGCGCCGATCGTAGATTTTACTAATGTAACTTTTAATTTATCTGCCATGATCTTAATCCTCCTTAAGCGCGGATCTCGTCAACAGATTTTCCGCGAAGTCTAGCTACTTCTTCCGGGGATTTGAGCTGCTTTAATGCTTCAATCGTTGCGAGAACTACATTCTGCTTGTTGTTTGATCCCAGAGACTTTGTACGGATGTTTTTAATACCTGCCAGCTCGCATACATTACGTGCAGGGCCGCCGGCGATAACTCCAGTACCTTCCGGAGATCTCTTTAATAATACGCTTGCTCCGCCGAACTTACCGATAAAATCGTGAGGAATACTGCTATTCTCGTCAAGCGGTACATTAATCAGTCTCTTGGTAGCGTCTTCTTTTCCTTTTCGGATCGCTTCCGGAATCTCGGTAGCTTTTCCGAGGCCGGCGCCTACATGTCCGTTGCCGTCACCTACAACAACCAGAGCAGTAAAACGCATGTTACGACCACCTTTAACAACTTTGGTTACACGCTTGATTGACACTACTTTTTCAGTCAGCTCAAGCTGACCAGCATCAATGATTGTACGTTTCATGTGTTCTTCCTCCTTGTCTAGAATTCAAGACCAGCTTCTCTAGCTGCATCTGCTAATGCTTTAATCTTACCCTGATATATGAAGCCGCCTCTGTCAAAGACAACAGTGGTAATACCTTTTTCTAAAGCCTTCTTTGCGATAACTGTACCCAAATATGCTGCCGCATCCACGTTGTTGGTTTTTTCCAGCTCTGCCTTCACATCTTTCTGAAGCGTGTTTGCAGAAACAAGAGTGTTGCCAACTGTATCGTCAATAATCTGAGCATACATATGATTATTACTTCTAAACACGGCCAGACGTGGTCTTTCAGCAGTGCCGCTGAAACGGTTACGCAGTCTTCTGTGCTTATTTACACGAACTTTTGATCTGGATTCTTTACTAACCATCTTCACACTCTCCTTAATTATTTCTTACCAGTCTTACCAACTTTACGTCTGATTACTTCATCAGCATACTTAATTCCTTTACCCTTATAAGGCTCCGGTTTTCTCTTCTCTCTGATTTCAGCTGCGTATTGGCCAACTTTTTCTTTACTGATACCTTTTACGATAATCTTGTTTCCATCAACTGTAGTCTCAAGTCCTTCCGGATCTTCCAGCTCTACAGGATGTGAATAACCAAGAGATAACACTAACTTCTTACCCTGCTTTGCAGCTCTGTAACCTACACCGTTCACTTCCAGCGTCTTGGTATAGCCTTCGCTTACTCCAACTACCATGTTATGAATCAGTGTTCTGGTCAGACCATGCAGAGACTTCATTTTCTTTAAATCGTTTGGTCTTGTGACGATCACATGGCCGTCTTCTACTTTAATTTCCATTTCCGCCGGGAGCTCTCTCACGAGCGTTCCCTTGCTGCCCTTAACGGTAACTACATTGCCTGCTGCAACTTCCACAGTAACGCCTGCCGGAATCGCTACTGGCATTCTTCCGATACGTGACATTCTTATGTCCTCCTTACTTAGATTTTCGGAAAGGAACCTGTGTCCTTTCTGTTTTCAGTAAAATTACTATATTCTAGATTTCACTAAAGTTTTACATGTTCCCTCAACTAAGCTCACACTGCGCTTTCAGCTTGTGTTCACTAAAGTTCGGGAACGGCCCTCTCACTAACCTCAGCTTCGCCTCTGGCTCGGCTTCGCTAAGTGTTCGGTGCCTACCAAACAAACGCTAATACTTCTCCGCCTACCTGAAGCTTACGCGCCTCTCTGTCAGTGATAACCCCCTGGTTTGTAGAGATGATTGCCACGCCCAGTCCTCCGAGAACCTTCGGCAGCTCTTCTTTGCTTGCGTATACGCGCAGACCCGGTTTGGAAATCCTCTTCAAACCTGTGATGATCTTCTCATTCTTATCTGCGCCATATTTCAACTCAATACGAATCGTCTGGAAGTTTCCTTCTTCAACGAGATCATATTTTTTGATATATCCTTCATCCAAAAGAATATTTGCAATAGCAATTTTCATTTTGGAAGCCGGCACATCTACGGTATCATGCTTTCTGATATTTGCATTACGAATTCTTGTAAGCATATCTGCAATCGGATCGCTCATTGTCATTTGATTTGCCTCCTTATATAAATATCATAACGTTCCGTAAGGAAGTTCTGCTCGTTGTCCTCGCAGAACGACGTTCTCACTAAGTTCAGCCTTCGCCCCTGGCTCGGCTTCACTAAGTGTTCACAGTCTACCAGGATGCTTTCTTTACACCCGGAATCTGACCTTTGTATGCTAACTCACGGAAGCAGATTCTGCAAATTCCGTATTTTCTTAAATAAGCATGTGGACGACCACAAATTCTACAGCGATTGTACTCTCTTGTAGAGAATTTCTGTTTACGCTGCTGTTTGATTTTCATTGCTGTTTTAGCCATGAAATTTCCCTCCTAACTATTTCGCAAACGGCATATTGAACTGTGCCAACAACTCACGGGCTTCTTCATCAGTCTTAGCGGTAGTAACAAAGATTACGTCCATACCTCTGACCTTGTCTACTTTATCATACTCAATTTCAGGGAAAATGAGCTGCTCTTTGATACCCAGAGCGTAGTTTCCTCTTCCGTCAAACGCATTAGGATTTACACCTCTGAAGTCACGCACGCGCGGCAGTGACAGGTTGATCAGACGATCAACGAACTCATACATTTTCTCGCCACGCAGTGTAACCTTACATCCGATAGCCATACCTTCTCTGATTTTGAAGTTAGCCACAGAGTTCTTAGCTCTTGTCAGAACTGCTTTCTGACCTGCAATGATTTCCATATCTTTTACGGCTGTCTCCAGGGCTTTTGCGTTGTCTTTCGCCTCGCCAACGCCCATGTTGATGACTACCTTATCAAGCTTCGGAACTTCCATCACATTTTTATATCCAAATTTCTTAATCATAGCATCTACGATTTCATTTTTGTACATCTCTTTCAGTCTACTCAACTTGTGCGACCTCCTCTCTTAAAATATTAATCGATCACTTCGCCGGTTGCCTTTGCATAGCGAACTTTCTTATCTCCATCCATCTTGAAGCCCACTCTTGTAGCTTTGCCCTTGTGCAGCATCATTACGTTTGAGATAGCAATGTAGGCTTCTGTCGTCACGATACCGCCCTGCTGATTCGCAGCGGAAGGTTTCGTATGCTTGGTAACCACGTTTACGCCTTCAACCAGAACTCTGTGGTTCTTCGTGTCAACAGCGATTACTTTGCCTTCTTTGTCTTTATCTTTTCCGGCGATCACTTTTACCGTATCGCCTTTTTTGATTTTCATAGCTGACATAAAGTACCTCCTATAATACTTCCGGAGCAAGTGAAACAATCTTCATAAACTGTTTTTCACGAAGCTCTCTGGCTACCGGTCCAAAGATACGGGTTCCTCTCGGTGTCTTGTCATCTTTGATAATAACGGCAGCATTTTCATCAAATCTAATATAAGAACCGTCTTTACGGCGAGCGCCTTTTACTGTACGAACCACTACGGCTTTCACGACGTCACCCTTTTTAACAACACCACCTGGCGTTGCATCTTTAACCGTAGCAACGATTACATCACCAATGTTTGCATATCTTCTGGTAGAACCGCCCATAACTCTGATGCAGAGGATTTCTTTTGCTCCAGTGTTATCAGCTACCTTCAGTCTACTCTCCTGCTGGATCATGCTGATATACCTCCTATATACTATTTAACTTTCTCAACGACTTCCACAAGTCTCCATCTCTTATCTTTTGAAAGAGGTCTTGTTTCCATAACCTTTACGGTATCGCCTTTGCGGCATTCATTGTTTTCGTCATGTGCTTTTAATTTATAAGTCTTCTTCACGATTTTCTTGTAAAGAGGATGTTTTACATGGTCTTCGATCGCAACTACAATTGTCTTATCCATCTTGTCGCTGACTACTTTACCAGTACGGGTTTTTCTCAGATTTCTTTCCACGTTCCTTTACTCCTTTCGTGGTATTACTCCGCTTTTTCAGAGATAACGGTCTGAATACGGGCGATGTTCCTGCGAACCTCTTTGATTCTGCTTGTGTTATCTAACTGATTGGTTGCATTCTGGAATCTTAAATTGAAAAGTTCCTTTTTAGCAGCTACTAATTCTTCGTTTAATTCTGCAGCTGATTTTGTCTTTAAATCTTCTACAAATTTATTAATTTTCACTGTTATCACCGCCTTCTAAATCTGCGCGAGAAACAATCTTACATTTGCATGGCAATTTATGCATAGCAAGACGTAAAGCTTCGCGGGCCACTTCTTCCGGTACACCTGCAAGTTCAAACATTACGCGTCCTGGTTTCACTACTGCTACCCAGTACTCTAATGTTCCTTTACCGGAACCCATTCGAGTTTCTGCTGGTTTTGCTGTTACTGGTTTATCTGGGAAAATCTTGATCCAAA
>CALCMD010000109.1 GCA_937965795.1 uncultured Lachnospiraceae bacterium | reverse complement strand
ATATAAGTGAGGCGTAAGCCTCACGGTATCCGAATTCAGGGCAGGATTGTGAAAGCACGAAGTGCGGAGCAATCCGTATGGCATCTTTTGACTCCAACATCATTTTAACTGAATCCCTTTTCAAAAGCAAGCCTGTAAACCCGACGATCCACGCATATGACAGGAAACCCGCCCCTGTGTGCCGACAAGGACGGGTTTCCGTATAAGATTTTCTATTTGACTTATCACTTCATTTTGGCTTTCGGTGACAATCCCTTCTTTTTCAGCAACCCTTGATAGGCTTTCCGTTTCACTTTTGGTACTTTCACCTTCAGCTTTTTATAGCTGGCGCTGCCCGCTTTTGTAAAGGCTTTTTCTCCTACTTTCTTTTTCGTAAGCTTTTTCGTTTTTATTGTGAGATTTGCCAGCCTCCTGCATCCATAAAACGCCCGTTTCCCAATCTTTTCCACGCTGGATGGAATCGTGACTTTTTTCAGTGATTTGCAGTTTTCAAATGCGGCGTCTCCGATGACTCTGACGCCCTCCGGAATCAATACCGTCATAAGCTTTTGATTCTTCGCAAAGGCTCTGTCCGCAATCCCTGTCACCGGATACGTAACGCCATGCAGAACCACTTTCTTCGGAATCCCGATAAAAGTAATTCCATCCATAAGGCAGCCTGCATATTCCACGGTCTTTCCACTCGCTGTTACCCGGTAGCAGGAACTTCCCACCGATACCGTCTCTCCTGCTGTCAGATGGCGTTCTGTCTGGTTCTCCTGCGGAGGTGTATTGGTTTCAGGATTAGACGGTTTCTGCTCCTTTTCATCCGATAATGCCGGAATCGTTTCTATTTTCTTTTCCCCGCATTCTCCACAAATGTACATCTTTCTGCCTGTGGAGGATGCTGTGGCGGCTGTGATGATCTCCCCATTGTCCCATCGGTGTCCTGCCGCCGCAATGGTTTCCGTATACTGGTTCCGGCATCGGAGACAGGTATACCTCTGTAATCCTTCTTCCGTACAGGTCGGCTCTTCCACTACCTCCCCTTCATCATAGTCATGGCCTGTCGCATTTACGTAACTGTCCTGATAGCTCTCTCCACAGGCCGTGCAGGTATGGGTCGTATAACCTTTTTCTGTGCAGCCTGGTTCTGTCACAATGCTCACATACTGATGCCCTGCCGCCGCAATGGTTTCTGTGTACTGATTCTGGCATCGGAGACAGGTATACCTCTGCAACCCTTCTTCCGTGCAGGTCGGCTCTTCCACGATTTCCCTTTCATCATAGCTGTGCCCCAGGGCATTCGTATAGTCATCTTTGTAACTATATCTGCAAACTGTACAAGTATGAGTTGTGTATCCTTTTTTCGTACAGGAAGGCGCTGTCACCCTTTCCTCGTACTGGTGCCCGGACGCTGGAATCAGCTCTGTATACTGGTTCCGGCAATTTACACAGGTATAGATTTTTAACCCTTCCTCCGTACAGGCCGCTTCCTCTGCCACCTCTCCATCGTTATAGCTGTGGCCGGCTGCGTCCGTATAGCTGTCTTTATAACTATCCCCACAGACCGCACAGGTATGGGTCGTATAACCCTTTTTCGTACAGGAAGGCGCTGTCACGGCAGTTTCATACCGATGTCCCAGTGACGGGATTTCCTCGGTATACGTCCTTCCGCAATCTGAACAACGGTATGTCCGGATTCCTGCTTCCGTACAGGTCGCCTCTTTCGTCACGGTACCGTTATCGTAGGTATGCCCCGTTGCCGGAATGGTCTCTTCTCTGGTGATGCGGCATCTGGAACAGGTATAAGTTCTGATTCCGTCCGTGTCACCCGTAGGAGCTTTTGTCACAACTCCCTGATCGAACTGATGCCCCAGCGCATCGACATAAAGATTCCGGTAGCTATCCCCACAGGCGGAACAGGTGTGGGTCGTATAGCCCCGCTCCGTGCAGGTCGCCCCTGTCACACTCTCTGCGTAGCTGTGCCCCTTTGCACGTATGGCTTCTGTATATGTTTTCCCGCATCCGCTACAGGTATAGGTACGGACACCGTCTTGCGTACAGGTCGCTTCCGTGGTAACCGTGCCGCTTCCATAAGCATGTGTCACCGTCACAGACACCGTAGCGGTTGCCGAAAAATAATTACTGGTTTCCGCTGCCGTCACGGTAATTACGGCAGTCCCTGCCGTCCTTCCGGTCACAAGACCGGATGCATCGACTGTGGCGACCGAAGGATTACTGCTGGTATAAGTTTTCGTCCCTTCTCCTCCTGCTGTGACCTGTGCGGTCGCCCCCTCCTGAATGGTAGATGCGGAAATACTTGCGTTTATCGTTTGGTTTGCCTTGTTTATGGTAAAGTTCCGGCTGATCGTCCCGGTGTAACTGCCTGTTCCAGTGATCGTAGCCGTGGCGGTTCCGGCGTTGGTATTGTTTGAATAAGTGATCGTGTAATCTGTTCCTTCAACCAGGGTTGTGGTTCCATTTTTCACGGTAACGGACGGGGTTTGGGGGGAGGCGTCATAGGCATAATATGCTGCCCCTACCATAATTTCACAGCCAGCTATATCTATCCTGGGATTCCAGTAGAAAGTCACTTCATTTCCTTTTTTATAAAAATAGGAATTACTACCATCGACATAAGCCGTATAAGTTCCCTCTGGCAGGTCTACACCACATGTGTTCGATTTTAAGTTCCGCTGACTGTAATCATTTTCATTCGAATCCTTAATATGCACAGTGTAATTATCTGCCCATTCTACGTTTTTCCAGTTAAACACCACTTGGCTTCCGGAAGTATCTACCGTTAAATCCGGAGTATTTACCGGGATGAATTTCCATTGCTGTCCCATCTTCCCATGCCCGGCCCAGGTAATTATATCAACATTGTTATTTGCTACGCTGCCAGATACATCCAAATACATATTATTCAATTTTGATACAATATAAAAATTCCCATTTCCAACGTTGCGAATAAACCATTTCTGGTTCTCTCCCCCTTCATATCTATATTGTTTCACCGTCGTTCCTTTATAAATGCCATTATCATAAACATCCAGCACTTTCTTGCTATGGGAAGCCTGAATCATATAAGAGCCATCTTCCAAATATGTCACATCAAAATACTGGTTTTCATGCTGCTCATTTTTATACAGAATCGCATTTGCCTCTTCTTCACTGGAACCTTCTATGTCTATACAATATGAATTATCCAGACCAGACGCTATTATATATTTCCCATCCGGAATTGTTCGTGCCTCACTATTATAATATGGAAGGAACCTCCATTTTTCATTCCCGCCGCCATGACCGGTATAAACATCCACGTTTGCATCATTGCAAATATTTCCCCCTTCAACATCCAAATATAATCCGTTACATTTCGAAATCACATAATACGTCCTGCCATCACCGGATTCTTTTATTATCCATTGCTGGTTATATCCATCATGACTAGAGAATTGGGCTACATTCGTTCCCGGACTTGTGTCGGAAGCATCTACATCCAGAGAACGTCCGCTCAACATTGACGAAATTCTATACGCTCCATTCCCCAAATAGGTCACATCGAATATTTGACTTTCATGCTGTTCATTCTGATACATTAAAGCATTTGCACCATCTTCTCTGGAACCTCCCTGTATGCTAATACAATATCTCTCATTATCAGCAGAAGCAATATAATATTTTCCGTCCGAAATCGTCTGTTCTCCCGTTGGAATCACCGGAGCAGGTTCAGCAGATATTTCATATCCATTCGCATGATACAAAGACATGGCTCTATTATCATAATCAAATTTGCTCCATGTATATAAATATGTCTTTACTGTATTTTTCCCATCACTGTTACAATCAAAAACCTGAACGCCATCCGCTTTAACACCAACAAGAATCATAGAATGAGGGCCACATTTCCCCCCACTTTTGGCAATACTTCTTTGAACTTGAATATAATCTCCCGGTTTCCCCTTCTGCAATAATTCTTTTGCAGTACTTTCTGTAAGATTTCCAGGTTCAATCACTCCTATCGTTTCTGCCTGTGGATTTGTAATCTTATAATTTGCCGACTCAGGATAGCCCCCAATGTAAACACCAAAAATATTTTTAAAAATCCAGTTAGCGAAACCTTTGCACTGTGTTCCCATATACCATTGATTTGCATTCGCAGTTTTACCGTTAAACTGATTGATATAATTGGTCAGTTGATTTTCTACACTGGCCTGACTTATTGCACAAACCTGAATTTTCAACGCCCCGGCTGTCAAACCTATAAATGCCAACATAAACAAAATTTTTTTTAACTTACTCATCTTTTTCCTCCCGTTATATTCCATAGATTCTCTTTTAGAGATATTGTAAGTCTCTTTAAGCTAATTTTCAAGAACATTTTTTATCTGTATGCTAACTAAAAAGGAGCTGATAGATATGTCATTTGAAAAAGGTATTTTAGGCAACGCCATTCGGCAGGCCAGAATTGAAAATAGCATTTCTCAGGAAGCGCTGGCCGAAATGGTGGGGATTACCCCGACACATTTAAAGCATATTGAAAGTGAGCACCGCAAGCCATCTGTCGAGGTTCTGTTTCGTATTGCCCAGATTCTTCACATGTCCCTCGATAATGTTATTTTCCAGCCTGACCTTTCCATTCAGTACAAAATTACAGAGATTGAAAACATTCTCTCCAAATGTTCTCTTTGCGAACTTCAGATTGTTCTAGATTTGCTTCGTTCTATGCAGAAAAACCTGCATTCCGATAGATAAACAGAAAGAACCACTGTACAGGATTTTGTTTCCTATACAATGGTTCTTTTTTTAACCAGAATTCCTTCTACGATTCGTGCTTTAAAACCTGCTTGCCTGTGCTGCCCCTGTTCATCCTCTGCAAATCATCCGTGTATATTTCTGCTCTGAATCCCGTAGCACCCGGATTTTTCCATCTTTTATCATCTGCTCTATCCGGGACGCATACCACCAGTCCCCTACCTGGAGCGGATATTTCCCCAGAATATCCCCGATCAGCCTGGCTTCTTTTACCGGAGTCCCCGTAATCTCCCTTAAAATCAGAAAATCATAGAAATTCTCCGGAACCCCGATCAGCTCCCCATTTACTACTGCACGCAGCGGACTGTTATCTTCTGCCAGCTCTGTCCATTTCGAGCCAAACATTCTCCGCTCATTCCCGGACAGCCGTCTCTGATACTTTAAGAAGGAACTGAATCTTTCTGCTTCTACATTCCCCCAACTATGATGGGTAACAATGACGCCGTCTGAACGTTCTGTATATGCGGGCATTTCCACAACATACACCTCATGTTCCATCCCGTTCATCTGGCTGCACAGCCAGTACAGGCCGCAGAGCGAATATGGCGTCCGGCTGTACCAGATGCGTACCGCTTCCCCTTTTTGTATAAAATCCATCAACCGTCTGTATTCACGGATATTTCTTCGGATTCCCTCCGTCAGCTCCTCCCGGAATTCCTGTGAATGATCCCACCCGCTCTGCAAATACATCGACAAAATCAGTTCCTGACGGTATTCACTGTCAAAACTCTCGTGAATATCCCCCACATCCAGCATATAGGCAAGGCAAATCACTTCACCTGCATGTCCCGGAATGGGTATCCATGCTTCCCTCGGAGGCAGCAAATCCGCATTCCCAAAAACGGCTGTCGGCCCATCCTCCCCGCTTATGACTGCTTTCCGGCTCTTCGCACATTTCATCGAACCGGCTTCACTTTCCCCGAACATGACTTCTATCATCTCTTTCTCCTTTCCTGTTACTTCTCCATCGCTCCAACTATAATGTACAATACGATTGGATACATTACAATCACTTTTATTCTGAATATATCGAAATTTTTGAGCAGTTCTATAACTACTTTTCAGTAAAAATTGAAGTATATTCCTTAAAATCCTTATCGTTTCTTATTTTTCTCAATCAAAATGTTGTTTCACATTTATCTTTTATGTCTTTCATTTAATCTTTGACTTTTTGTTCATATCATGTTATATTTTTAATAAAGCATATTTCCTGAGATTCTGTATTTGAATATTCTTCAAATATCTAAAACCATTTCTTAATAGACAGAGCTTTTCTTTATCCTCTGTCACTTTCAGAAAATTCATGCTTCTACCACAGTTTTAGCAGGAGTTTTTGAAAGCCGGAAATCTCCTGACAAAAAATAAGGAGGTTTTTAATGGAAGAAATGCAAGAACAAAAGGAACGATTACAATGGCATCCGGCCTTTTACGCCGGGCTTCAAATTGAACTGGAAGACGAAGCTGACCAGCTCATTTTTGAAAATGAGCATCAGCTTGGCACAAAGCCCAAAGAAATCGATGTTCTGATCATTAAAAAGGAACCGTTCTATTCCGTAAAAAAGAATATTGGAAGGATTTTCAGAATCCACAATATTATTGAGTACAAAAGCCCCATGGACTATCTAAGTATTGACGACTTTTATCGCGTGTATGGATATGCCTGTTTCTATAAGGCAGATACGGGCGGTGCTGACAGCATTCCCATCGAAGAATTGACAATTTCTTTTGTGTGCAAGCAATATCCGCAGAAACTTGCTTTTCATCTGGTGGAACATCGGGGCTGTTCCATTCACTGGCAGGAAGCCGGTATTTATTACGTAAATGGTGATAAAATTCCTATCCAGATTATTATCACTTCCCAACTTTCCGAACAGGAAAATCTATGGCTAAAAAGCCTGACCGATGAGCTGAACCAGACATCAGAAACGGAACGCCTGGTTTCGGAATATCAGAAACACAAAAATAATACCCTGTATGAATCCGTCATGGATATCATCGTCCGGGCAAACAGGAATACCTTTGAGGAGGCGAACACTATGTGCGCAGCATTAGAAGAATTAGTTGAAAAAATTTACCATGACAAATTGGAAGAATTAATGCAAAACAGACAGAAGGAACTGGAAGCAATGTTGCAAAAAGGCTTTGATGAAGGGCAGGCAGAAGGACAAAAATTAAATCTCATCTCCTTAATCCAAAAGAAAACCAAAAAGAACAAGCCCCTGACGCTCATTGCCCAGGAGCTTGAGGAAGAATCGGATTCCATTCGCCAAATATACGACATTGTTCTTAAATACCCGGATGCGGATACTGAAGAAATTTACACTTATTTGTATCATAACAAGGATGCCTGATGAGAAAATTCCTTCCGCTTCCATAAGAAGCGGAAGTTTCCACTTTTACAGCGGCGCCATCAGCACCTTCCCGGTTCCCCGATATACATTCACAAGCCCCTCTCCGCTTGCCGCCGAACCAATCAGCGTCTTGGTAGAACGCTCTACCGTAAAGGAAAGGCTCCGGCTCCAGGCAATGGCAAAGTTGCCGTCCACTTTCAGCACGTCGTTCTCCAGTACCACTTCCACCAGCTCTTCCCTCGGACAGTTACATTCAAGAACCGCATAGCCGCTTCCCGTCAGGCAGGAGTTAAATAAGCCTTCCCCTCCTGCCACAGCGGAAGAAAAAGATTTCCGGGCTACCGTCTTGATCTCTGTATTCCCATCACAGGCCAGAAACAGCCCGTCATCAATCACCATGCCGTCCCACTCGCCCACATCCTCAATAATCAGATATTTATACGTGGGTTCCAGCACAAGGATTCCCTGCCCCTGGTAACGCGGCTTAATCGTTGATTCATTCGTTACTTTGGAACTTACAAACTTTTTGGCAAAGTCCCCGATTCCCTTTACATTCGTTGCACTTGTCACATTTCCCAGCATCCACTGCATCGCCCCGGCCTGGATGATTGCCTGATGCTCTTTGTTCAGCTCTATCATTACCTGACGCTTGCGGATGTTCATCTGGGACGCATAGTATGACTGCATCGCGCTGCCCGGATTCACACTCAGATCACGCTCATACTCAAAAATCGTTACGTTCCCTTTCTGTTCTATAATTCTTCGGTTTTTGGTACCTGTCATATTCGTTCTGTACATAAATAGCTCCTCCATCCTGCGTATTTTCAGAAATGTGATTCGTTTCACACTCTGCCTTTCCCCCAACGGTTTTCGTCTTATTGTATCATGTCTTGTCTTAAGGCACAATCCGGAAGAGCCATTTTTTCCATTATTCTCCCCATTCTTGCAAATTTTGCGGAAATTTCACAATCACAGTAAACAAATCCGCATCAATCTTTACCTGAAAGCTGCCGCCGCAGGCCTCGGTGAAGCTCCTGGCAATGGACAGTCCCAGCCCACTGCCGCCGTCCGTGCGGCTCGCATCTCCCCGGACAAACCGCTCGGTAAAATCCATGCCATGTTCGAGCTCCGTACTGGAAATATTCTGAATACATACCATCGCCTCTTCCCTGTCCGCTGTCATCGTCAGGTAAACACGGGAGCCAGTCAGAGAATATTTGAGGGCGTTCTGAATCAGATTCTGAAAAACACGGTACAGTCTCTGCCCGTCTGCCCAGATATACACCGCCTCCTCCGAAATGGATACTCTGAAAGAAAGACCGCTTTTTTCGATCTGCGTATCCATATCCGCCAATGTCTGCCGCAAAAGCTTCCCCAGATCCAGCTCCTCCATCTTGACTGGAAGTTGTCCCGACGTCGCTTTACTGATTTCAAAAACATCCTGTACAATCGTTTTTAACCGTTCTGATTTCTCTCCCAGAATCCGTATAAACTCCCTCACATGATCTGGCAGATTCTCCTCCTGTTTTAGAAGCTCCACATAACTAATAATAGAAGTAAGAGGCGTCTTAATATCATGAGACACATTCGTTACCAGGTCGACTTTCATTCTCTCACTGCTGATCTGCTCACGCAGCGCCTGCTCCAGTCCGCATTGAATCTGATTCAGGTTCTCTGCCACCTCTTTTAAATCGGTATCCACGGAAAGCTCCAAAGGTTCTGTCAGATTGCCGTTTCTGACATCCCGGATATGATCTGCCAAAGCTCCAAAATCCTCAGCCAGCCGCCGGGTCTTTTTCAGATAAAAACAGTTTACACCAACACCCGTCAGAAGAAGAATTCCTGTCAAAAAAACGGCAATTCTCAAAATATCCCTGTGAGAATACATAAAATCCCCAAGAAGAAACCAGGATATATGATACAAAACCAGCGCCAGTATTCCGGTAAACACCGGAACAAACGCCCGCCTCACCAGCCGCTTCTGAATCGGATAGTGAAAGTTCCTGTTTTTCAGACTGTTGAGAATACATTTCTTCTGCATCCCTTTATTGACCCGCAAGTCCAGAATCAAAAGATAAAACAGCCAGAAAATCCCCGGCAGAAACATCCTCTTTAAGGCAGCAATAAGCAAAAGCAAAAATACCAAAAGCTTGAGTTCCAGCCATATCTTCCTGAAAAACACAGCGATCTTCCAATCCGCCTGGCGTTTTTCCTTTCGCCATGCAAATGCCAGCCCAAGAAGAAGTACGGACACCGCCAAAAGAGCCACACTTATCTTAAACTGCTTCTTTGCCGCCTGAAAATCCTCCTGCATGGAATACAGTTTTCCGCCGCACTGGAGCGTTCCATATTCTGAATAATTCCCCATAACATAGAGTTTCGGCTCTTTTGCCACCGCTATAAATATCACGACGTCCTTTGCAGAAGCATCCACATTGAAATTCGTATATCCCGGTACAAACCACCGGCTTTCCGGAGTATATACACCATTTCCGTATATGTCCTCCTTCTCCCCGTCCTTCTCAATCTCTGTCTTACCGTCGCCTTTTCTATTATACCACAAAGAAAAATTGTAATCTTCTGGCTTCAGATGAGAGCCGTAATCGGCATCATTCCACATTTCTCCAGTTTTATCCGCAAATTCTTCTATATTCGTATACAGAAGTCTCTTTTTGTAGACAATCGCATAGCAGAGGTTCCTGTTATACGAGGCTGCCTCCATGTATTCATCCCGGCTCTCTGTCCCGTTCCAACTTCTATCAGTGTCTATTGCCTGCTCCACAGAACCTCCTTCCATTACCGTCGCTTCACCTGCAATCTTCTGTGCATACGCATACTCTTCTTCCATCTCCTGCACAATCTCATCAGATGACATCCAGTATTCTGAGTTCCCGAAAGAATAGCTGTCTCCGCTCAGAACCCCATAGTTCTTCCATCCTTTTCCTCCGGTAGCCACCCCCAGAAAATTTTCCAACTGTTCTGAAACGTAACTGCGAAATGCCGCACTGTCCTGATAATCCGTTTTATTTCTCAGGACTTCTCCGTTTGTTCCTGCAAGCACATCTGCCAGAGAAGCAAGACTCCCAGCCAGCAGCGTCATACCCAGAAAGAATGCTGCAAAACTAAGCATGATTTTCGATTTTTTCCATTTTGTATCCAATTCCCCACACCACCTTTAAGTATTCTGGCTCTCCCGGATTGAGTTCAATTTTTTCCCGAATATGGCGAATATGTACCATGACCGTGTTTTCCGGTGCAAAAGCCGGTTCCTCCCATACCCTTTGATAAATCTCCTCCGCTGGGAAAATCCGTCCTCTGTTCCGCATAAGAAGGTCTATGATCTTTGTTTCTTTTGCAGTAAGCTTTACGGGCTCCCCATCGGCATACAGCATACGTTCCTGCATCCGGTAACAGAGCCTTCCATTCCAGATCTCATCCTCCTTATGACAGGTATAAATATCTCCCAGACGTGTATATCTGCGCAGATGGCTTTTGACACGGGCAGCCAGTTCCTGTGGATGGAAGGGCTTGGACACATAATCATCCGCCCCCATAGAAAGCCCCAGCACCTTGTCCGTATCTTCTGTCTTTGCACTCAGGACAATAATCGGCAGATTCTTTCGTTCCCGAATTTTCATCATTGCCGATAATCCATCCAGCTTCGGCATCATCACATCCATAATAATGAGCTGCACAGATTGTTCCGCAATAATTCTCAAAGCCTCCATGCCATCATATGCCTTCTGTATCTGATATCCCTCCTTTTCTAACAGCAGGGCAATCGCCCGCACAATTTCTCTGTCGTCGTCAACGACCAGTACACATTCATTCATATCTTGTCTCTCCTTTAACTCTCAGACACAGGCTTTTCCCATATCCCTATCCTTCGGCCTGTTTTATCATAAAAAATTGTCCTTATAAGAAACTTGACGCATTTCTTATAAAATTCTTAAAAATAAATCACCTGTTTCACATAGCAAAAAGCATTCGCATCATTCAATCAATGAATCCTTTGTCTCTATGGCAATTATATCATAATCATAGGCGTATGATCAATGATGGGCTATTTCAACGCTTTCGGAATTATGGTATAATGGAAAAAGCAAGGTAAAAAGCCGGAAATTACGAAAAGAAATTTAAAAAATTCTAAATATTATAGGAGGAAATTATGACAGAAAGAGAGAAAATGTTAGCAGGGCAGCTTTATGATTGCGGAGATACAGAATTGTTAACTCAATGGCATAAAGCGAAAGATTTAGTAAGGGATTACAACCAATCCAATTCCGCCAATGCAAAAGAAAAAGAGCGCATTTTATGCGAGCTTTTAGGCGGACGAGGAAAAAATTTGTGGATTACAGCACCTTTTTATGCGGATTATGGAAATAATATTTACTTTGGAGATAATTGCGAAGTAAATATGAATTGTACTTTTTTAGACGATAACAAAATAATTATAGGGAACAACGCTTTAATTGCCCCAAATGTACAAATCTATACTGCTTTTCATCCAACGAATGCACATGATCGCTTTGGGAATCCGAAAGAAGATGGAACTTTTGAATTTTGCAAAACCCAAACGGCTCCGGTAATCATCGGGGATAATGTTTGGATCGGCGGCGGGGCAATCATTATGCCAGGAGTTACGATTGGAAATAATGTTGTGATTGGAGCAGGAAGCGTTGTCACAAAGGATATTCCAGACAATACCATAGCATATGGTAATCCCTGCCGGGTAAGAAGAGAAAACAAATAACTATAGCTGCGGATAGATGCGGTTTTCTTATGCCAATCATGGTTTGTGTGGGAGATTATGACTTACGCAGGAAGGATATGAAGCCGATAATTTCTATGTTTATGCCGGACGCCGGGAAGCCTGCCGCATATCCCACACGGACTGGGGCAACGCTCCGGCGAACTAGACGCTAACTGCGACTAATGCGCTCAGGAGAGCCTTCGCGCATAAGTCTCCGTAAGCGTCGGATTTCGCCTGCACTAAAAGCGCCCCTGAAATGTCCGCTTAGGGATATGCGGCAGGCTTCCCGGCTGGGTGGCGGATAGCATTCTGTGCGTCTGCGCCGCCAATACGCAGCA
>CALCMD010000108.1 GCA_937965795.1 uncultured Lachnospiraceae bacterium | reverse complement strand
AGTTAGTTTCCGAATTCCCTGCCCCCGTTTGCGTGAGATACGTTTTCATCCGGCCCGCGTACGGAACGAACGTGACCACCCGCCAAACCAGAATTGGTGCATAAACTACAGACCTGTATCGCTCATTTCGCTGTTTTCGTTGACTTTTTTTGAGGTCTGTGTTATGATGTCTAATGTCTGGAGGGTGGAGAAGCTTCCAGATGAAAGACAGAAGAGCAGGCACCTGTAGCTCAGGGGATAGAGCAGTGGTTTCCGGTACCACGTGTCGGGGGTTCGAATCCCTCCAGGTGCGCTTTTTTTGTATACGAATTCAAAGATGGAGGTAAGCATGTTGAATGATTTTAAAGAATGGCTTTCTGACAATCTGAGATATATCTTACTTGGTCTTGCTGTAATCCTGGTGATTGTTCTGGCAGTCTTTGCAGTAAAGTTTATCGGGGGGCGTACACAAAGTGATAAACCGAAAGAGAGTGAGAGTCAGTCGCAGGCAGTAGTTGAGACAGAAAGTCAGAGTCAGTCAGAAACATCAAGTGCATTAGTAGAGAACGACCCGGCTATATTGGAAATGGTGCAGAAATATTATACCGCAGTAGGGAACAAAGATATTGAAACTTTGAAACAGCTTGTAGAATCCCTGGATGAGAAAGATCAGCAGGCGATTGAAAGCAATGATATCATCGAAAGTTATAATAACATTGCCGTCTATTCAAAAGATGGACTGGAAGAGGGTTCTTATGTAGTCTACGCTTATTACGAAGGAAAGCTGGTAGGTTTGGATACGATGGTTCCAAGCCTGATGGGACTCTACCTGAAAACAGGGGAGGACGGCAAACTTTATGTGGCGGACTGGGATAATGACGAGGCGGTGAAAGCCCATATTGAAAAACAGAAGTCAGAGCAGGATGTGAAGGATCTGATTGAGAGAGTGGATCAGGCATGTCAGGCGGCTGAGGATTCCGATCCCGCTTTGAAAGCGTATATGGAAAGTCTGGAAGTACCGGACACGGAAAGCGTGATTCCTGAGGGGAATGAGAGCGGCGTGGAAGTGAACAAGCTGGTACAGGCCAAAGAAGCGTGTAATATTCGTTCCGATTCAAGAGAGGATGCAGACATTATCGGTACTTTGAATGAAGGGGACACGATTACAAGGCTCCGGACACTGGATAACGGGTGGACAGAGGTTCGTATGAGCGATGGTTCCGGCTATATCAGAAGCGATCTTTTAAAAGAAGATTTGACACAGTAAAAGAACGTAGAGAGTTGCTGTTCAGAATATGAAAACATATTTTGTGGCAGCTCTTTTTTTGTATAAAAATCAATTCCCTGCCGTATCCTATTTTCAAAAGAGAATGCAGGAGGCGGAAACATGTTATCACAGACAGAACAGGAAGTTTTAGAGAATATATGCAGGGGAAGCAGGGCGGCGCTTTTAGATATTCACAGCATTATCAGTAAGGTGTACGACGAGGAGCTGGCCTATGATCTGAACAGGCAGGCGGCACGCTATTCCAGTTTTCGTGAGAAAGCTGCGGACGGACTGCTGAAACAGGGCGTTATTCCTCAGCCGATCGGTATTCTGGACCGGACGAAAAGATGGACGGCTATCCAGGCGGGCACCGCACTGAACGTAAGCACAGGACATGTAGCGGATATGATGTTGAAAGAAGAGACA
Source organism: uncultured Lachnospiraceae bacterium (assembly GCA_937965795.1). GTDB lineage: Bacteria > Bacillota > Clostridia > Lachnospirales > Lachnospiraceae > Hominisplanchenecus_A. Next base: position 10,511 of record CALCMD010000108.1, on the reverse strand, counting down.
AAACGTATGAACCAGGTGGAAGAATCGCTGGGAAAAAATCATGTGACCAGTGACTTTTCCTGTGAACTGGCAGAAGAATTTCTGGCTTTTGAACGGGAAAATATTCAGATTCTGAAAACTTACGTTCAATGAAGCAGTTCTGAACAGAATATCTTGAATAATTTTCGGAAACTGTGTATACTGTCTCTTATCGGAAGTATGACTGGCAATGAGTTGTACTTCATCAGCGGTCAGGGATGGAGAGAAAAATGACGAAAAGCAGAATGCAGCAGGAATTTGAACAGAAGGAAAACCGGGAGGAGGTACGCCTGAATAAATATCTGAGCGAGTCCGGAATTTGTTCCAGAAGAGAGGCGGACAGACTGATTGAAGCGGGGAGGGTCAGTGTAAACGGGCGTACCGCTCAGACGGGAATGAAGGTGTCATCGAAAGATCACGTATTGGTGGACGGCAGTCCGTGTGTCAGAGAGAATGAAATGATACTTCTGGCTGTGAATAAGCCGGTAGGAGTCGTATGCACCACGGATAAACGCTGGGGGGATCAGACAGTGGAAGAGATGCTGGATTATCCCAAAAGAGTATTTTCCATTGGCCGTCTGGACAAGAATTCCGAAGGGCTTCTGCTGATGACGAACAATGGGGATATTTTGAATAAAATCATGAGGGCGGGCAATTATCACGAAAAAGAGTATCTGGTGACAATCGACAGACCTGTGACGGAAGAATTCGTCCAAAGGATGGCGATGGGAGGGATTCCCGTTCTGAATCAGATGACGCGTCCCTGTAAAGTAGAGAAAACAGGAAGGTCTACCTTTCGCATCATTCTCACGCAGGGGCTGAACCGCCAGATCCGGCGGATGTGTGAATATTGCGGCTGTAAAGTCCTGCGGCTGCGCAGGGTGCGTATTATGAATATTTTTCTGGGAGATTTGAAACCAGGGGAATATCGTCAGGTGACAGGTCAGGAAATGGAAATTCTGTATGATCTGCTGAAAGGTTCGAAAAACGGGCCGACAGGGAAATGAGAGTAGAAACGGAGTAGAAACAATGGACGTAAAGCTTCAGAGAATGAAAGACCTGGGAGTGATTTTGACAGAGGCGGCAAAAGCCTATTATCAGCAAGACCGGGAGATCATAAGTAATTTCGAATATGATAAGCTGTATGATGAGCTGGCAGCCCTTGAGAGGGAGACCGGAATCGTTCTGGCCGGCAGCCCGACGGCGTCGGTGGGATATGAGGCATTAGAGGAGCTTCCGAAAGAACGTCACGAGCAGCCGATGCTTTCTCTGGATAAGACGAAAGATGTAGAGGTATTGAAAAGCTTTGTGGGAGAACAGAGAGCGCTCATGTCCTGGAAGCTGGATGGCCTGACGGTAGTGCTGACTTACCGGGAGGGAGCGCTTTTTAAGGCAGTCACCAGAGGAAATGGTGAAGTGGGAGAAGTCATTACAAATAATGCCCGTGTGTTTGAAAATATTCCTCTTTCGATCCCTTATAAAGGAGAACTGATTTTAAGGGGAGAGGCAGTGATTTCCTATCAGGACTTTCAAAAAATCAATGAAGAGATTGAAGATGTAGATGCAAAGTATAAAAATCCGAGAAATCTGTGCAGCGGTTCCGTGCGTCAGTTAAACAATGAGATCACAGGCAGGAGGCATGTGAAATTTTTTGCGTTTTCTCTGGTAAAGGCGGAAGGCGTGGATTTTAAAAATTCCAGAAAAGAGCAGTTTGTATGGCTTGGACGGCAGGGATTTCAGGTGGTGGAATATAAGATGGTGACGGGAGACACCGTGGCGGAGACGGTGGAGTGGTTTTCCAGAAAAATTTCGGAATATGAGATTCCCTCGGACGGCCTGGTGGTGATTTATGACGATATTGCCTATGGACAGTCGCTGGGAACTACAGCAAAGTTTCCGAGGGACTCTTTTGCATTTAAATGGAAAGATGAAATCAGAAATACGCATCTGCTTGCAATCGAGTGGAGCCCGTCAAGAACCGGACTGATTAATCCGGTGGCAATCTTTGAGCCAGTGGAGCTGGAGGGAACGACAGTCAGCCGTGCCAGCGTGCATAACCTGAGTATCATGAAAGGGCTGGAGCTGGGAATCGGGGATGAAGTTCAGGTCTATAAGGCAAACATGATTATTCCTCAGATTGCGGAGAATATCACGAGAAGCGGAAACATAGAGATTCCTAAGACGTGCCCGGTGTGCGGAGGGGCGACCCGGATACAGAGAGTCAATGACGTGGAAACTCTGTACTGTTCCAACGCAGAGTGTCAGGCGAAAAAGATCAAGTCCTTTACGCTTTTTGTCAGCAGAAATGCGTTAAATATCGACGGCTTGTCCGAAGCGACGCTGGAAAAATTTATCGGAAAAGGGTTTATCAGAGAGTTTGGCGACATTTTTCACCTGGAGAAGTTTCGTGATGCAATCGTGGAAATGGAAGGCTTCGGAGAGAAGTCCTATGAAAAGCTGATAGCCAGTATCGAAGCCGCGAGAAATACGACGCAGCCCAGGCTCCTGTATGGACTTGGTATTCCAAATGTGGGAGTGGCAAACGCAAAGATGCTCTGTAAGGCGTTTCAATACGACCTGGAAAAAATAAGAAATGCGGATGTACAAGAGCTGGCGGCGATTGATGGAATCGGAGCGGTAATTGGAAAAGCGATCGCAGACTATTTTGCTTCGGAAAAGAATAACCTCATGTTGGACCATCTTCTAAAGGAATTGAAAATCGAGATTCCCCAAACAATGGCGTCGGCGCAGGTTTTTGAAGGCATGAACTTTGTAATTACAGGAAGTGTTCATCATTATGCGAACCGAAACGAGCTGAAAGCAGTGATTGAGGAGAAGGGCGGTAAGGTAACGGGGACTGTTACTTCGAAAACGAATTACCTGATTAATAATGATACTGCTTCTGCGTCATCTAAGAATAAAAAGGCGAAGGAGTTAGGGATACCGATTCTTTCGGAGGAAGCGTTTATAGAAATGCTGGGGTAAATATGATAACGGATAAAAAGGAAACGATAAGAGAAAAAAAGGAAACAATAAAGAAAAAAATTGACGAGAGCCAGACGATAGAAAAGGGTAAAAAAGGCTTGTTCGGCGTTATTTATGGACGTACTGCGGTTATTTTTCTGCTCCTTTTCCTTCAAATCCTGCTTCTGCTGGTGGTATATCAGTATTTGCAGGATAAAGGCGTGTTATTAAATGGCGTTTTAAAAATACTGGCGGCTATTCTGGTGATACATATTGTAAACCGGAGAGATAATCCGGCGTTTATGATTTCCTGGATTGTCCTCATTCTGGGCTGGCCTGTGTTTGGCGCGCTTCTGTACCTGTTTGTGGAGACACAGCAGCGTACCAAATGGATTAATAAATGGCTGAAAAAAATGCACATCGAGACGAAGCATTACTGGATGCAGAATGAAAAGGTGACAGAGAATCTTTCAAAAGAGAGTGCGGAAGTCCCACGTTTGTCCCAGTATGTCTACGAAAGAGGCGGATTCCCGACCTGGCAGAATACCTCTGCAAAATATTTTTCCTGTGGGGAAGAGAAATTTGAAGAGCTTCTGATACAGCTTGAGAAGGCGCAGCGATTTATTTTTATGGAATATTTTATCGTAGCGAAAGGATATATGTGGGATACGATTCTTGAGGTGCTGCAACGGAAGGCGGCAGAAGGAGTAGAGGTTCGTTTTATGTATGATGGAACCTGTAGCTTTTCCCTGCTTCCATACCATTACCCGAAAAAGCTGGAAGAGATGGGGATACAGTGCCATATGTTTGCTCCGGTGGTTCCGGCGCTTTCTACCTACCAGAACAATCGCGACCACAGAAAGATCGTCGTCATTGACGGGCGGGTGGCATTTACCGGAGGCATCAATCTGGCCGATGAGTATATCGGAAGAAAGGAGCGGTTCGGAGTCTGGAAGGACACGGCGATTATGGTAGAAGGGGATGCGGTTCGCAGCTTTACGTTAATGTTCCTGGAGATGTGGAATGTGGAAAAGCACAGAAAGATTGAGGATTTTAATAAGTATCTGGATGTGGAGCAGGTGAAGCTTCCGGCCGCCGGCGATGGATTTGTGATGCCTTATGGCGACAGCCCGTTGGATCACGAGCCGGTAGGAGAGAATGTATATCTTGATATTTTATATACAGCGAAGGATTATGTACATATCATGACGCCTTATCTGATTTTGGATCATGATATGATTACCGCTCTTACCTATGCGGCCAAACGGGGAGTGGAGGTTCTTATCATCATGCCTCATATCCCGGATAAATGGTATGCTTTTATGCTGGCAAAGACATATTATGAAGAGCTGATGGATGCGGGCGTGCAGATTTATGAATTCACACCGGGCTTTGTTCATGCCAAAGTATTCACCTCCGATGACAGAAAAGCAGTGGTAGGAACGATCAATCTGGATTACAGGAGCCTTTATCTGCACTTTGAATGCGCCGTGTATTTATATAGAAATGAAGAGATTCCTTCGATTGAGGAGGATTTTCAGAAAACGCTGGAACAGTGTCAGAAAATGCGGCCGGAGGATGTAAAAGAGATGCCGCTGCGTAATCGTCTTGCAGGAAAAGTGCTGCGTCTCCTGGCTCCACTCATGTAACATATTTGTGAAAATCAAGCGCAAACGAAGAGAGCGAAAGAAAGGAAAAAATTATGCCAATTAAAGTACAGGCGGAACTGCCCGCAAAAGAGATACTGGAAAGAGAAAATATATTTGTCATGGACGAAAACCGGGCGATCCATCAGGACATCCGCCCCATTAAGATTCTGATTTTAAATCTGATGCCTTTAAAGGAGGAGACAGAGCTACAGCTTCTTCGTTCCTTGTCCAACACACCGCTTCAGGTGGATGTGACATTTATGATGATGAGCAGCCATGAGTCAAAAAATACCTCCACGAGCCATTTAAACAAATTTTATGTGGAATTTAGTCAGATCAAAGATCAGAAATTTGACGGTATGATTATTACGGGGGCTCCGGTGGAAAATATGGAGTTTGAGGAAGTGGATTACTGGGAAGAGCTGGTGCCGATTATGGACTGGAGCGACAGAAACGTTACCTCTACCATCTATCTGTGCTGGGCGGCGCAGGCGGGGCTGTATCACCACTATGGACTGAAAAAGAGGCAGCTTCCGGAAAAAATGTTTGGACTTTTCTGGCATAAAGTTTTAAACCGGAAGATTCCTCTTGTGAGAGGGTTTGACGATATCTTCCTGGCGCCGCATTCGAGACACACGGAGGTTCCGATTGAGGACATTCGTGCCTGCGGGGACATTACGATTCTGGCAGAGTCGGAGGAAGCCGGATTCTTTATGGGAATGGCGAAAGAAGGGCGTCAGATTTTTATTATGGGTCATCCGGAATACGACAGGGTTACGCTGGATGGGGAATACAAACGTGACCTGGGGAAAGGAATGGATATCCAGCCGCCGAAGAATTATTATCAGGGTGATGATCCTTCGGTGAAACCATTGCTGATGTGGCGCGCCCATGCGAACAATCTGTACACGAACTGGCTGAACTACTATGTGTACCAGAGTACGCCGTATGATCTGGACGGGACGCCGTTTTAAATATCCTGTTTGGACTGCTTGTCCGTTGTTTTTGCAGTAAAATATTTTAAATCCTTTGCATACTATAAAGGGAAATCATAAATTATAAAGGTATGCGAAGTTATGAAGGAATATGTTACGTTATCATTGGAAACGCATCTTTTTTTCGGCAGAATTATGAAGGAACATTCTCTGTTTCTGCTGGCATCATTTCCGGCGAAAGAAAAAGATTTCCGGCAGCGTGCAGACTGCTTCCGGGAGGAATTTGAGGATGGACTCAGAAAAACCGTAGAACTTGCAGACGGTATCGTGCGAGAAACGGTTCTGGAGTCAGGAGAAATTGTAACGGAGTTTACGAAAAACGCAGAATGTCAGACAGAAAAGCTGACGGGCATTGCCATTGATACGAAGATTACGGAAGCAGAAAAGAGGCTTTCAAACGGCTGCCCCGCAATGGTGAGCCGGGAGATGGTTCAGAGAGTGAAAATGCTGAACCGGCAGATGCTCCGGAGCCTGAATGGACTGATTGCATTTAAGGAGAAAATTTTGCAGCAGGTGCTGGAATGCAGGCTTTACACGGCAAATTATCCGCTGTTGATTGAACACATTTTGAGGGAGGCCAGACTGTACCGTCAGATTCTTATGCAGCTTGAGAGAAACGGACGGATTCTTGCGCCGGATTTAAGAAATCTGGAAATCTTCTGGAACCAGATTATGATGGAACATGCCCAGTTCATCCGGGGGCTTCTGGACCCGACGGAATGTGAGCTGATAAAAGCAGCCGATGAGTTTGCGGAGGATTACTGCCGTCTTTTCAATGAGGCCAGGGAACAGGATATGAGAGACATGGACGCTCTGACTGCAAAGACTCTGCGGACGACGAAGGAGTATCAGCAGCTTAAAACAGCGGGAACCGAAGGAATTACCGGATGTGAAATCCGTTCCGTGATTCTTCCTCTGCTGGCAGATCATGTGCTCCGGGAAGCGAACCATTACCTGCGGATTCTGGAATGCGGAAAGAAAGGCAGGGGTTAGGCAGCTTCGCCTGGGACGTGGAATCTGGCATGTGGGGAATCTTTCGGGTAGTGAAGCAGTCCTTCGGATGCAGGTGTAAGGGGATGTGCAGAAAAATACGGGAGTGTTTCCGGTAAATGTCTGCTGTACGGCGGTGGCTGTGATTTTACTGCCGTACAGCAGATTCTTTTTCATACAGGGTAGGAAAACGCTTGTCTCAGGAAAGGTTTTAGAGTATAATAAAAAAGAGGAAAACCGAATATTGGGAGGAGAAGAGAAAATGAAGAAAGCGTTTTGTACCATGTTTTTAGTAATGCTGCTTATTTTTACTGTGAGCATTCCTGTGTCGGCGGAAGCTACAGTCAGTATCAGTAAGAGCAGTATCACGATTCAGACCGAAGATACTTACCAGCTTCAGGTACTGGTAAACGGTGTATCCACGCAGGCCACCGCATGGGGGAGCTCTGATCCGTCCGTTGCGGCGGTCAGTGAAAATGGGCTTGTAACCGGAAAGGCGGCAGGCTCCGCAGTCATCACAGCTATGGTGGAAGGGAGAAGTGTGGAGTGTCTGGTTTCCGTCGTGAGAAGGTCAACGACGAAAACAACACGCTATAATGTTCTGATTCTCGATACGTCGGGAAGTATGAAAGGGACTTCTTTGAACAAAGAGAAAGAGGCGGCAAAGCGGTTCTGCCAGACCGTGCTTTCCTCAGACGGAAACAATTATCTGGCGGTCGTAACTTTAAATTCCTTATCAACGGTATTGTGTGAGTTTACAAACGATCTGAGTACCTTAAGCCAGCAGATTGACTGCGTGAACTCCAGCGGCGGGACAAATATGGAGCAGGCTTTACAGAAAGCCGGAGAATTATTGGCGGGCGTGCCAGGCGGCGCCAATATCATGAAAAATGTTATTTTATGCTCTGACGGTCTGCCGAGGACAGGGGCGAAAGCGTCTGTGGGAAGATACAGGGCAAAGGATCACACGTATTATTCGTATGCGAATGCCGCTTACAATACAGATGTTAAATTAAAACAAAAAAAGTATTTTATCTATGCACTGGGATTTTTCCATAATTCTACCAGCAATGATTTAAAATTCGGAAAAAGGCTGATGAAAGATCTGGCCTCCAAAGACAAGTATTATGTCGTGACCAACGCCAGGGATATTGACAAGGTGTTTGATGACATTGCAGATAAGATTACAAAGACAGCAATGAGTAAGAAAGAGATTACTCTGTATGTGGGAGAAAGCTATAAGCTGAGCGTACAGGTGAACGGCGTAACGAAGAAAGCCAGATGGAAGAGCGCCAGGACTTCTATCGCCACGGTGAACAGCTCTGGCAGGGTCACGGCAAAGAAAGTGGGAAAGACGACGATTACCGGAACTGTGGATGGGAAGCCGGCAACCTGTAAGGTCACAGTGAAAAAGAAAAAAGCGCCTGCGGCAAGAGCTTCGATCCGGCTCAATAAGCATTCGGCAAGCGTATATGTCAGAAAGACGATTCAGCTTCGGGCTTCCGTTACCGGAAAGAGCAGGTCGGTGAAGTGGACGACCAGCAATAAGTCGGTCGCTACGGTGAGTAAAAATGGTAAAGTGAAAGGTGTGAAACCTGGAAAGGCGCTCATTACTGCGCAGGCGAACGGCGTAAAAGCGACCTGCCTGGTGACGGTGAAGATTAAGCATCCGGATTATTCCCAGTATTTCATGGTCAAAGCCAAGAAATCCAAATATGGAAGCAAGCTGATTGATGAGTATGGCGTCCGCCTGATGGTAAATAAGAACGCGGTAATCAAAAAGTGTGCGGTGTATCTTGAGAAATATGGAAGTACCTATAAAAGAACGATTGCATGTAAAGGAAGAAACATTACCTACGCATACTATGTGCCGTATCTGGCGAGAAACGGAAAAACACAGTATGATGGAAATACGCATTACAGTATCAGAACCTTCGCATTGCGCCCGGATTCTCATGGGGTCTGGAGCTATAATGGAAATTATACGCTGATTACGGCAAACCTGGAAGACGCAAACGGAAGAATGCTTGCAGTTCAGTCGACTGGTGTTGCAGGAAGAAATACGAGAATCTTCTATGACAAAGCGAAAATGATGAAATGGCTGAATAAATAATTTTAAGGAGAAAAGGACCTCCGGACTGAGAGAAAACAGAATCAGGCCGGGGGTTTTTCTATTGGCAGAAAACGTTATTTTGCATCAGGCGACACGGTTTTCTGGCACATTCTCTTTCGAAAAAACAAAAACAGCGCGATACCTGCTCCGGCAAAGAGTATACATTTCGTAATACCGGAATAGGATTCCAGGTATTTCACAATAATATCCCAGGACTCTCTGGCGGCAACGCCCACCCAGACCAGAACGGTATTCCACAGGAAGCTGCCAAGAGCGGTCAGTGCAAAAAACGGGGCAAGGTTCATGCGGGAGAAGCCGGCTGGTATGGAGATCAGACTCCGGATCATGGGAATAAAGCGGCAGAAAAAGACTGTGCCAAGTCCGGTATGGTGAAACCAGTCTACCGCTTTATCTACATCTTCCGGATAGAGACGCAGTATTTTCCCGGTGCGTCCGGCCAGAATGGATTTCAGACGATGGGGCGGCAGAAGGCATCCCACGCCATACAGAATGACAGCGCCAATCAGGGAGCCGGCGGTTGCCGCCAGAATTACCATCCAGATATTGAGGGTTGTATAGGTGGTCATGAATCCGCCAAAAGTCAGAATGACCTCGGATGGAATTGGCGGAAAAATATTTTCGATGGCGATGAGCAGGGCGACGCCCACATAACCGTACTGCTGCATGATGGTGATAATCAGTTCCTGCATAAAACCTCCTTCTAAACCGCATCCTTTTAAAAACGATGAATAGTAAAGATATATGCAAAAATGGAGATGAGATATTCCTGGATCGTGTCAGGAAAAAGGGTTTTGCATACAATAATACACGGAGAAAATGAAGCAGTGAGGTAAGTATATGTACAAAAACATTATTTTGGGCATTTTGATTCCCTTTCTTGGTACGGCGCTGGGTTCCGGAGCCGTTTTTTGCATGCGAAAAGAGATGGGAGCGAACCTTCAGAAAGCACTTTTGGGTTTTGCATCGGGAGTTATGGTGGCGGCTTCGGTATGGTCACTGATTATACCGTCCATTGACATGGCGAAAGAGCAGAAAGTGATCGCCTGGATTCCAGCGGCGTCAGGATTTTTCCTGGGTATCTTGTTTCTTCTTCTGCTTGACACGGTGATTCCGCATATCCATCTGGATAAAGAGAAACCGGAAGGAGTAAAATCGAAATTGAAAAAGACCACCATGCTGGTATTGGCGGTCACGCTTCACAACATACCGGAGGGAATGGCGGTGGGAGTCGTATTTTCCGGCCTGCTGACAAAAAATGCGATGATTTCGGTCGCAGGCGCCTTCGCACTTTCAATCGGAATCGCAATCCAGAATTTTCCGGAGGGAGCGATTATCTCCATGCCTCTGAAAAGCAATGGAAAATCCCGGATGAAAGCATTTTTGTATGGAGTGGCTTCCGGTATCGTGGAGCCGTTGGCGGCGGTGGTTACGATTTTATTGACAAACGTTATTTATCCAGCGCTTCCTTATTTGCTGGCTTTTGCAGCGGGAGCAATGATTTATGTGGTCGTGGATGAGCTGATACCGGAATCACAGGCAGGGGAACACAGCAATATCGGAACGATCGGCGTCGCTGTGGGATTCGTTCTCATGATGGTTTTAGATGTGGCGTTGGGGTGAACGGGGATTAGAGGCGTTTTTGGGACAATTCTGGTTTGACGGGCGGTCACGTTCGTTCCGTACGCAGGCCGGGTGGAAATGTATCTCACGCAAACGGGGGCAGGGAATTCGGAAACTAACTCCTAAGAATGTGCGGGTTCA
>CALCMD010000107.1 GCA_937965795.1 uncultured Lachnospiraceae bacterium | reverse complement strand
TCGATGGTCGGGGAGGGATGCAGAAAGGGAAATGGATTGGCGATAAGTATGTAGGCGCAAAAGGATATGTGACGAAAGAGAAGGGGGAAGAGGAAGGACAGATGCCAGGTTTCCAGTTCCCGGAAAAGCCGGAGCCTGTGGTTGAAGAACAGCCATTTGAGTTATTTTATAATGAGGCATACTCCGATCAGATTTTTGAAGAGATTAATCTGGTCAGAGAACATTATGATCTGGATACACTGAAACCACTGAAACCATTGAAGAGAGCGACAGGGACGTTGCTTACAAAGTCTATCCTGAGGGCATCCTATAACCTTGATGTACACCGGAACAGTGACAATGTAGATGTGCTGGCACGACATGGCGGGGGGCAGATCGGTGCGGGGGAGCACGGGCCAGCCAGACTCCACATGTCGCTGGTTTATAATCAAAAAATAGGTATGACAGTTTCCTCTATTGTGAATGCCTGGATTAATTCGAAAGAAGGTCACCTGAACAACCTGCTTACACAACATGATGATTATATGGCGGTAGCGTATATGTATTCCGATAATGATCCGTTTGGATATCGTACGTCATCCGTGATTGTGACCTTCGGAACACAAGGGACAGAGCATTATTATATTGATGGTGAGGATATGGGGGTTTTTGATCCTGATACTGCACCATTGTATGGTTATTCAGTCCGTTACGCTAATGGAGATTCCATAGTCTCAAAAGAAACAACAGTTTCAAAAGTTGGAGCTCCTTACGAGAAATGGGATGAGTATTTGAACAGTTACAAGACGATTAGATAATAAAAAAAGAAAGCAAAAAGGGAAATGTACACTCGTATGTTTCCTTTTTTTATGCCTGGAAATCCTGCATAGCATGAAAAAGGTGTGACACGGGCGGACGTAAAGTAACGTAAAGTAACCTAAAGTAGCGTAAAGGGGAGTAAAAGAACCTAAAGTAACGTAGATGTAGTAAATTAGATATGCTATCCTGAAAACAGGAGGAAAGCGAAGAGCCTTTCGGAAGAAGGGCTTTTTCTATACCCGGAAAAAAGGATATGTGCCGGAATCCGGCACGGGAAAGGAGTGAAGGATGAAAAACAGGAACACTCATGTGCGCGCTCCCCCCGGAAGGGGAGAAAAATGGTGGAACTATAAATGTGGAACCCGCCCCGGAAACAGGGCGGGAAAGAAAGGAGAAAAACGATGGCAAAAAAGAAAATATGTATGAAACGTGTGGCGGCGTGTATCCTTGCGGCAATGGTCGCAGTCTCGACACCCGTATCGGCGCTGGCGGATGCGCCAGCCATGACGCAGGTGCAGACAGAAAAAAGCGTGGAAAAATCCACGGAAGCAGAAACCGCACCGGAGCAGGCGGAGACAAAGACAGCAGAAGCCCCGCAGGAACAGACGGAGAAAAAGGAATTAAAAGAAACAGAAGCCGTGCAGAAGCAGACAGAGAAAAAGGAACCAAAAGAAACGGAGGCCGTGCAGAAGCAGACTGGGAGTGGGGAAAAGGCGGATAAGAAAACCCCTGCGAAGCAGGCGGGGACAAAGAAGGCGAAAGCCTCCGTCCCGGAGACGGAACAGGAGCAGGTGGAAACAGCACAGGCGGCGTCCGAACTGCCGGGGGCATCCCTTGCCAGGGCAGTGCCAAATCCCGGAGGGAATCCACTGTCTACCTATAGAAAAGGTGACGTAAAAGTAGAGGAGAAGAACTTTGATGGGCCTGTCATTCCATCAGAGTACACCTTGAATGCTTCCTTTACGCCTGGGATGACAACTGTACAGCAGTTTGGCTGCGGCAATACGAAGGACGGATCGACAGCGACAACTTTATACGAAATGATTGCTGAAGATGGGAATTTACCGGACTATTCAGATGAAGAAGAACGGTATACACAGAACCGCTATGTGAAGATCCTGAAGGAAGGCACGGGTGCCGGTTTTGGTGTGCGGTACAATAACGTAGGCGCTTACACAGATGCTAGTGGTGGCAGTAAATTGGTTGATATGAAATTGACGGTTACTGACTATAAGTTAATGGATGACCATGACCCGAAGCTGGGCGCAGTTGCCTTTGATGTAGGTAAAAACACTATGGCAGACGGCGGCGGCGGCCTTGGTGTTATGCTCTCCTGCGTTGATTGGGTGCGGGTGAAGCTGGAGTACTTTGTGCACGGGACCAACACTCCGATCAGTGTGAAAGGCTACAATGTTAAGCGGCATTTTCTTATTACCAGTGGCGACGCAGTCGCATCAAATTAAA
>CALCMD010000106.1 GCA_937965795.1 uncultured Lachnospiraceae bacterium | reverse complement strand
TTTAATTTGATGCGACTGCGTCGCCACTGGTAATAAGAAAATGCCGCTTAACACATATGTGTTCTGCGGGGGAATAGATGCGCGTGGACGTAAAGAAATACTGTATAAATACAACACGGAAAGAAACGGAGAATGGTATAGAGACCCGGAATTAATATCTGATCAACATGTTGGCAAAGGAACCATAGAGCAGTTAATGCGCAAGCTAAAAAAACGGTCCGGGATTGAATCCGCCTGTTATCCGCACAAATTCAGGAGAACGTGCGCAACAATGGCTCTCAGGCGGGGGATGCCAATCGAACAGGTATCGAAAATGCTGGGTCACGAAAGCGTGAGTACGACCCAGATCTACCTTGATTTAAGCGAGAAAGAACTGGAAGAAGCGCATAGGAAATATGTGGTTTAGCAGCAGAGACAAGATGGGACGGAAGGGGTACGGGATAGAGCTGAGCCCGGACTACTTCAGGGACGGCGCAGGATACACAGCTTCCGCAGAGGCTGCGCCGGAGAAAGCAGGAACTGTACGCGATTTCACAGGGAACAGGCGGAACATTGGAGGATAAGGAAACAGGAGGCGAAGGATATGTTATGGGTCATGACAACGGCGGATAAATACGAATTCCCTCTTTGTGTCGAAGCATCAGCAGAAGCGCTTGCCCGGAAAATGGGAGTAAGCAAATCCACGGTACTGACAAGAGAACACCGCGGAAGGAAGAATGGACAGCCGGGTACAAAGAGAAAAAAAGCGAATTATAGAATCTACAAAGTTGAAGAATAAAAGAAAGGAGCCAGCCTCCGGCCGGGGCAAGGGTATACCGGGCTTCTTTGAAGGGATGAGGACAGTATTGAAATATCCGGGAGCGAAGAATCGGATAGCGGGTTGGATTTGCGGACATATGCCAAGACATAAAGTGTACCTGGAGCCATACGCAGGAAGCTTGGCGGTACTATTTAACAAGACGCGCAGCCATATCGAAACAGTAAATGATAGGGATGAAGAGATTTGTAATTACTTCCGAGTATTGCGGGATAGAAAGGAAGATTTAACAAGACTGATCAAAATGACGCCTTACTCCAGAACCGAGTATGTGATGGCATACGAGAGAACTGATGACGAGGTGGAGAGGGCCAGAAGATTTTGCGTGAGATGCTGGATGGGATTTGGATGTGGAAACCTGTATATGAATGGGTTTAAGACAGGACAGCAGACCAACTCACCAAATCCGGCAAAGACCTGGAGCGAATTGCCACAGACACTGTATCTGGCAGCAGAACGGTTAAAAGGAGTACAGATTGAGAATCTGCCAGCTTTGGAGCTGATAAGCAGGTATGATACGCCGGATGTATTTATATATGCAGACCCACCATATCTTCGTGGAACGCGGAAAGCATACTTATACAAGCACGAGATGGAGGATACGGAACACGAGCAATTGCTTGAAGCACTTTTAAAGCATCCGGGGAAAATAATGATTTCCGGATATGAAAACAGCATGTATGACACCATGTTGAAAGGGTGGAGAAAGGAAAGCATACGGACGCAAGCGGAGTCAGGACTGAAAAGAACGGAAGTTATCTGGATGAATTATCAGGAAGATCAAATGAGCATTGAGGATTTCCAGGAGGTGATGCCATGATAACACATTTATCTTTGTTCTCCGGCATCGGCGGCCTTGATCTTGCGGCGGAATGGGCAGGATTCAAAACAGTAGGACAGGGTCGGCAGGCTGAAAGCCCTGGGGAATGCAGTAGTCCCACAGCAATTTTATCCAATTTTTCAGGCAGTTGCAGACGTAGAGAACCAGAGGAGGAAAGCAAAATGAGGATATACATATCAGGCCCCATAACGGGCACAAGATATTACATGGAGCGTTTCAGGAAAGCAGAAGAAAAACTTACGGCAGCAGGGCACACGGTCTATAACCCTGCAAAAGTAAACTCCTGCATGCCGGAGGGAACCAAACACGAAGAATACATGAAAGTAGCAATGACACTTCTTGAAATGGCAGAAGCCATCTATCTGCTGAAAGACTGGCAGAAATCCTGCGGGGCGAACCGGGAATATGGCTATGCGCTGGGGAAAGACTATGTGATCATGGAGGAAGAATAAAAATGGACGACATTAAGAATACAGTCAATATACTGGAGCGGATCGCACAAAGGACATTTTCTATTTATGAATGCGGGGCGCTGGAAACTGCCATATCTGCCTTGCAGGAACTGGAGCAGTACAGACTGCGGGAACAGATACAGTGGATTCCGGTAGAGGAACGGACGCCGGAAGATATGGAGATTGTATTGGCGAACGACAGATCTGGAAATTTATACACAGCATATCATGATTGCGAAGGATGGCATTCGGCTTTTAATGGCTTACTGTTTGCGAGAGACCCATTAGCCTGGATGCCTTCGCCGGAACCATACCATCCGCTGAAGGAAGGCGCCGACAGAAAGCCGCCGGAATGGGAACAGCGGGTGATGAACACTTTTCTGGGGAGCAGGCAGGAGAAGAAAACGGACAAAACAGGAACAGCAGAAAAACCGGAAAAGGAAAGACTTTGAAAAGGGGAGGAACCGGAATGAACATGAAATACGCGCTCCGCAGTGAGGACACGGAGCAGATGGGCGTCATTGCATGGTGTAGCTGGAAAAGGCAGCAGTACCCGGAATTAGCCTTACTGCACCATTGCCCGAACGGGGGCAGGAGAAACAAGGCAGAGGCGGTAAAGCTGAAACAGATGGGAGTTGTGGCCGGAGTGCCAGACCTTCATCTTCCAGTCCCGAAGGGAATCTATAACGGCCTGTACATCGAAATGAAGCACGGGGAGGGAAGGCTGGAAAAGGAGCAGAGAACTTTCCTGAAAGCGGCAGCAGGATACGGGAATTATTGCGTCGTATGTTACGGGGCAGAAGAGGCGATAGGAATCATCAAGGACTACTTGAGGTTGAAATCTATAGATACAGGAGCCGGGGAGAACCGGATGAAGATTCAGAATGCAAGCATCCTCAGGGATGGGAAGGTGAAAGCGCTGTGAGCAACATTGGCTTGCGGGAGTCAAAGAAGATTGAGCGCATGGCGTGCTGCCGGACGGATTTTTATGGGTACTGAAGGTTGTTTTACAGTTTATTTGACAGGGAATTAAGCATTCCTATAGAGAATGAAATTTGAACTTTGACAAAATAAAATCTCCCCG
>CALCMD010000105.1 GCA_937965795.1 uncultured Lachnospiraceae bacterium | reverse complement strand
AGATATCGAATCTGTCAGACATATCCCCCGAGAACAGAGCATACTAGTAACAGATTAGCAATGGTGTTGGATTGTAGATCTATCAGTAAAAGGACAGGGCATAAGCTGGAATCCTGTTCCGGAAGGAAAGGTAGGAATAATTATTTTAAGAGGTGACCATCAAAATGCGGAAAAAATTGATTGACCCAAACAGGCTCTGCATGGGCTGCATGACAGAGCTGAAATATCCGGGAAGCCGCTGCCCGGTCTGCGGCTTTGACGTGGCCAGATACCAGAGGCCGGAGAACAGCCTGCCTTTGTATGAGATTGTAAATGGAAAATATCTGATCGGGCGGGTGCTCGGTATCGGAGGTTTTGGCATCACGTATATCGCGTGGGATTTTTATCAGGGGAAGCGTGTGTGTGTGAAGGAATATTTTCCGAGAGGGATCGCCGTGCGGACTTATTCCGGGCGCAGCTATTCCGAGCAGATATCCGTTTCGCTCCACTGCGGCCTGGGGGCGTATACGCAGCATCTGGACAGCCTGCAGGCGGCCTATATGGAAGGAATGAAATCCTATATCCGGGAGGCGGAGAATCTGTCCCGCTATTACCTGATGCCGGGCATCGTGTCTATCCGGGATTTCTTCTACGGAAACCGGACGGCCTATATCGTGATGGAGTACATAGACGGGATGGACATGAAGTGGTTTGCGAAGCAGATGGGCGGCAGGCTCCATCCGGAGGACGTCTTTAAGCTTTTAAAGGAGGTACTAAAGGCGCTGGAAGCGGTACACCGGGATAAGATCATCCACCGGGACATCAGCCCGGACAATATTATGCTGACGAGGCAGTATCAGGCGGTGCTGATCGACTTCGGCGCTGCGAGGGATTATGGAAATTCCGGAAAGGTGCCGATCCAGCTCAAGCATGGCTATGCGCCGGTGGAGCAGTATGACAGAGATGGAAAGCAGGGACCCTGGACGGACGTCTACAGTATGTGCGCCAGTATGTATTACCTGATGACGGGAATCCGCATCCAGTCCTCTCCGGAGAGAAAGGAACACGATCAGGTGCAGGGACTCCGTGCGCTCGGCGTGCAGATAACGGAAGGGCAGGAGCTTGCGATCTGGAAAGGGCTTGTCATTGAGCCGGAGCAGAGATACCAGTCGATTGCAGAGCTGTATCAGGATCTGTACGGGGAATCCATCGGATAGCAGAAAAGATGGGCGGAAACAGAGGAAGAGAGGAAACAGGATGGGAGACGGAGAAGATGGAAAGACCGGGAATCTGCCTGGGATGTTTTAGGGAATGGAAAGAAGGAAATGAGGTATGTCCGTTCTGTGGCTGGGCACCGCAGAAAGCATACGGCGAAATCTGTGGATGGACGACGGGGCATGTGTTTGAAAAAAGGTATCTGCTGGGATTTCCCTGGTGCCGGACAGAAGGATGGGCGGTCTGGAGAGTCTATGACTGTCTGCTCAGGATTTCCTGCTTTCTCCTGTGTACAGAGGGAGAGGCGCAGGAGCCGCCATTTGGAATGGCGGGGCGGCTTTGGAAGTTCGGGGAGCTGACAGGAGTGCAGACACAGCTTCTTTCCATCCGAAAACTGGGAAAAAAGGACGTGCTGCTGTTTTCCATGCGGAACGCTGATGGGAAAGAGGAGGCGATGCAGGCAGTACTGCGTGCGAAAGACAGGGAGGAAGAAAGCCCTCCGGTCTTTGCCGGTTCTCCAGAGTCCGACCGGAAAAAGGAGCAGGCGCTTGCGCCGGGAACGTGGCTGGATGGCCGTTACCGGATCCTGGAGTGCATCGGCGTCGGGGGCTTTGGTATCCTGTATCGCTGTGAGGATGCGGCGCTGCACCGCCTGACAGCGGTGAAAGAGTATTTCCCGGCAGACTGGGCAGAGCGGGAGGAGCCGTATGTGGCCGTGAAGGAGTCCCGGATGGTGGAAGCGTACCGTTTCGGAATGCAGTCTTTTTATCAGGAAGCCCGGATGCAGGCCAGGTTTTTGCATACGCCGCAGATAGCGGCGGTTTACGATGTGCTGGAGGCGAACGATACGGTGTATCTGGCGATGGAGTACATTTCCGGCGTCAGCATCGGCCGGGAAATGCGGATGCGGGAATATCGGCCCTATCAGCCGGAAGAGGCGGGAGAGATTCTGTTTCCGGTTCTGGACGCTTTAGAAGCGCTGCATGAAGACAGCATCATCCACAGCGACGTCAGCCCCGGAAATATCATGCGCTCGGAGGATGGAAGGATCTTCCTCATTGATCTGGGAGCGGCGAAATATGCCCTGGATTCCCGGCCGTCCTTAAGCGCCGCTTTCCTGAAGCCTGACTATGCGGCGCCGGAGCAGTACCGGACGGCGAGGGAAGGGATTCCGAAGGAGGAAGGGCCGTGGACGGACGTCTATGCGCTGGGGGCGACCCTGTACTATTTGCTGTCCGGGCAGAAGCCGCCGGACGTTATGCAGAGGCTTGGCGGAACAGCTCCGGAAGTGAAGCTGCCGAAAAAGTGCAGACTGAGGTCAAAAAGGCAGTGGGAGAAGCTTCTGAATCAGGCAATGGCGCTGGATATCAGGGAGCGCATCCAGACGGCGGCAGGGCTTCGGGAAGGGATGAAAAAGATTTTGGAGGGAAAAGGAAAGAAAAAGGAACAGGAAAAAATTTGAAAGGAGAAAGAAAATGAAGTACAGAACATGGATAAAAAGAGCAGGTGTTTTCGCAGTGTCGGTGATGGCGGCTGCGATGCTTCTTCCGGCAGGAAGAGACGCAGGAATCGTGCTGGAGGTACAGGCGGCGGAGCATGGAGGCACGGTAGATTCCGATTATGAGGGGGATTTCTATTATCGGATATACGAGGATGGAGCGGTATCGGTACAGTATGAAGGAGACGGCACAGAGGTGACGGTTCCGTCTGTGATCGCCGGAAGAAGGGTGACGGATATAGAGTACTGGAGTGACAATAGCCGGATCACAAAGGTTACCATACCGGAGGGCGTGAAAACAATCGATGAGTATTGTTTTTCAGATTGCAGCAATTTGGAAACCGTCAGTCTGCCCTCTACTTTGACGGAGATTGAACACTGCGCATTTTCCGGATGCGGTTCGCTTGCGAATATCCGGCTGCCGGAGAATCTGAAAAGTCTGGGCAGCTCTGTGTTCCAGGAGTGCTACAGTCTGGAAACGGTCAATATCCCGGCAGGGCTGACGGAGCTTTCGGACGATGTTTTTAGAAATGCGTTTTTCAAAAAGATCGTGATACCGGGAACGGTGAAAAGAATCGGGGAGAGTGCGTTTGAATACTGCGGATTTTTAAAAGAAGTCACGATTTTGGAGGGCGTGGAAGAGATTGGACAGTATGCGTTTTGTGAAAGCGCTGTTACATCGATCACGGTTCCGTCCAGTGTCAGACAAATTGGCGAACATGCTTTTTCGGAGTGTACGTCCCTGACGAATCTTACGCTGAAGCCGGGAGTGGGAAGGATTGGCAATTCCGCATTTGACCGTTGTACGGCGCTGGGAAGCGTCACGCTTCCGGGCAGTGTGGAGATCATTGGCAATTACGCTTTTCATATGTGCAGCAGCCTGAAAAATGTCGTGGTTCAGGAAGGCGTGACGTACATCGGAGATTCTGCTTTTGCTGAGTGTGCGAATCTTTCCAGCATCACGCTTCCAGACAGTGTGATCAGCATGGGAGGCACGATATTTTGGGGAAGTCCGGTAACGGTGAATTGCAATGCCGGCTCTTATGTGTATCAGCAGCTTCTGCGGGAAGGCTATATCAAGCAGGCGGATGAACCGGTGAAAAAACCAGAGCCGTCTGGATGGAAAACCGCATATGCCAGTACCGGAAAGTATGAAAATCTCGGAAACGGGCAGGTGGCTTTCGTAAGCCCCCGGAATAAAAAGGTGAAATCCGCCGTCGTATCAGATGTGGTGACTGTGGACGGGCAGTCCTATAAGGTCACACAGATCAAGGCGAAAGCTTTCGCCGGATGTAAGAATCTGAAAAAGATCACCATTCAGGCGAAGTCCCTGAAAAAAGTCGGAAAAGCGGCGTTTAAGGGAATTCACAAAAAAGCAAAGATCAAAGTGCCGAAGGCGAAATTAAAGGCTTACAAAAAGCTGTTCAAAGGAAAAGGTCTGGCAAAAAGCGTAAAGATTACGAAATAAAAAGCCGGGGTTCTGGAAAGCGCCGGAAGGAGGAACGAGATGATTGACAATATTTTTACCGCACTGGCAAGGAAGCGGACGCCGGGCGTGATCCTGGAGTTTGTGCTGTGGTGTGTGGTTTGCTTTACGACTCTAATGTCGCTAATTGCCCTTGCGATGGGAGAAGGGCATGTGACATGGATTTTACTGCTGCTTTTTTCAGCGGGGATGGCGGTACTCATGGCATTTCGTCTGAAGGCGGTCGTCATGCTGTACGGAGCGGGCGTGTTTTATCTGCTGACCTTTTTGCTCCACTTTTTACTTTTGAGCATTGGGTTTTCCTGTGGAATTTCCCGCTCTCCGCTAAACCTGGTTTTATTTCTTCTGATATTGCTGCTGTCACTGGCTGTCGTCGTCTGTGCGTTTGTCCAGTTCTTTTCCAGATACCATCTGGGGACGCTTTTGACCGTTCTGGCGCTGTGTGATACGGCTGCCATTGTGCTTCTGAATATTCTGATGTATGCGGCAGACTATCTGGGCGATGAGTATTCCTATGTGAACGGCGGCCACAGGGCATGGATGAATGCGCGGGGGTACTGGATTGGAACGGCAGCCTTCTGGATGCTTCTGGCGGTGACGGCTGTCTATTATGCCGCATTTTTCTGGGGGCCGATCGATCAGGAAAAAGGGAAGCTTTGCAGGGAAGGAAAAGGTTCCGTGAAGAATCAGCTTCCTCCGGGAATGCAGGGAATCTGCGGAGCGAACGTGGGGCGCGTTATTTATCTTCAGGGAAAGACGATGACGATTGGTTCTGCGGAGGGCGTGGATGTGAGGATTTCGGATCCTTACGTCAGTCAGATTCATTGCGCGGTGCGCTTTAATCCCTACAGCGGATATTATGAAGTGTTTGACCAGTCCACGAACGGCGTCCGCCTTTCCAATGGGATAAAACTCCAAAAAGGCGTGTACCATTCCGTGCGCAGGGGCGATGTGATCTGTATAGGAAGTATGGAACAGCAGTTCCGGTTGTTGTAGGAAAGGATGGGA
This sequence comes from uncultured Lachnospiraceae bacterium, assembly GCA_937965795.1. Lineage (GTDB taxonomy): Bacteria > Bacillota > Clostridia > Lachnospirales > Lachnospiraceae > Hominisplanchenecus_A. The sequence continues at coordinate 6,601 of CALCMD010000105.1, read as the reverse complement.
AAGTTTATGCGAAGAGAGTGGGTTACAGGGAGGAAGAAGTGGAAGGGGAGGATGCTTCTGGCGCTTATCCTGTTTGGATTGCTATTTCAGAAAGTGCCGCCGGTTCAGGCGGCGGCAGTTACGCCATCACAGAAAAAAATCGTGAGCACTACGGATTATTTTGTCAGCAGCCTTCTTTTTAATACTTATGGGAGCTTCGCATTCAGGGACAGGGAGCTTCCTGATAAAAAAGGGTACCTGAAGGCGATGAAGAAGTTTTATAAAGGAGAGTTGGATACAAAGGCGAAGTCGGCAATCGCAGCGGGATATGCCAGTTGTACAAAATCAGCGGAAGCCAGTTATGAGCCAAAGGCTGGCTGTCCGGATATAGTTGAAGTATATGATGCGTCAGATGTGAAAAGCGTCTACCGGGATCTTTTTGGTTCGTGTACCAGGCTGAATCTTCCAAAGATATCTGATTATAGGAAGAAGAGCTCCTATCGTATGGGTATCGCACAGAATCTGCTCGGAAGTAAGGTTTACTTCTATGGAGTCATGGCGGAATGTGCGCATGATATGAAAGTAAAATCAGTAAAAAAAGCAGGGAGAGGAAAGTATGTGGTGACGGAACGGGCGGCTTTCTATCGCCACTGGGGAGATCAACAGATGGGGAATGGCCCGCTGTATACGGTTACTGTAAAAATTACGATAAAGAAAAAACTGAATGCGGCATATGGGTATCTTATAACAGGATTGAAGATTTCCTGATAAGAAAGGATGGGAAAAGAGATGTTAAAACGGAAATGGAAAACGTATGCGGTATGTTTCCTGCTTATGCTTGCGGGGCTGTGGCTTTCCGGGAGGGAAGCGCAGGCGGCAGGAGCGCAGATGCGTCCGGGGCAGACATACACGGCGAAGGTTGAGGGAAAGAACCGGAGCGTGAAAGTCACGGAAAGCAGATGGGGATATTCCACAGCGAATATTGCGCTGTATTTTTATCTGGATGGCGATTACATTGGAACCGTGTCCGGACAGGATGAATTTTCAAGTACGGATCTCTTCTATACAGAAATCCGGAAGATTCCGTGGAAAAGCAGGAAAACGACACTTTTTTATATCAGCGTAGTGGGGATGGATGAAGCGAGCGTCATCAATGGGATTTATGAGATTCGCTCCGGCAGGCTGAAAAAGCTTCTGGATGAGAAGAAGATAGCAAGCCCAAGCAAGAGACAGAATCGCTTCCAGGTAAACAAAGTCTCAGGAAAGCAGGTAGAGATCAGGTGTAGCTGGATGGCGAATGCAATCGGCTGTGTCGATGCAAATGTCAGATACCGATACCGTAAGGGAAAACTTGTACCGTCGGAAGGTTCGAAAACCTGCTACCCTGTATCCATCACAAGACCGGGCGGAGGCAGTACCTTTACCGCCGCACGGGAGGTCAGGCTGTACAAAAGCGCGGGCGGTCAGGAGGTTTCCAGCGTGCTGTACCGGGGAGACTGTGTAGAGTTTGTAAAATGCTGTAAGAGGAAGGGGCGATGGTATCTGTATGCGAAATCCTCAAACGGAAAAAGAGGATGGCTGAAAAATACAAATGAGCCAGCATACCCGAACCGGCTGTTTGAAGAAGTGATATTCGCCGGATAAAAGATAGCTGTAAATGCAAAGGAGGAAAAGAATGGAACAGAGAAAAACAATGAAATTGTGGCAGATGCTGGTGATTGTGATTCTGTCAGCGGGGATGCTGGTGACGATATTTTTGCCGGCGTTTCATTTTAATGGGAATGCAGTTGCCAAAATGTATAACAAAATAGTATCAAAAGAAATCATGTCGCTGGCACAGGAGTCAGCAGGGGTAGATATAGACAATTTTAAAGAACAAATAGATGAGCAGGTAAAAGAGGCGGAAGAAAAGTATGGAATTAAGTTGTACAGTATTACACCGGGACGGATTATGGTACATAACTTCGACTCTTTTTATGGAGAAATAAGTGATCGATTCGAAGGAATGAAATCTTCTTATACAATGCTAAGAGCAATACTTTGGATTCTTTATTTGTTTGTATTCGTAGTTCTTATTGTGACGATATTGAGCTTTTGTCTGAAATGGACGAAATATATTGCGCTGGGAATCAGTACCTTTTATGGGCTGGCGGCAGCGGTTGTTTTTGGAATATGGCAGTTTCTGTCTCCAGGAGTCGCAGCAAAGAGTATAGATATTGGAAGTATCCTGGAAAATGCTCTGGGAAATGCTCTGGGAAATATGGGGAGTTTGGGGAACTTGGGAGGCTCCCTGGATTCCTTAATAACGAAGCTGATTTCCTGTTTCTGGGGCGTTGCGTTTCTGATCGCTTTTATCATTGCCGTACTGATTCTGATTGTAAGTGTGGTTTCGATGTTTGTGGGGAATGCTGGGACTGAATGGGTGGATCCTAATTGGGAGCAACGGGAAAGAGAACGTCTGGAAAGAGAGCGTCTGGAAAGAGAACGTCTGGAAAGAGAACGTCTGGAAAGAGAACGTCTGGAAAGAGAACGCCGGAAACAAGCACAAAAGCCTGTTATGGGACAGGTCAGATGTACCAAAGGCATCGCTGTGGGGCAGGGCTTTTCGCTTCCACAGGAGAGCAAGGTCGTGGTTGGAAAGAGCAGGCAGAATGCGAATCTTCTGATTCAGGATCCGCATGTCAGCAACATTCATTGCAGTATCCGCTATCAGGCGGCGACAAATTCTTACATCGTAAAAGACCATTCGAGCAATGGAACGTTTGTAAACGGCGTGCGTTTGCAGAAGGATGTGCCGATGGTATTCCCGGCCGGAACCGTCTTGCAGCTTGCGGACGGCAGCAATGAAATTACTTTGGGATAAAGATACATAGTGCAGAAATCGGGCGGCCATTCGAAAGACGCCCGGTGACGAAGATGATATGCCCCGCCAGCTTGCGGCGGGGTATTCGATTACAGGATAAGGGTGAGGAAGGAATCTATGAAGGACAGGCAAAGTGAGAAACACAGAGCGCTTATCGTCACATTGTGCGTCACGATGACTATACTGGCGGCTGGTCTTGGCGCAACGCTCCTGTATTTCCTGTTTTCATCCGGGGATGCGGGGGTACAGAGAAAGGAAACAGCGGAGAGTGAGTGGATGTCTGAAAAAAACGGGGAATTGTTTGGCGAGGATGTGGAGGAAGCGCATACGGCGTTTGATGAAGAGACGGGTTTGCAGTATGCGGACAACCAGCTTCTCCTGACGGCGGCTCCCGGCGTGACGAGGGAAGATGTAGAAGAACTGGCCGCCCCGTATCAGGCGGAAATCGTGGGAATGATTGCGTACACGAATGTCTGCCAGTTGAAATTTCCGGAGGCAAAGACGAAGGAAGAACTGGAGCGAATCGGCGAAGAACTCTGTCAGAATTCTGAAATTGAAAGCTACGAGAAAAACACAGTGATGGATATGAACGTGAATGCGGTCTATCCGAAGGATGAAGAGTGGGCGGACGAATGGAAAGACTCTGCTCCGGCGGGAAAAAACTGGGGAATGGAAGCCATTCATGCGCCGGAAGCGTGGGAATATACCGATCAAATGCGGGAAGTGAACGTAGGCGTATACGACAATATGTTCTACGACCACGAAGATCTCAGCTTTCAGGATATTCTGTGCAACATGCACGGAAAAGATCTGAATGATTCCCACGGAACGCACGTAAGCGGCACGATCGGCGCAACGTTTGATGAACGGGGCGTCTGCGGGGTATTTCCCAAAGCAAATCTGTATGGGGCGTCCTTTGCGAGAGTAGAAAAAACGTATAATAGCCTTATGGGGATGAAGATTGCGTTTACCTACCTGATTGCACAGGCAAAGTGTAAGGTAATTAATTTAAGCCTGGAATGGACGGAGGAGATTTTTGCAGCTTCCAGAGGAAATGAGGCGGCCATACTTGCCATCAAAAACGGGGCGAAGCAGTTGGGAGACTATTTGCAGCTTCTTCTGGATATAGATGCGGCAAATGACTTTGTTATCTGTAAAGCCGCAGGAAATGATAATTCTGCTTATGAGTATATTGAGGCGGACGCAGGGGATGAAGACGCCCCGTATGGATATATTTTTTATAAAGACAATAATAAGAAGCGTTATGAAAAATATGAGAACAATCAATCTGGAAAAAAGTTTTCTGACCGGGTCGTTACAGCACAAAAAACAGGATGTGTGCGGGCGGATGATTATATTTCGGCAATCCCCAATGAAGAGGTAAAAAAGCGGATTCTTGTCGTGGGCGCTGTGAAAAATCTGGGTCAGGGAAACTATGAGATGGCAGATTTCAGTAATTGCGGAGACCGGGTAGATGTAGTGGCTCCCGGCGTGGATATTTACAGTACAGTGGGAACGAATGGGTACGAAGGAGGATGGAACGGAACCTCTATGGCAGCGCCCCATGTGTCGGGAATCGCCGCGATGTGTTTCGCAGTAAACGAGGATTTAAGCGGCGCGGAAGTGGCGCAGATCGTGCGTGAAACGGCGGAAGGTAAGATTCGATATGCCGCAGATCAGGGGACGGATTCATACAAAGAGGAATTAAAGAAATATGCCTATCCCTTAGTAAATGCAGAGAAGGCAGTCAAAAGGGCTTATCAGAAGAAAAGGAAAACGGAAAAGGAAGACGTCAGCCGGGACGTTGTTCTTGTACTGGACCGCTCCGGCAGTATGGAAGGAGAACCGCTGGAGCAGACGAAGGAAGCGGCGCTGAAATTCGTGGACACGGTATTTGAAAAAGATGCGAGGGTGTCTGTCGTTACCTATGACACGACGGCGGTGACGGAGTGTGGACTGACCGACGATCAGCAGGAGCTGACGGCGGACATTGAAGATATTGATTCAGGGGATATGACAAATATGTATGCAGGACTTGCACAGGCGGACGAAATTCTGCAAGATAGCCAGGCAGACAGAAAAATCCTTGTCCTGATGTCGGACGGGCTTCCAAACGAGGGTGTAAGCGACGGGTATGATTATTCCCCGCCGTTGCTCCGGTATGCGGAGGAGATGAAGAACAGGGGCTATTATCTTTATACGCTGGGATTTTTTACCGACCTGAATGCTGAGGAACGCTACAGTGCGCAGCAGCTCATGGAAGGTATCGCAAGCCCCAGGCTTCATTATGAGGTAGATTCTGCCGGGGATTTGGTATTTTTCTTTGACGACATTGCAAATCAAATCGCCGGGACACAGTACGTGTATATCCGCATTGCCTGCCCGGTAGATGTGACGGTCAGAAGCAATGGAGAAGTGCTTTCCTCAAAGGCAGAGAATGAAAATACGAGAACCTCCTTCGGGGCGCTCACCTATGAAAATATTCAGAAAGAGAACGAAGGTGGCGGTTATGGTTCTTACGGGGAAGCGGATGCCTATGGCGGCTATGATTCTTTTTATGAGGAAGCAGGAAGTTACAGCGGCTACGATAATTATGATGAGGATAGCGGGAGCTGGAGCCCGGCGGGCGTCTGGAATGCGGACAGGGCAAAGGTTCTGCGTCTGAATATGGACGAGGACTACGATGTGGAGATTGAAGGCTACGACAGCGGAACGATGAATTATACGGTCAGCTTCCCGAATGAGAAGGGAGAGTATGATGACGTCAGGGAATTCCCGGACATAGCAGTCACAGCTTCCACAAAAGCGACCTCGAATACAGGTGCGGCGGGCAGTACATATCTGAAAGTGGATGAAAACGGAGATGGGAAGTACGACACCACTTACGAGACGAAAGCGAATGGAAAAATGGAGGAAGTAAAAGATCACACGGTGCTATATATCGTGCTGATCGCAGTCGGCGTGGCGCTGATAGTTCTCCTGATTCTGATTCTTGTGCTGGTGAGTGTCTCGAAAAAGAAAAAAAGGCATATTCCGCAAAGAATCGCGGGCGACGTCTATGGAGCATTCGGCGTCTTTCAGGGGTACAGCCATCCGATGAGCCTGGGAAGTCAGTGTGTCGTCGGGAGAAAATCGACCTGCGATATTCAACTGGTACATGGACAGGTGAGCAGAGTTCACTGTGTGATTCAGATGCTGCCAGACGGCGTGTATCAGGTAACAGACCATTCCTCAAACGGCACCTTCTACAATAACCAGAGATTGAAAAAAGGAGAGCCGTACCGACTGCCGAAGGGGGCTTTGCTGGCGATCGGGGATGCGGATAATGTGCTGGAGCTGAGGTGAGAAAAGAGCAGGGAGTTTATAGAAAAAAGATGCGTGGATCGTGGAAGAGGGCGGTTCAGGCGTCTTTTTTTGTAAAATGAAAAGAAGGGGAAGAGCAATAGAAGGGGACATTTGGAAAACGGCTTTTTATGAATGTGCAGGTGATTGGGAGGAACAGATCACTTTTAAGCGAGAATGTAGGACAAAGGGACAGCATATATGGGTAGGGTAACATCATATCGGGAAAATTCGACACTACATTAGTGAATTAAGGGTTGCTATTTTGATTTGTTTGATTATATAATGGGTTGAAATAAAGAGTGCGAGAGGATGGCGCATGGGGAGCTGAAAAGATGGTAGTATAGAAATGATGCAGATTTAAAGGATAATATATGATTATCCTTTATTTAAAGTATAATCAAACAAATCAAAATA
>CALCMD010000104.1 GCA_937965795.1 uncultured Lachnospiraceae bacterium | reverse complement strand
GAATTCCCTGCCCCCGTTTGCGTGAGATACGTTTCCACCCGGCCTGCGTACGGAACGAACGTGACCGCCCGCAAAACCAGAATTTAAAAGAAAAACGCAAATAGGTATTGAAATAATATATTATATAAGATATAATATAAAAACATAAAGCATATAAAAGGATGAAACATATAAAAAGATGAAACATATAAAGAGAGCAGAAAGGAGGACTTGTATGATTTATCAACTGGGAGCCACTCTCACAGATGCGATTGTATTGGCAATCATAGCCAGAGGGGATGCGTATGGTTATTCCATTTCACAACAACTAAAGAAAATAACAGACATTAAGGAATCATCCCTGTATCCGGTGTTGCGAAGGCTCCAGCAGAAAGGTTATCTGGGAATTTATGACCAGCCTTATCAGGGACGGAACAGGAGATATTATTTCATTACGGAACAGGGAAAAGAACAATACAAGTATTATGTGGAGGAATGGAAGAAATATCGCATGGAAGTAGAAGAAATCATTATGGGAGGTATGGAGCATGAATAAAGAGAAATTTCTGGAAGCTTTGTCCAGGGAGCTGCGCAGGCTGCCCAGGGAGGAATATGAAAAAGCAATGGACTATTACATTGAATTTTTTGAAGATGCCGGCCCGGAGAGTGAACAGGCAGTGATCGGGGAATTGGGAGATCCCAAAGATGTGGCGGCACAGATTATCATGGACGCGGCGCTTGAGAGGATGAATGAACCGCACAAGTCAGTGAAGCGTGGTTTGAGTACAGTCTGGATCGTGATTCTTGGCGTGTGCGCAGCTCCGATTGCATTACCAGTAGCGATTGCAATCCTTCTGGCGCTGGGAGGCGTCCTGCTTGGAGTGGGAGGCGTTCTGATCGGAATTCTGGTAGCAGTTGGCGGAGCTCTTGCAGCGGGGGTGGTCGCTGTAGTCTGCGGAATCATTCTTTTGTTTACAAATCCCGCATCCGCATTTGCAAACATCGGACTGGGGCTGGCCGTAACCGGTCTTAGTGTCCTGGGAGGAATGCTTCTGTGTATGTTTTTTAAGTGGCTTATGAAAGGAATTTGGAAAGTGTTCCGAAACATTATGAATAGGAGGAAAAAAGCGTGAAAAAGTATCAGAAGGTTTTACTGATTGCGTCTGCATGTCTGGTCGTTGGTGGAGGAATCATGGGTGTGGCGGGAATCGCTATGGGAGGAATGCCTGGATTTGTAATTACGGAGGAAGGTGTGCGGACGACACAGGACAGAAAAGGAAAATATGTGGAAAAAAAAGCGGCGTTGAAAGATATCAGCAGCCTGGACATTGATTGTGAAGATGGAGAAATAGAGTTTGTTTCAGATAGTGAATTTTATGTGGAATACGGATATGATGATGTGTATTATCGGATGAAAGAGGAAAAGAAAAACGGAACATACCATCTGACCAGCCGATATACAGACAGTATGAGAGTAACGGGAGTGAAATTTTTCTGGGGAAATGATATAACAAACAGCAAAGAGCCGTATGTGCGCATCCATATGCCCCCAAAAACGAGACTTGAAAATCTTACTCTGAACTGTGAATATGGAAAAATTAAAATTGATATGGATCAAATCGAAGCGAAAAATACAAAAATTAGTATGGAATCGGGAAATTTTCAGGTACGGGGGATAAAAGGTGAAAAAGCAGAAATAGAGATTGAATATGCAGACATGGAATTAAAAGAATGTGAAATGGCGAATCTGGATGTAGTAAACGAGGGAGGGAAGAGCTGCCTGTCAGACATCAGCACAGAGAAGATGAAAGTAGAGACGGACTATGGGAAACTCTCATTAACTCAAATCGCCGGGAATACGGTAATGGTAAGCTGCGAGTCAGGAATGATTTCTCTGAATCACCTGACTGGAGAAGAGCTTTCGATAACAAATTATTATGATGGTATTGAAATGGAAGATGTGACGGCAAATACGTTTATTCATCTCAGAAATGAAAGCGGGAGCATTCGTATGCACAAGGTAAAGACAGGACAGATGGAATTGGAAAATGAAAGCGGGGATGTAGAAGGCAGTGAAGTGGAGATTAAAACGGGACAGATGGCGACAGATTATGGAAACTTCAAAATATCCGGATTTACTGCGAAGGACGTAACAGTGGCAAATGAGGATGGTGAAATCGATCTGGAGATGATGGGAAAGGAAGAGGATTACAGTATGTCCATGCAAACGGAATACGGCGAAATCCTGCTCAACGGAAAAAGTAGAGGAACCGATATGACTATGGAACGGGAAAAGGCGAAAAATAAGCTGAAACTGATGACCGAGAGTGGAAATATCAGTGTAAAGACGCAGTAAAAGTGTGAGCGGATGCTTACCAGGGCTTTAATATTTTCGCAAGTTTCTTAAATAAATCGAAATATGATTGCTTTCAAACAGAAGAGAGTGCTATAATCTATCTCGGTTAAAAGGAAAACGGTAGTTCAGGTTGGAGCTGGATTTATGAAGATTTTGAAAAAGTATGGACATTTTTTAATTGTCATCCCGTATCTTATTTTTTATCTGCTGGCTTTCTTCTATATGGAGAACCGCCCAGAAATTGAGATACATATCATTCATGCGCGAATAGATGATTTTATTCCGTTCTGCGAATATTTTATTATCCCATATTTTTTATGGTTTCCTTATGTGGGGGCTGCGGTTTTGTATTTTGGCCTTGTGAACAGGAACCGGCAGGAATATTACCGGCTGATAGCCACGCTGGGAATTGGGATGACGTTGTTTCTTTTGGTTTCGTTTTTTTATCCGAATGGACATGAACTGCGGCCATATTATTTTGAGCATGAGAATATTTTTGTGGATATGGTGCGGTTTCTTTATCAGATCGACACACCGACGAATGTGCTGCCAAGCATTCATGTGTTTAACTCCGTAGCTGTGGCGATTGCCGTGGCGGAATGTGAGAGTCTGCGGGAAAATACCAGAGTTGTCCGTACTTCGAATGTCCTGGCGATTCTGATTATATGCTCAACAGTTTTTTTGAAGCAGCATACGGTTCTTGACGTGGTGACGGCGTTGATTCTGAATCTGGCGTGTTTCTGGCTGATTTACCGGAGGGGGTATGTTTCTGGAAGGAAGGCTCTTCCGGAGACGGGAAAAAATATGTGAAAGCTTTTGGATAAATGAGAAGGCATTTGTCAAGGACTAAAAGTTTATTAAATTTCATCTCATGTTGAATATGAAAGAGCCATAATGTGAAACATTTTACTATACCAGGTATAGGAGGATGAACATTATGGCTCTTAATAAGGTTGAGATATGCGGCGTGAACACATCTAAGCTTCCACTTCTGAGCGACGAGGAAAAGGAAGCTCTTTTTGCACGGATTCAGAAGGGTGATATGGAGGCGCGCGAGCTTTATATTAAAGGAAATCTGCGTCTGGTGCTTAGTGTTATCAAGCGTTTTGGGAGCAGCAATGAAAATGCGGATGATTTGTTTCAGATTGGCTGTATCGGTCTGATTAAAGCGATTGACAATTTTGACTGTACGCTGAATGTGAAGTTTTCCACTTATGCGGTGCCGATGATTATCGGGGAGATACGGCGGTATCTGCGGGATAATAACAGCATCAGAGTCAGCCGTTCTCTGCGGGATACGGCATATAAGGCCATCTATGCAAAAGAGAACTATATGAAAAAGAATATGAAGGAACCAACGATCAATGAGATCGCGGAGGAGATCGGCATATCAAAGGAGGATATAGCGTTTGCTATGGACGCCATACAGACGCCGGTAAGTCTTTATGATCCGGTATATACAGAGGGCGGGGATACGCTTTATGTCATGGATCAGATCAGCGATCGAAAGAATAAAGAAGAGAACTGGATCAAATCCATTTCTCTGAATGAAGCGATTCAGAAGCTCGGTGAACGGGAGCGGATGATTATTGAAATGCGTTTTTATGAGGGAAAAACCCAGATGGAAGTAGCGAATGAGATTCATATTTCCCAGGCACAGGTAAGCAGGCTGGAGAAAAACGCATTAAAGATTATGAGGGCGTTTCTCGCATAAAAAGGAATGTTCCGGGTTTGGATAAAATGTTTTAAAAGAGGTCGGATATTTCCCGATTAGAAAAATTTCCGACCTCTTGATTGTTTGAACAATAAAATATTTGTCTATCGGGGATTCAAAAAAATCCGCCGGCTTTTACAGTGTATCAATAAATTTCCGGAAGTCTTTTCTGCCCTGTTCATTACATTTGTAAACGCCCGAACATTCCAGAACTTTCATAAATACGATTCCGACTTCCTCCTGAATAATATCCATGACATTTTCTTTCGTGAATTTGTCATATTTTGGAGAAAATTCATCTACCCAGTCCGCATGTTTTTCCAGAATTTCATTGGAGAGTACATCTTTTCCTTCCACCAGATATTCGGAGAGAAGCTCCAGCTCGGATTTCAGTCTTGCAGGAAGTACGGCAAGTCCCATGACTTCAATCAGCCCGATGTTTTCTTTCTTGATATGATGCAGTTCGGCATGCGGATGGTAAACACCCATCGGATGTTCCTCTGTCGTTATGTTATTGCGCAACACCAGATCCAGCTCAAAAACATCGCCGCGTTTTCTGGCAATCGGTGTGATGGTATTGTGCGGTTCCCCATTAGTCTCGGCAAAGATGAACGCATCTTCGTCAGTGTATCCTCTCCATGCGCCCAGAATATGATCGGCGAGATCAACGAGACGCTTCGTGTCGGGGGACTGGAGACGGATGACGGACATCGGCCATTTGACGATGCCTGCCTTTACGTCCTCAAATCCTCTGATCGTGAAAGAGGATTCCATCGGAGCTTTTGCCATCGCGAATTCGTAGCCGCCGCCCTGGAAGTGGTCGTGGCTCAGGATAGAGCCGCCTACGATGGGGAGATCCGCATTGGACCCTAAGAAGTAGTGCGGGAACTGGCTTACGAAATCCAGCAATTTAGCGAAAGTGTCACGCTCGATCTTCATTGGCGTGTGTTCCGCATTAAATACGATGCAGTGCTCATTATAATATACATAGGGAGAGTACTGGAGTCCCCAGGGCTTTCCGTTTACTGTAATCGGTATGACACGGTGATTCTGTCTTGCCGGATGATTCGTGCGTCCTCGGTAGCCGATATTTTCCATACAGAGCTGGCATTTTGGATAACCGCTCTGCTTTGCCGTCTTTGCAGCAGCGATTGCTTTCGGATCTTTTTCCGGTTTCGAAAGGTTGATCGTAATATCAAGGTCGCCGTAAGCAGTAGAAGTTACCCATTTCATGTCTTTGGCGATGCGGTAGCGGCGGATATAATCGGTGTCCTGGCTGAATTTGTAATAGGAATCGGTAGCGGCTTTTGGAGACTTTGCATAAAGCTCACGGAACGTGCGGATCACCTCATGAGGTCTTGGGGTCAGAAGCCCCATAAGCTTCGTGTCGAACAGGTCCCGGTACACGGTGCTGTTATCTTCCAGAAGTCCGTTTTCCGCAGCATAGTCCAGAATTTCGCCCAGAGTGGATTCCAGATCTATCTGTGTGTAAGTTTCGTCAGGCTCTTCATACTCGTCCAGATTTAAAGCTTCCAGAAGTTCATTTGTAGTATAGATTTTGTCTTCTTCGGCAATCAGCCCGGTTTCCAGGCCGTAAGTTACCAGTTTTTTTATGCTGTTATAGATCATTTCAGATTCCTCCTGGTGTTTTATATTCTTGTGGGGCCGTCACCGATCTCTACCACATAGAAATCAGCGGCATAGCCGATTTTTGCTTTGTATGCTTCGCCTACATTTTTCTTGAAATCTTCAATGGCATCGTCCTCTACGATGCTGACGGTACATCCGCCGAAGCCTGCGCCGGTCATACGGGAACCGATGACGCCCGGCTGCTTCCAGGATTCTTCTACCAGGGTATCCAGCTCGATGCCGGTTACTTCGTAGTCATCTCTTAAGGAAACATGGGAAGCGTTCATTAGTTGCCCGAAAAGTTTGATGTTGTTTTCTTTCAGGGCGTCTACTGCACGAAGCGTTCTCTGGTTCTCGTACACGGCGTGTTTTGCGCGCCTTACGCGGACTTCGTCGGCAATCGCACCCTTATACTCTTCAAACTGTTCCTCGGTAAGCTGTCCAAGATTATCGATTTTTACAACTTTTTGAAGCTCGGCGAGAGCTGTTTCACATTCAGAGCGTCTTTCGTTGTATTTGGAGTCGCCAAGTCCGCGTTTTTTATTGCTGCATGCAATAACGATCTTGGAGCCTTCCAGATGAATCGGGGCATACTGGAATTCCAGGTTACTCGTATCAAGGAAAATCGCATGATCTTTCTTTCCCATAGCGATGGCGAACTGATCCATAATACCACAGTTCACGCTGTTATAGTGGTTTTCAGAATACTGACCGATCAATGCAAGATCCTGATTGGTCACATCGAAACCAAACATGTCCTTTAATATGTAACCGGTCAGAACTTCCAGAGATGCGGAGGAGGAAAGACCGGAGCCGTTTGGAATATTGCCGTAAATGATAATATCAAGACCATTTGGGATTTCCATGCCGCGCTGTTCGAACGCCCACATGACGCCTTTCGGATAAGCGGTCCAGGTGGTTTCTTTTCCGGGAGCCATCGCGGTAAGGCTGGTTTCGATCACACCCTGGCGCTCAAAATTCATAGAATAGAAACGCAAATTTTTATCCTGACGTTTTCTGGCAGCAGCGTAGGTGCCAATGGTGAGAGCACATGGGAATACGTGACCGCCATTGTAATCGGTATGCTCTCCGATCAGATTTACACGCCCCGGAGCGAAATAGGTGCGGACGTCGCCTTCACTTCCGAAAAGCTCTTTAAATTTTTTTAATATCTGTTCTTTCATGTTGTGTCTCCTTTACCTTTATAAGATTTCAAAACAGAACCATGCTTTCCTGATCGGAAAACATTTCTATATAATATGATACCATATTTGGGTGGATTGTAAAGAGCTGATTGTCAGTTTTGACGAATTCCATGCCTTGATTTTGTGCATTATCCGTCACATTTCTTTTTACATTCGTCCTCGTCGATTTCTACCAGAATAATATCGGCTCCGATCTGTTTGACACATTTCCAGGGAATAATAAATTCCGTATCACGCCCAAGAAAGGAACACAGCTTTCCCGGACCCGGAACAATCAGGGCGAGGATGCAGCCGGTGCAGGGGTCAATGTCCACGTCGTTTACGCATCCGATGGAGCGGCAGGTACAGATATTGATAACTTCTTTTTGACGGAGATCGCAGATACGCATAAGAACCTCGATTCGTGAAATTACTATATCATATACAAAAAAAAGGAAACTATGCCCCGCATTTTGCGGCGCACCGTTTCCTTTTATGAAAAATCACTATTTTCCGAGGATAAGCATCGTGTCAAGACATTTTCTTGATTTTTCCATGACTTCATCAGACAATAAGATCTCTTCTCCGGCGGAACCGTTCAGACATCCATAAACATCAGAAAGAGTCGTCAGCTTCATGTTATGACAGACGCAGTCTTTGGACAGCGGGTAGAGTTTCTTGTCAGGGCACAGAAACTGTAAATGCTGTACGATGCTGTTTTCTGTGCCGATGATAAATTCGTTTTCTTTGCTGGCTTTTGCAAAGTCCATAATGCCGGTGGTGCTGCCTACATAGTCGGCTGCGGCAGATACTTCTGGAAGGCATTCGGGGTGAACCAGCAGACTTGCCTGCGGATGCAGCGCTCTTGCTTTTTCCACGTCCTGAAGGGAAACCCTTACATGGGTCGGACAGCCGCCCTGTACAAGTTTTAGATTCTTGTCCGGTACCTGATCCGCTACCCACTGTCCCAGATTACAGTCTGGAATAAAGAGGATATTTTCGGTATTCATGTTCCGAATGACATTTACGGCGGAGGAAGAAGTGACGCAGGTATCGCAGAGAGTCTTTAATTCGGCAGTGGTGTTAATATAAGCTACGACGGCATAGTCTGGATACTGCTCTTTTAACTGTTGGATCTGTTCGGTATTCATCTGCCTTGCCATCGGGCAGTCAGCCTGTGGATGAGACAGCAGAACCTTCTTTTCGGGAGAAAGAATCTTGACCGTTTCTGCCATAAAGCGCACGCCGCACATCAGTACGGTATCAGCCTCGGATTTCGCGGCTTCCAGACTCAAACCATAAGAATCTCCTACATAATCGGCTACTTCCCAGATGTCATGGCTCTGGTAAGCGTGTGCGAGTATGCAGATGTTTTTTTCTTTTTTTAATCGCAGGATTTCATCCTGAAGTGTTTTTGTTGTATACATTTAACTTTATCTCCAAAGTAAATTTTTTCTCTATTATATAGAAGAGAATGACGGGTGTCAAGTCATATGTAAATGCAACTGTAAAACAGGTGTCTTGTCGGATGTAAAAACATGTGCTATACTCAGGTGTAGCAAAGAACCTATGAAAAAATGACAGGAAAGCAGGAAATGTGATGAAGACAGATGTTTTAATTGTCGGATGCGGATGTGCAGGCTTATATTGCGCGCTTCATCTGGACAAAGAGAAAAAGGTTACGATCATTACGAAATCAGATCTGGAGAGCAGCGATTCCTTTCTGGCCCAGGGGGGAATGTGTATGCTGAAGGATGATTCAGACTATGAAGCATATTTTGAGGATACGATGAAGGCCGGGCATTATGAGAATGACAGGGATTCCGTGGAGATTATGATACGTTCCTCGGCAAGAGTCGTAGAGGAGCTTGTGAAGTATGGCGTGGAGTTTCAGCGGGAAGTGGATGGGAGCTTTGCGTTCACACGGGAAGGAGCGCATTCCGATAAACGAATCTTGTTTCATGAAGATATTACCGGAAAAGAGATTACGAGAAAGCTGCTGGCTCAGGCACAGAACAGAGAGAATATTACATTAATGGAATATACGGAAATGAAGGATATTCTGTGCAAAGATAATGTATGCTATGGAGTGATCGCCCGCTTTGCCGACGGAACGATTCAGACAATATATGCGGATTATACGGTGCTGGCGACCGGGGGGATTGGAGGACTTTACCAACATTCTACGAATTTCCGCCACCTGACCGGAGACGGAGCTGCGGTTGCGGCAAAGCACGGAATTGAGCTGAAAGATATGGATTACATACAGATTCATCCGACGACGCTATATTCGGATAAGGAAGAGGACAGAAGTTTTCTGATCTCAGAGTCGGTACGGGGAGAGGGTGCAAAGCTTTATGGAAAAGACGGAAAACGGTTTGTGAATGAACTTTTACCCAGAGATTGTCTGACGGAAGCGATCTACAGGCAGATGGAAAAAGACGGTACGGAGTATGTGTGGGAGGATCTTCGGGTCATACCGAAAGAAAAACTTTTCCATCATTTTCCAAATATAGTAGCGCATTGTCAGGAAATGGGGTATGATGTAACCAGAGAGTGTATTCCGGTCGTGCCTGCCCAACATTATTTCATGGGAGGAATCCGGGTGGACCATCAGGGCAGGACTTCGATGGAAAGGCTTTATGCGGCAGGTGAGACGGCCTGCAACGGGGTACATGGGAAAAACCGTCTGGCGAGCAATTCTTTATTGGAGAGTCTGGTATTTGCAGGGAGAGCGGCAGAAGATATTATGGGAACTTATCAGGAAGTGAAAGAGAAAATTCCGGATATAGGAATGCCGCTGTATGAATATGCGGACAGCGGGGCGTTGGCAGAAGAATATAAAGAAATTGTCTGGTCAGAAATCAGGAAAGCGAGGAAAGAAAGAGATGTTTGATCCAATTACCATGAAATTAAATGTAGACCCGCTGATTTTGAGTGCATTGCGGGAAGATATTACAAGTGAGGATGTATCGACGAACAGCGTAATGCCAGAATCAAAAGCGGGAGAGGCAGACCTGGTCTGTAAGCAGGATGGCGTGATCTGCGGACTTCAGGTTTTTGAAAGGGTCTTTACACTTCTGGATGAAAAGACGAAGGTAGAGTTTTTCGCGGCGGAAGGAGAACAGGTAAAGAAAGGGCAGCTTCTGGGAAAAGTGTACGGGGACATCCGTGTGATCTTATCCGGAGAGCGGACAGCGCTGAATTATTTGCAGCGTATGAGCGGGGTCGCTACTTATACAAATGAAGTGGCCGCTTATTTAAAAGGAACAAAGACCCGGCTTCTGGACACGAGAAAAACGACGCCGAATAACCGGGTGTTTGAAAAATATGCGGTGCGCATTGGCGGTGGGAACAATCACCGTCTGAATCTGTCAGACGGGGTTATGTTGAAGGACAACCATATCGGTGCGGCCGGAAGTGTGAAGAAAGCTGTGGAAATGGCAAGGGAATATGCTTCCTTTGTACGGAAGATAGAGGTGGAAGTGGAAAATCTGGATATGGTGAAGGAAGCCGTAGAAGCCGGAGCAGATATTATCATGTTGGACAATATGAATCACGAACAGATGCGGCAGGCGGTAGAATATATCAATGGACGTGCGCAGGTAGAGGTATCCGGCAATGTGACGAAAGAAAACATTGCCGCACTTTCCGATATGGGCGTAGACTTTATCTCCAGCGGAGCATTGACACATTCTGCGCCGATTCTTGATATTTCTCTGAAAAACCTGCATCCTGTGGAATAGAAAGGTTGATATGGAATGAATGGAAAGGATAGAAGAGCATATATTCTTCAATTACTGACAGAGAGCCAAAGCCCTTTGTCCGGAACCAGACTGGCGGAGCAGATGCAGGTGAGCAGACAGGCAATCGTGCAGGATATTGCGCTTCTGCGGGCAAATGGCGAGGATATTGTCTCTACAAATCTGGGATATGTTCTGATGAAAAAGCAGGAGGTCAGCCGTGTTTTCAAAATCCATCATTCGGATGAAGAAGTAGAAGAAGAATTATGCCTGATGGTAGATTATGGGGGAACCGTAAAAGATGTGTTCGTTTTTCATAAGGTGTACGGGACGGTGAAGGCAGATATGAATATCCGTTCCCGTCAGGACGTCAGAAAATTTATGGAGGGGATCACGCTTGGAAAGTCAAGTCTGCTGAAAAATGTCACAGCCGGATATCACTATCATACCGTACTGGCAGAGAGTGAAGAAATTCTGGACAATATTCAGGAGAAGCTGCGGGAGCGGGGATTTCTTGCAAAGCTTCAGGACTATGAACCCATTGATTTCTGGAATAAAGGAGAAGGAGGAAATTCATGAAATGTCCATTTTGCAACCAGGATAATACGAGAGTCGTGGACTCAAGGCCGGCAGATGACAATTGTTCCATCAGACGCCGCAGAATGTGCGACGAATGCGGGAAACGTTTCACAACCTATGAGAAGGTGGAGACGATTCCTTTGATTGTGATTAAAAAAGATCTCAGCCGGGAGCAGTATGACAGATCAAAGATTGAAGCAGGGGTTTTAAGGGCATGTTATAAACGGCCCATTCCGGTGCAGCAGATTAATGAGCTGGTGGACTCTGTAGAAACAGAGCTTTTTAACCGGGAGGAACGGGAAATCGAGAGTAAAGTCATCGGGGAAATTGTGATGGACCGCCTGAAAGATCTGGAAGCGGTGGCATATGTGCGTTTTGCCTCCGTTTACCGGGAATTTAAGGATGTAAATACTTTCATGGATGAATTAAAGAAAATTTTAGAGTGAGCAAAAATGAGAGGGACTGTGTTGGCAGTCTCTTTTGTTTTGCGGATATATGGCAAATCACGGTTTTGACGGAGCGTCTGCGTTCATTCCGTGCGCAGGCCGGATGGAAACGTATCTCACGCAAACGGGGGCAGGGAATTCGAAAACTAACTCCT
>CALCMD010000103.1 GCA_937965795.1 uncultured Lachnospiraceae bacterium | reverse complement strand
AATAAGTACGCTGTATATTATATTACTAATATATTTTTGATGGTTTGTAGTGCATTATTAGTAGGAAAATATATTTTTACATTAGGATTTAATAATTTGGCAGAGGTTACTGTTGAACAACTAGTGCATATAATATACAGCGTACTTATTTGTGCAGCAGGTTGGGGGATAATAAGACGTGTAGCAGGGGGGCTTTCAGATCATCTGTTTCAAGCGTTAAAAAGATATGGCGAAAATTTTATATTCAACATTACTAATGGAGACAAGAACAAACAACGAGCAATGGTTTTGAAAGAAAAGAATAGTAAATTTGCTGTAGCAGGAAATATATTATTGACGATAGTGCTAAATGTTCTATGCGGAGTATTTGTAAATTTTTTGTTCTAGAAAAGGAGCCAACATTTTATGAAAAAAAACGAGATTGCTGTACGCAATAGTGGAAGTGTTTTGAAAAAGATAGGAAGGTTTTTAGGATGGTTAAGTGAGGTATATGAACAGAGAATAGAATTACGTCGAGAAAAAGAAGCATTCGATTTTGACAATCGTTGCAGAGAATACACTAAATTTTAAAGTTCAGCATAATTTAGAAACATTAATGATAAACCAGATTTGATATTAACAAGCGTAAAAAGAGGTGCTTCGGCATCTCTTTTCCATTCCCAAAACAAACGAATGAGAGGTGGTGAGGTTTGAGTGAAGAAGCAAAAGTACAGAATTACGAATTAGCAGAGCGAGATTATATAGGCGGCATGAAGTACAAAGAAATTGCTGAAAAATATAATGTTACGATAAATACAGTAAAGTCCTGGAAAACAAGATACAAATGGTCGAAGGACAGAAAACAAAGTGTGCACACAAAAAAGAAAAAGGTATGCACACAAAAAGGTGGTCAACCTGGAAACAGAAACGCTGTTGGGCATGGCGCCCCAGAACAAAATAAGAACGCTGAGAAGTACGGCTTCTTCAGCAAGTATCTCCCTGATGAAACCAGGGAGATTTTTTCTGCCATTGAGCAGGCAGATCCACTTGATCTCCTCTGGCACCAGATACAGATTGCATATGCAGCTATTATCCGTGCGCAGCGTATCGCCTATGTCAAAGACCAGCAGGATAAGACTATTGAAAAGGTCGAAGAAAGAAAAGGGAAAATCATGGGTGAGAAATGGGAAGTGCAGCAGGCATGGGATAAGCAGAATGAGTTCCTGAAAGCCCAGGCGCGAGCCCAGTCAGAGCTGCGTAGCATGATAAAACAATACGATGAGATGCTGCATAAGAACTGGGAGCTTACCAGTGAGGAACAAAGGGTGAGGATTGAACAGATGAGGGCAAATGCGGAACGTCTGAAGCATCCCGATGAGTCAGATAGAGAGGGCGGTGTAACCATTGTCAACGATGCACCCAGGGAAACAGGTTAGGATATCGGACATCATCATCCCGAAGTATCTGCCTATTTTCAACAACACAAAATACCGGCATATCATCCTGACATCCGGCCGGGCTGGGACAAAGTCGAGCTACGCCGCTATCCGGGCAAATTACCAGATTGTGTCGGATAATCATGGGTCTGTCGTGGTTCTGCGCAAACACCATAATAAACTGCGCAAGACCGTGTACAAGGAGATGCTGCGGAGTATAACCAGACTTGGGATTGACAAGAAGCGTTTCCGGATTGGGAAATCACCGATGGAAATATCCTACAAAAAGAATGGTTCTACGATTTATTTTTCCGGTTCGGATGGCATCGATGATACCAAAGGTATTATTGACGAGGATAAGCCGATCAAGCTGGTTGTTCTGGATGAGCTGACAGAATTCTTCGAAGATGGGGAAGGCGAGGACGAACTTCAAAATATCGAGGCAACTTTTATCAGGGGAAACAGCTCAGGCTTCCAAATGATCTATCTATATAATCCACCCAAAAACCCAAATGCCGAGATTGTCAAATGGTGCGAAAAGATGGAGAAGCGCCCAGACTGCATTCATATCCACACGGATTATAGGGATGTGCCGGAGGAATGGCTGGGCAGGGATTTGATCGAGACTGCCGAAATGATGATGCAGTTGGACGAGAAGCAGTACCGCTGGATATGGCTTGGCCAGAGCATCGGCGTAGATGAATTGGTGTATTACATGTTCTCGGACAGGCATAAGCAACGGCCGGGAGAGGGCAAGGGATATAATATCATAGGCATCGGCGGGGACTATGGGCAGCAGAATGCCACAACATACCAGGCTTGCGGAATTGACGAGTATAACTGTAAGCTGAATGGGTTGCAGGAATATTACCATTCTGGCAGGGAGTCTGGAAAGCAGAAATCGCCATCCGAGTATGCAGGGGACTTTTCTGATTTTGTGGAAGAGCTATCCGGGAAATATAAATGCAGTACGTTCTACTTATTCCTGGATCCATCAGCGCGAGGATTGCAGGAGGAAATAAAAAGGACGTGCCGCCAGAGAAGATTGTCCGTACATTTCAAGGATGCGGAAAATGAGGTAGCCCTGGGAATATCCAGGGTGCAGAAATTATTGACTTATGGAATACTTACCGTGTCACCATTGCAGGAAAAGCTGATAGAGGAATTCGGACTGTATGAGTATGATAAGAAGCTGCTGGAGAAGGGGAAGGAGGTTCCTGTAAAGCTGAATGACCATTGCCTGGATGCGCTGCGGTATCTGGTCATGGGATTCTGGAACCGGGTAAAAAGGTTTTTGCCAAAGGAAGAGAGGGAAGAAAATTGAATATATTTAATTATTTCAGGAAGAAGGGAATCAACACGCTCCCTTCTTCTTTTTACGCGAAGATTACGGAGTGGGAAAGCTGGTATGTCGGAAATGTGAAGAGATTTACTTTTTACCGGATATACAACGGCAGAGGGCAGTATACCAGATGCAAACGGCACAGTCTCGGCATGGCGAAAAAGCTGTGCGAGGACATGGCTGACTTGCTTTTGAATGAGCGGGTAACGATCGTGCTGGATGATGACCGGACAGACAGCTTTGTGCATCAGGTTCTTGAAAAGAACCATTTTGACACTCTTGGAAATGAGTACCAGGAGCGAAAGGCATACATGGGGACGGTAGCATATGTCCCGTATATTACAGATATGGAAGTGGGCGCACTGGGGGAAGTCACGGGCGGAAGGATAAAAATAAATTATGTGACTGGAAAGAACATTTTTCCGGTAACCTGGGAAAACGGCAAGATTTTGGAAGCGGTCTTTGCTTTCCCGAAAACTTACTGCACGAAAAAGTACCTGCACTTACAGTTTCATAAGATTGGTGAGGACGGGAATTACCTGATTGAAAATGTTGTGCTGCTGGTGACCGCAGGAAGCACATCAGGACAGGAGCTGGAAGAGGAAGAATGGCGGCAGGTGCCTGTGTTTGCAGATATTCCGGCGCAGATACGGACAGGGAGCAGGGAACCGCAGTTCGTTATTGATAAGCTTAATATCGTGAACAATGCAGATAGCGAGGATGATGAGAACCCGATGGGTGTTTCTATTTTCGCAAACAGCATAGACACCCTGCGGAAAATGGACACGGAATACGATTCTTACGCAAACGAGTTCATACTGGGTCGGAAACGTATTTTTACAGCGCCTGAGATGATGGTAGATGAAAATGGCAACAAGACATTTGATGAGAACGACACCGTATTTTACAGCCTGCCGGAAGATTCCTTAAAAGGTGAGAAGCCGATATATGAGGTAAACATGGAACTGAGGGCAGAGCAGCACAGCAAGGCAATCAACGACGATCTGAATTATCTGTCTTTTAAGTGTGGATTTGGTACGGAACATTACAAATTTGAAAAGGGAACTGTCACAACGGCGACCCAGGTAATTTCTGAGAACAGCGACCTGTACAGGAGCGTATGCAAGCATGAGATCATCCTGGACAGCGTCTTGAAGGAGATGATCAGGATCATTATACGCTTAGGCATCACCCTGGCGGAACCCTTGAAGGAGGATGCGAAAATCACAATCAATTTTGATGATTCGATTATTGTGGATAAAGAAGCGGAGAGGCAGAGCGACAGGCAGGATGTGGCGATGGGAGCAATGGGCATAGATGAGTACCGGGCGAAGTATTACGGTGAGACGCTGGAAAAGGCGAGGGCAAACCTCCCGGTTCAGAATACCGTGATGGAGGAGTGATGCTATGGCTGTTGGAGGAAAACCGGACATTTCCGGAATATCCCTGCGGATGGAAGCCATATGGACGGATGCAGAGCAGCGCATTATGCTGGACATCATCCGGAGGATAAAGAAAGCCGGAAAAATCACTTCCACGGCAGACTATCAGATCAACCGGCTGATCGAGATGGGAAGGTCTACAGAAGAGATCGAACGTATCCTGAAAGAAGCGCTGGAAGCCACATGGCCGGAGATGTTCGAGCTGTACGATGAGGTAGCTGAGTGGCAGTACGTCCGGAACAAAGACGTATATGAACAGGTGAACGGGGAGTTCATCCCGCCGGAACAGAATGAGTGGCTGAAGCAGACCTCGGATGCCGTGAAGGAACAGACAAAGGACGAGCTTACGAACCTTTCCGGGAGCTATGGGTTTTCCGTGATGATGGGCAGCAGGAGGGTGTTCATGCCGTTCGCCACGTATTATCAAAGATACGTGGACGCCGCTATCATGGACATCCTGTCCGGCGGGTTTGATTATAACAGCGTCATCCGCCGCATCGTGACGCAGATGACAAACAGCGGGCTGCGCTTCGTGGATTATGCCAGCGGGCACAGCAGCCGCGTGGATGTGGCTGCCAGGCGTTCCGTGATGACAGGGGTTGCGCAGATCGCGGCGGAAGTCAATGAGAAGAACGCCGAAGAGCTGGGAACGGAATACTTTGAAGTGGACTGGCACCCGGCGGCAAGGCCGGACCATCAGGCATGGCAGGGGAAAGTGTACAGCAAGGAGGAGCTGGTGTCCATCTGCGGGCTTGGGAGCAAGACGGGGCTCTGCGGCATCAATTGCCGGCATGTGTATTATCCCTTTGTCCCCGGAGTATCGGAACGTCTGTATACAGACGAATGGTTGGAGGAGCAAAACCGTATGGAATCCCAGACGGTAAAATGGCAAGGGAAAGAACTGAATGCCTATCAGCAGACCCAGCAGCAGAGGAAGATGGAGACGGCCATGCGGGCGCAACGCGAGAAGGTAGGCCTTCTTCAGGATGCCGGTGCGGATAAAGACGAAATCATGATTGCAAAATGCAAGTACCAGGCACAGCTTGACGAGTATAAGCGTTTTAGCAAGAAGATGGGACTTCCGGAGCAGCGGGAGCGGATTTATCAGGATATGCGGGGCAGGGTGGCGCCAAGTAAAGACACCTTCCGAAAATATGCTGCGGAAGCAAATGAGAAATATGGAGGAAAGAGCACGCTTGAGAACCTGACTAAGATGGGAGGTAGTAAGGCCAGACAGCGGACGATGGAAAAGAAAAAAGGTGGAAAAGTCGTTGCAAATACCGGAGAATCTGGTAAAATAAAATTAGATGTTACGAGTAAGCAGTTTGGAAAGAAGATTGGAAAGCATGCACAGGATTATGGCCTGAATCCGAGCAGGGAAGAAGATCGTAAAAAGATGCAGTCTATAATTTCTGATGTGGTGGATAATTCCGAAAAAGTGAAAATAGGGACATGGCGCGGCCAGGAGGAAGAAGTCCTGTTTCACATTAAGGGCAATGATGTAGTCCTAACGAAGCAGAACGGTGAGTTTATCACGATAATGAAAGATGGGGTGAAGAACAGTGCAGGGGTTAAGAACGCAAGAGACAGATAAATTTGAACGCTTTTTCAAAGTAGTACAGGACGCGGCTAATGATTTGCACGGTGTGTTCTTTTTAGCTGCTGGGGATGGACGGGATCTGATAAAAGATGACTTGGAAGGGGAAGACCTCCAGGGTTGGTTGATACCCGATGAAAAAGTAAAAATGTTTGAATCGTTGTTCAGTGGACATCAGGAAGACGAAGAGTGGGATGAGTTTTTCTGTTTTGCTGAGTGGGCAGAGGACAACGGGAAAATTGAAATTAAATTTAACACGTACTAAATACCACCCATTCTCCAGAGTGAGTGGTATTTTTATACCCGTTTTCAACCGCTGTGTTATCGCAGCAGAAAGGAGTGACAACATGACAAAGATTTTAATCGGCGAAGATTTTTGCGAAATCAGCGGCCATGCTCCCGATCCTGTGGTATGTCACGGGATATCTGCCATTAGTCAGATGGTGGGAAATTATTTGGAGCGTGACGGACTTGGAACGATGGAAATGTGCAGCGGTTATCTGAAAATTACCCAGAATAGCAGATGCAGGCAGACAGAAGGTATCGGTATCTTGTTGGGGGCGGCATACAGGGCATTCCAGGACATTGCAGGGGAATACCCAGGAAATATTGAGCTTGAGTTAGCAGAAAAGGAGGACTGGCCATGAAACAGGCAAATAGTATTTAAAAGGCGATCCGGTGATCCCCTTTGAGGCGCAGGGTGAAGCGTCTTATTTTTGTGCCCAGACCAGGAAGGCATTAAAAGCTATGGAAACCACTCATAGGAGGAACAGAAAGATGAGAAAAAGAATGAATTTGCAGCTCTTTGAGGACGGCGGCGGGGCTGGCTCTGGAGGGCAGGGCGGAAATGCCGGAAGCGGTAACGGCGGCCAGGGAAGCGCCGGGGCAACTTATAGTTTTGAGCAGGCTGAGGAGATTGCCAATGCAAGGGCGCATAGGGCAGAACAGGCGGCGCTCCGATCCTACTTCCAGCAGCAGGGCATGACACAGGAGGAAGTCGCGCAGGCGCTCAATCAGTTCAAACAGCAGAGGGAAGCAAACAAGCCGGACTTCTCAGCAATTGAGAAAGAGCGTGACGATGCCCTTAAGGAACTGGAGGCACACAAGCAAAAAGATATCCTGAAGGAAAGCGGTGTGGATGCCCGATATACGGATTTTGTGCTTTTCGAAGTAGCGAAGAAAGTGGACGATAAGACGGATTTCAAAACAGCGCTGAAAGCATTCCTGAAGGATAATCCCCAGTATGCAGGCGGCGGCTACCGTGTCAATATTCAGCCAAAAGCAGGGGCCTCCACGGAAGGCTCGCCAGGAAATACAACAAACGATTTTGTAAATGCAATGATCAGAAAGGCGGCAAGAAGATGAAAAGAAGAATGAATCTCAGATTATTTGAGACGGATACATCCATTATTGACAGGTCCGGGGCAGAATCGCTCATTCCGGAACAGTATGCCCGAGAGATTATCCAGGGTGTAGTGACGGAATCGGCGGTGCTCCGGATGGGGCGCAGGCTTCCTAATATGTCCTCCAATAAGTACCGGATGCCGGTGCTCGACATGCTGCCGATGGCGTATTTCGTCAACGGCGACAATGGACAGAAAAGGACTACAAACATGAAATGGAGTAAGAAGTATATTACAGCGGAGGAAATTGCGGTTATCGTACCAATCCCGGAGGCTGTGCTGGAAGATGCAGATTATGATATTTGGGGCGAGGTAAGACCGAGAGTACAGGAGGCTTTTGGAAAAGTGATTGACGGGGCGGTATTTTTCGGTGTGGAGAAACCGGCATCCTGGAGGGATGATATTGTGTCGACAGCAACAGCAACGGGAAGTGTCATTACTTCCACGACTGACCTGTACGCAGACATCATGGGAGAGGATGGCGTGATAGCAAAGGTCGAACAGTCCGGTTATTTCGTAAATGGAAACGTTGCGGACATTTCCATGAGATCGAAGCTACGTGGACTGAAAGACACTACCGGACAGCCAATTTTTAAGAACGATATGCAGTCCGGTACAAACTATTCTCTGGATGGCTCCAGCATGTATTTCCCGAACAACGGCATTTTTGACAAGAGCAAGGCTTTAATGATCGCAGGTGATTTCTCACAGCTTGTTTATGCGATGCGCCAGGACATTACGTTTAAGCTGTTCACGGAGGGCGTTGTGCAGAATACGGACGGATCTATTGCCTATAACCTGATGCAGAACGATATGGTCGCCCTGCGCGCCGTGATGCGTCTGGGCTGGGAAATCCCGAACCCGATCAACTCACAGGAGAAGGACAAGACGAAACGCTGTCCTTTTGCGGTACTGAAACCGGCAACATCTTCCGGAAAGTCAGAAACGAAAACGGATAGTCAGGGTGGTTAAATATGGCGTATACATCTTATGAGTATTACCGGGGAGAATTCGGAGGGACAATCATCCCGGAAAAATTGTTCCAAAGATGTGCGAACATCGCCAGCAGGCAGATTGACTATTACACGTTCAACCGGATCACCGACCCGGACAGCGTGGAGCCCCTGGCTGACTGTGCCTGTGAGATGGCGGAGGCTGTCTATAACCTGCGTTTCAAAGATGCCGGCAAGGTCAAAAAAGCGGAGAACATTGACGGGTACTCCGTAACTTACCTGACGGAACAGAAGGACGGGGAGGATGCCGACATGTTCCTGCGGAGCAAGCTGTACGGCATCTGCTCTGCGTATCTGGCCCATACAGGGCTTATGTATAGGGGGTGTTGAACGATGCTGACAAATACGGACGCCACCCTTTACCGCCGGAAATATGACCCCCAGTCCCGGCTGGATGCGTGGGAAAGGGTTTACCTTCCGGAGGTATGGTGGCACAAAAGCGAACAGTCCTCCGTCACTACGGACGGGCTGAAAACTGCGGACGTTTACACGGTAAGGATACCGGATACCTCCGTGGAAGTAAAAAAAGATGACTTTATCGTGAAGGGGAACTGTCTGGTGGAGATGCGGACTGTGAAAGACCTGGAGGGGACGGAACACTGCAAGGTGACGTCCGCGAATGATAACCGGTTCGGGGGTTCCCCGCATATCAAAGTGGGAGGTGTGTAATGGCAGATACAGTGAAAAATTTTGCGATTATGACGCCAAGAGGCGTTGTATATACAATACATGGCCGGAACGGAAAAATGACCTGCCGACTGGAATGGAACAAGAACATGCCCCGTGATATGGAACGGAAATTCAGCAGAGTGCAGAAATTTGTAGACCAGGAGTGTATCCGCAGGATGGCAAGATACACCCCGTTCCGCACCGGAGTGCTGCGTAAGTCCGCCACGCTGGGGACGGTGATCGGCTCTGGTGTTATCCGGCAGCCAACACCATACGCCAGGAGGCAGTATTATGAGCACAAAACAGATTCTTTGTGGTTCGAAAGGATGAAGAACCGGGACAAGGATGTCATTTTAGAGGGGGCGAGAAAGATTGCAGCAGGGAATTAGCATCATCGAATCGATCCGGGCATTTATCCTCACCTGCCCGTTCCTTGCGGACTGGCGGGTGAACGTGGACTATATCGGGGTAGACATGAGCTATTCCGTAGATCCCCTCCCATGTATGCCCACGCTTGCAAGGTGCGTGGACGGCGGCAGGAAGAAGCAGTTCCAGTTCGCATTTATGAGCAAGGAGGAATACGACGAGGACGCCCTGATAAATATCGAGAACAGCGGGTTCTACCAGTGGTTCGAGGAATGGATGGAGCAGCAGGCGGACGCCGGGATATTCCCGGAGCTCTCCAATCCGAAGCAGACCGCCACAGGAATCGAAACTTTAAACAGCGGCTATCTTTTCGATGCAGAGAACAAAATGGCTCTGTACCGGATTGAGTGCCGCTTACTTTATGAACAGGAGGCTTAATTATGGCAAACGAAAAAGCGAAATTAGTAAGAAGGAGCCAGAAAGTGGCATTTTATGGAGTACCGGGGACAGACGGGGCGGAACCGGAGGAGTTTAAACGCATGGAGCATTTCACGTCCCTTTCGGAATCGAAGAACCCGGAGACTTATGAAAGGAAATATGTGGACAAGGATTCCAAAGATTCCGATGTGACCGGATACGGCACAGCGCTGGACTATGCTTTCGACCATCACCAGAATGACCCCGTACTGAAAGACATTGCGGCGATTCATGATGACGAACTGATGGGAGAGGTGCGCACGCTTGTGACTGTGAATCTGTTCGACAAAGGGGATGCGACGGCGGAAAACGAATATGTAGCCAGGAAGAGAGGGTTCTCCATCCTGCCGGATTCTTCCGGGGACGGGACGGACGCCCTCCAGTATTCCGGGAGCTTTGCGGTAAAAACGGAAAGCGTGAAAGGATACGCAAAGGTTTCGGCTGACGGAAAGACCTGTACGTTTTCGGAAAAGCCGTCAGAGGACATCGGGGCGTAAAACAGATGGGAGGACGGGCTTATGAACCCACTTTATGAGCCGTTCCCGGACAGATTGGAGGTGGGGGGCAGGATGCTCCCCATCAAAACAGACTTCCGGGCGGTGCTGAAAATGATCGAATCCCTGGAACTGGGAAAGAACCAGGAGGACAGGATGATGGTGATCCTGGGCCTGTATAAGGAAATGCCGGATGACCTGGAAGGAGCAATCCGGGCAGTGACCGGTTTCATAGAGGGGGACAGGGAGAAAGGACCGGAGGAAGAGGGGAGGGAGCAGAAAAGGACCCTTTCCTACAAAAAGGACGCCCCATATATCATCGGGGATTTCCTGCGGTTCTACGGGATAGACCTGACTTCCTGCCGTTACCTGCACTGGCAGAAGTTCCAGACGCTCCTTGTGGGGCTTTCCGAGGATTCAGAGATAAAGAAACGCATCGCTTACCGGTGCGTAGACACAGGGAAAATCAAAGACAGGCACGAACGGGAAAGGATTCGCCGGATTCAGAGGGCGATTTCCGTGGAGGATACGGAAGCGGATGCCGGGCGCATCGGTGAGCTGTTCGGCGGCCTGATGTAAAGGAAGGTGGAAATATGGCAAATCCAGATGGGTATTTAGTATTTCAAACAGCTATAGACGAAAGCGGTTTTAATGATGGGGTTGATGATATCACCAAGTCAGCAAAGGGGGCAACAAAAGGCATAGAAGCCCTCGCGTCCGTCCTCACGGCAGCAGGGATCGCCGCCACGGCGAAGGAGATAGCAGAAGCCTTATACGACTGTTCAGAAGCGGCGTCGGCGTTTGAGACAGGGGTCTCAAAGGTCATGACGATTGCGGACGGTTCGAAAGCGTCGCTGGAATCCATGAAAAGCTCCATCATGGAGCTGTCGGCAGACCTCGGCGTGGAGGCGAATGAACTCTCAGAATCCACTTACCAGGCGATTTCCGCAAGTGTGGACACGGCAGAAGCGGTCGATGTGGTAAGGGACGCAAGCAAGCTTGCGGTCGGCGGCTTTACGGATACGGCGACTGCGATTGACATCCTGACTACGGCAATGAACGCCTACGGCATGGGGACAGACCAGGTCACGAGGATTTCGGACGTACTGGTCACGACGCAGAACCTCGGTAAAACATCCGTAGGGGAAGTGGCAAGCGCGATGGGCAAGGTCATCCCGCTTGCGGCCGCATACGGGATGGAAATAGAGAACCTGTCGTCTGCTTACGCCGTGCTTACCGCAAACGGAATCAAGACGGACGAGGCGACCACTTATATCAAGGCAGCCCTGAACGAGCTGGGGGACAGCGGTTCCACGGTCGGGGAGGTCCTGAAGGAAAAGACCGGGAAGGGATTCTCGGAACTGACAAAGGAAGGGAAGTCCCTGGGGGATATCCTCCAGATTGTCGGGGACAGTGTCGGCGGCAATGCCGCAGAATTCAACAACCTGTGGAGCAGTGCGGAAGCGGGCGTCGGCATGCTTTCCATCTACAACAGCGGGGCGGAAAAATTCAACTCCGTGCTGGGGCAGATGCAGGGCAGCGCAGGGGCGACAGAGACGGCCTTCCGGAAAATGACGGACACCACGGAGTATGCGAAAAAACGTTTCGTGAACGCTGCGGAGAATATGAAGATCGCCATCGGGGACAAGCTGAACCCGGCGCTGAAGCAGTTATATGAAACAGGCGCAGGGGCGTTTGAGTGGGCAACGGAATTCGTGGACGACAACCCGGAGGTCGTGGCGGCGGTCACGGCGCTGACAGTAGCGCTTGGCATACTTGCGGCTGTGTTTACAGGTTTTACTGCGGTAACAAAGATTTTACCTATGGTAACAAAGGCCGTACAAG
Source organism: uncultured Lachnospiraceae bacterium (assembly GCA_937965795.1). Taxonomy (GTDB): domain Bacteria; phylum Bacillota; class Clostridia; order Lachnospirales; family Lachnospiraceae; genus Hominisplanchenecus_A. The sequence continues at coordinate 54,671 of CALCMD010000103.1, read as the reverse complement.
CCTTTACAGCCGCACTGGCAGCGAACCCATTCGGCATGGTAGCGCTCGCACTAACCACCCTGACGACGGCCGTCCTGACCTTCCAGGGCGTGATGGAGGCGCAGACCGAAACATCCGATGAAAATGCGAAAGCAGTCCGGGAGAGCCAGGAAGCGTATGAAGAACTGCGCCAAAGCATGGATGAGAACGCAGAGCAGAGCCGGCAGAACAAAGAAGCGATCGAGGATGAGTACGGGGCCTGCAAGGTCTTATCGGACAGGCTGTATAAGCTTGCGGAGAAAGAAAACAAGTCCGCCAGCGACAAGCAGCAGATGGCGGCTATGGTCGACGAATTAAACAGTAAGATCCCGGAACTGAACCTGTCGCTGGATGAGACGACGGGGGAACTCAATAAGCAGAAAGAAGCGACGGACGCCCTGATTGAATCCATGAAAAACCAGGCGATGGCGGCAGCAGCGCAGGATGACATGACGCAGGCGGCCAAAGCAAAGTATGAGGCTGAGAAAAAGCTGGAAGAAGCACAGGAAAAATTCAGCGCAATGAAAAAACAGGCCATCCTGGAGGAGAAGGAACATAAGGACGCCGTGAACCAGACCACAGATGCGATCAGCAGCTCGGCGGCGATGAGCGGCTCGCAGGGAAGGGCGGCGACGAAAACAGAGGTTGCACTGGCGCAGCAGCGGAGGACGCTGGATGAGCTGCATCAGGCGTGTGATGACGCTACGGCTGAGTTTGACAAAGCAGCGGAAAGCTATGCCGGGTATCAGGAAGCGGCATCCGGGGCGGCTGATGCAAATGGAGAGCTTTCAGACACCGCTTCTGCGCAGCAGGAAGTCCTCCAGGCATTGCAGGAGAAATACACGGAGTTCCGGGAACAGCTTGAGCAGGATATCCAGAATAAAGTCTCATTGTTCGATACGTTTGACGGCGGCGAGGACATCAGCGCTGAAAAAATGCTGGAAAACCTTAAATCTCAGCGGGAAGGGCTCGAAAACTGGAAAGAGAATATGGCGACCCTTGCGAATGAGGTAGGGACGACCATTACACCGGAGTTTTACAATGCCATCCTGGAAATGGGGCCGCAGGCGGCCAATGCCGTCCAGCATATGGTTGCGACGCTCGACCAGAGCGGCGGAAGGGAACTGCTCGCACAGATGGCGCAGGAGTGGGGAGGCTCTATGGACTTTTCCGGGACAGCTTCGTCTGGTCTGGCGAACACCGGGGCGGCAGTCGAATCAGGGCTGGTGAGTGTCATGAACATTGCGAAAAATGCGGGCGTTAAGATACCGGACAAGCTGGCAAACGGCATTGTTTCGGGCAGCGTAGACATAGACACGGCGACCACAAAAGTTGGAAACCGGATTTCAAAGAATCTCGATGCTATCACACAGATGGCCGCTAACGCAGGCGTGCAGATCACGCCGGAAATCGCGGCAGGGCTTGAGGCGGGCGGTGCAGAGGCCGTCGCCGCCATGCAGAGCCTGGTGGCGCTGATGCAGGGTGAAACTGCGGAAATGGCACAGGCAGGAGCGGAATACGGTGATGCACTTACACAGGGAACAACAGAGAACATTGAGAACGGCTCAGGTGAAGTAGTGGACACCGCTTCCGGCGTGGGAAAAGATGCCGGGGGAGCCATGCAGGAAGGCACAGCGGCAGGGATAAAAGAGAATGCCGGTGATGTGGAGAAAGCGGCGGACGCTTCCATGAAGGGGGCGGAAGATACGGCTTTGGGGTATTATGATAACTTTTACACCGTCGGGCAGAACCTCATGAAAGGCACTGTGGCGGGAATGACGGCGGAGTCCCCGGCTGTAGAAAAGGCTGCAAGGGAAGCCGTAAAGAAAGCGGTCGAAGGGGCAAAGGATCAGGGTGAAGTCGCATCCCCTTCTAAAGTGTTTAAAAAAGAGGTCGGCGTCTGGCTCGCAAAAGGCATGGCGGAGGGCATCAAAGACGGCACGGGTGACGTGGAGCAGAGCGCAAGGGACATGGCAGGCGCTTCCCTGGACGCCGCAAAGGATGAACTGGACATCCATTCCCCGTCCAAAGTATTTAAAAAAGAGGTCGGGGGGCAGATCGTAAAAGGAATCATAGAGGGCATAGAGAGCGAAGAGGGGAAGCTTGCCAGAAAAATGAAATCCCTCTCGGAAAGTGCGGTGAAGATCGCCAAAAAAACAAACAAGGACTATTCCGGGGCCGGCGCCGGCATGGTGGAGCTTATTACCGAGAGCCTGCAAAAAAGGCAGGAGCTGGCCACGAGGAAAGCGGAAGCTTTGGTGAATAAGTACATCGAAAAGGTATCGAGCACGGGAACCGTCGCAAGGTATGAGCGCCAGGCGGAAAAGAAAGAAGAGGAAGCCCGGAAATACAGCAAAAAAGACGGGAAGGAGAGCCAGGAGAAAGCGAAACGGCTCGAACGCCAGGCGAAGCAGCTTAAGAAAAAAGCGGAAAAGTACAAGAAACAGTTTTCGGAGTTCGGCAGCAGCCTGATTGATTCCCTGAACGAAGGGATCGATGCGGAATTCGGGAAGATACGGGAAGGGCTGTCGGACCGGCTAACGGAAATAGCAGACGACTGCCAGAGGCTTTATGATGATGTAAAGGGCAGACAGGCCGATATGTTTTCGAAGATGTCCGCCCCGGTGAATTTTTACGACCTGGACACACAGCTTGAGGAGGTACAGAGATACCAGGACGGGCTGAACAGGCTGAAAGACAGGATACCGGACACGCTGATGGAAGAGATCACGGGCATGGATTTAAAGGATGCGGTCAGCTTTTCCGAGTACCTGAATTCCCTGACCGATGCGGAGCTGGAGGCGTATAAGGGCAAATGGGAAACCTTGCGGGGTCAGGCAAAGAGCTATTCCGAGGGCTTTTTTGAAAAGGAATTTGTGAGCATCCATGCGGAGTACGAAAAAAGGGTCGGAGAAGCTATGGCGGATGCGGAAACGAAGATGAAAGAGGTAGGAAAAAATATCTGCAAAGGGCTGGTGAAGGGGCTGAACTCGGAAAAAGAACTGCTTTCCAAAGAATGCCGGAAGATGGCAAAAAGCATGATTAAAGAGTTCAGGGATGCTTTCGGGATTCGTTCGCCGTCGAAGGTTATGGAGCAGCAGGTCGGGAAGTTCCTGCCATCCGGCCTTGCGAAGGGCTTTGAGGGGGCCCTCCCGGATGCGGAGCGCAGGATTACGGCGGGCGTTGAACGTGCGATCGCATCCTTACAGAGCAGGGTTGAGGCGCTGCAATCCATTCCGGCAGTCCCGTATGGCAGCGTTTCCGTGTCCCCGCAGGTGACGGTCATGAACAGCCAGCCGGTACAGGTGCAGGCGGAGATACACACCACGGTCGACCTGGACGGCCGCACGGTCGGGCATGCCGTGACGCCTTATGTGAATGAGAGGCTTGGGAACCAGCAGACAAGAGAGGAGCGTGGGAGCTGATGGATGTAAAAATCGGCGAGTATTTCATGAGCGGCTTTGGCTTAAAACTTCTGGGCGTGGAACTGGGGAAAGCGGAGGTGAACGGAAGCTACCTGGAGATTCCCGGCATGAACGGTTCATTGGACCTGACAGAGGCAGTGGCCGGGTATCCGACTTATAAAAACGCAAAGCATAAGCTGACATTTGATTTTAAAGACGGCTGCTATGATGACTGGATAAAAAAGAGCAGCAGCCTGAAAGGAAAAATACACGGGAAGCGGCTCCCCGTAGTGCTGGGGGACGATAAGTTTTATTATGACGCAAGGATTGCGGTTGACACGGCGAAGCTGAACCAGCTTTACAGCCAGATAACGCTGGAATTGGATGCAAAACCCTATAAGCTGGCCCTTCATTCCTCCCTGGATGACTGGGAGTGGGATTCCTTTAACTTTGAAGAGGACGTTATCCGGGAATATAAGGACGTCGCAGTCCCTGGCAGCCTGACAATAGTTGGGGGCGTGATGCCGGCAGGATGTGTATTCATCTGCCCTGCGGAAGGGATAACGGTAACGTATGAGGGCGTATCCTGTGTACTTCCGAAGGGGAAGAGCACGGTGCCGGATATCCTCATCACGGAGGGGGAACATATCATGGAGTTTGCCGGGTCAGGCGCGGTATCCGTGGAATACCGGGAAGGGAGGTTCTGATGTATAAGGTAAAGCTGGACGGAAAATACCTCTACCACCCGTGGGACGGGAAACTCACACTTGCAGATGGGACGCTTACGCAGGAGCTGAACAAGAACGGGGTGTTTGACTTTTCCATACCGCTGGCACATCCGCACGCCGGGGGCATCCTGCGCAGGAAATCCGTGGTAGAGGTCATACGTTTCCATAAGAACCGCGCGGAAGAGACGGTGTACCGTGGATGCTGTATGAACGATACCGTCAACACAGGGCTGGAGCTCAAGGTGGAAACAGACGGCGACCTGGTGTTCTTGCAGGACAGTGTCATACGTCCCTACGGGCTCAGCCATGACGTGAAGCGCACGCCTGCGGAACAGTTCGCATGGCTGGTCGGCCAGCACAACGCCCAGATGGAGGATTTTAAGCGTTTTACAGTTGGGACGGTGAACGTTCCAGGGGCGGAGGAAGAACGCAGGGAAACGGCATACAGCACCACCAGGGAGGCTGTGGACAGGCTAGTAGAGGCGCACGGGGGATATGTCCGCACCCGGACCGTGGGAGGGACCCACTATATTGATTATATCTCCGGATACGGGAGCCAGCCGGGGCAGGAAGTGAGGCAGGGGAAGAACGTCATTGACGTTACAAAGTATGTAAAGACGGACGAGATGGCGACCCGTGTCATCCCGGTCGGCTCCGTGACCAATAACGAGCCGCCGCTTACGGTGAAATCTGTAAATGGGGGATTGGATTACATCCAGGACGAGGAGGCGGTGGCGGATTTCGGAATTATCACGAAGGTCGTGGAGTTTTCCGATATTTCAGAGCCGTCACGTCTCTTGCAGGCGGGGAAGGATTATCTGGAAGGCGCAAAAGGCGCGGGGCTTACGGTAGAGCTTGGCGCAGTAGACCTGGCGGATGCAGGGTATGACGCAGAGGCTATCAGGGTCGGGGACATGGTCCCGTGCACAGCCCCCGCCTATGGGATAAACCTACAGATGCAGGTATCAAAAAGGACGACAGACCTTCTGCACCCGGACAGGAGCAGGATTACCCTGGGGGCGTCGCTCCAGACGCTGACCAGAAAACAGTTAAGCGACAGCGCGGGGGTACTCCCACTGGTGCGGCGGGCGGTGAGCGTAGCCGGGAGTGCGTCAGACCAGGCAGATGAGGCGGCCGTGGGAGTGAGGGATTTGCGGGAACAGGTTGAGAATATCCAGACGGGTATGCCTTTCTATGGTTCAATTACAAACCTTGAAATAGACAATATATGCGGATAGAGGAGGAAAAAAGAATGGCGAACAGTTTTTTAGACAGCAACGGAGTATCCCATTTCTGGGAGAAGATCAAAGGAAAATTCGTGCAAAAAGAGACGGGGAAAGGACTGAGCACGAATGACTATACGACAGCGGAAAAAAATAAGCTGGCAGGGATAGATACCGGGGCGCAGAAAAACCAGGCGGCGTATGCACGCATACAACTGGGTCCTGGAATGGGAAGCACTGTGCTGGAGGCAACTGTGCCGGGAGCTACCCTGATGCTACATGGGATACCTAATAACGCCGTGCAGGTGTATCCAATAGGTGATAACGAAGTGGTAATTAGTGCGGATAATGCTACGAGTACGAGCCACGGAGCGATGTCTGCGGCGGACAAAATAAAGCTCGACGCTTTCCAGGAAGCATCAAAATACGCCCTGAAAACCGACATCACGGGCGTATATAAGTACAAAGGGACAGTAGGAACCTCATCAGACCTGCCGTCCAGCGGCCAGGAAAAAGGCGACGTCTACAACATCGAAGCGGCGTCCACCTACGGGGCGGCGGGGACAAACGTCGCCTGGGACGGTGAGAAATGGGATTCGCTTGGAGGTATGTTTTCTGTGGAAGCAATGACGAATGCGGACATTGACAGTATCTGCGTGTAAAGGGGTGGAAACATGGCGAAGTATCTGGATGAAGTCGGCCTGCGGCGGGTCTGGAGTTATATGAAATCCTACGTAGACTACAAACTCGGAACGGCGGATAAACTTACGACCGCAAGGGCGATCGACGGCGTTGCTTTTAACGGCACGGCAAACGTCAGCCATTATGCGGCGTGCAGTACATCAGGAAGCACGGCGGCGAAAACGTGCAGCATCACCGGTTTCTCACTGGTGACAGGGGCGAGGGTAATCGTGCGCTTCACGAATGCGAACACAGCGAACCATCCAACGCTGAATGTGAACAGCACCGGGGCAAAGTATATTTACTATAAAAGCACTTACATTCCAAAGGACGGCATAAAAACGGGGACAGTACTGGAACTGGTCTACAGCGGAAGCTACTGGTACGTCGTGGGGGATTTGACAGGATATTTGACAGACACGCTTACCAGTCCCGTATCCCTGTACACTTCCGCGACGGGCATATATGCTGAGGCTCTCCAGACTTGGGTATACACAACCGTTACCGGCCTTTCAGACTGGAAGGAGGTCCGGATGTGGATAGAAGTCGGGGACGGCATGCGGGGCTATTGCATCTTCAACAGGAGCCATAATGAGATATGCGCAAGCGGCTATGCCAGCGCCGCCTATAATGGAGTGATGCGTGTAATGTGTGATTTTATAAACAACAGGGTTGGCGTTTATGTGAACAACAAGGCAGGCTGGGGCTTTGCCAGCCTGCGGGTGCTGTCTGTGGAGGGGCTTGTGAAGAACGCTTAAAAAGGAGGAGATATGGTATGGTATCGATAGCAAAGAATTTAAAACAGATTTTAACAGCAGTGTACGGAAGGGATGTACGGCAGGCAATCCATGACAGCATACAGCAGTGCGGGGAAAGCGCAGAAAAAGCCTTGAAAGCGGCAGAGAGCGCACTGAAAAGGTCGGAAATTGCCTTGATTGCATGTGAAGGCATGTTAGATCCGGATACGCCGTACTGGGAGAAACTGACAGACGGACAGATATTCGAAGGGGGTGTAGAGAACTACTATAACCAGCAGTATGTGCTGGATGGGTCTCAGGGAAATTTTTCCCTGGAAACATGTCCGGGTGACTGCCAGTATGCAGTCTTGAATGTATCTGGCGGGGATACGTATGCAGTAAAGACATACTTTGACCCGAATCATATCCCCGGAGGATTTGCAGTCTGCGGCGGGGATATGGAAAGTTATGGATTTACGCCCGCCGAACCAAAGCCAGAGCCCAGGACGGGGTGGCATTTTTACATAGTCACAATACCGGACGAGGGATGCAACCGCCTTTTGATAAATAACCATCTGTATCCGGAAGGGAATATAGAAATGTATAAATGGCGCTCATAAATAGGGGAAAGGAGAAAAAAATGGCAGAGATTTTAACACAGGTCTGCACGGCGGCAGTCCCGGCCGTGCTGGGCTATATTGTCTGGCTTTTAAAACGCCAGAAGCGTGACCGGGATTCGAACAGCAGGGGGACGATGCTCCTTCTGCGGGTGCAGCTCATCGAATACCATGACAAATACATGGTGAAAGGATACATCCCATCTTACGCCTATCAGAACTTCGAGGAGATGTACCAGGCATACCATGAGTTGGGCGGTAATGGGATGATTACAAAGATGTATAAAGAAATACAGGACTTACATTTAGCGAATAAGAGAGGAGAACAGCATGAAGAATAAAAAGATTGAAACATGGGTAAAGGCAGCAGGGGTCAGGGCAGTTAAAACGGTAGCACAGGCGGCGGTGGCCGGGATTGGTACGGCGGCGGTTATGGGGGCGGTGGACTGGAAGTATGTAGCATCTGCTTCTGTGCTGGCTGGGGTGCTGTCATTGCTTACGTCAGTGGCTGGGCTGCCGGAAGTGAAGGAGCAAACTACTGGCGATACGGAATTTTAAATTAATCGGAGGGCGGATAGCCGCCCTCACTATATGCTGCAAAAATGCAGCAGGAAAGGAGAATTATATGACACATAAAATCACAAATGTAATCAGCAACAGAAATGTCCCGTGCTGGGGCAACCAGAAGAAATACATTGCCGTCCACTACCTGGGGACGACCGGGCAGGGCTATGACCTGGCCCCGGATGGATGCGGCGCGCACTTTTACATCTTCCGGGATGGAACTATTTACCAGCGTTGTAGCCTGGATGCGGTGCCGTGGGCAGTAGGGACGGCAGGCTACTACAGGCAGAAACACCCATACGCCAGAAACAGCAATACGATCAGCATTGAAATGTGCTGCGGATGCGATGGGGATTCTACCAGTGCAGAAGATAAGAGATGGTATTTCACCACGGAGACACAGGAGGCGTGCGCATGGCTGGTAGCCAGGCTCAGGCAGGAACTCGGCATTCCGGCCGGAAATGTGCTCAGGCATTACGATATTGTAAATAAGACCTGCCCGGCTCCTTATGTGCATAACAACAAGTACCGGACAAGCTGGACGTGGACGGAGTTCAAAAAGAGGGCGGAGGAGTATTATAATGCCGAAAAGAAGCCGAAACTGAAAGCCGGGATGAAAGTGAAGCTGGCGCAGGATATTGCCATCCGTGACGGCGTATCTACGAAGTTCCAGCAGGCGGGGTATGTCAAATACACGGAGCTTTCTATATCGGCAAAGAAGAAATGTAAACACATCGCCAGGAACAAGGCGAAGCTGAAAAAAGGGACAGTAGTAGAGGTCAGAAGCGTAACAAAAGCATGGGACGGGACCATCTGGGTTCAGATCAAAAGCGGCTGGCTTCCGGCCGTGGTAAAAGGAGCGTACCGGGTCCGGGAAGCGTAAGAAAGGGGGGCGGCATCTGCCGTCCCCTCATCTTGTCTACTTCCTGCGTTCTTCTGCCGATTCAGAGTCCTTACGCTCTTCTAAATACCTTCTTAAAACAAGGTTGATATACTGGCTGACCGGGCGGTCATCCATTTCGGCCAGATATTTGATCTCAGCGAGGATGTCAGAACTCAGGGTGATACTTACTTTTTCTTTTAACGGTCTCATAAACTGCTCCTTTCGTTTGCTGAATGTATGGTTGTGTGTGATAAAATGGGATTGCACACGGTGATTTTACAGCATGAAAGGCTTATAAAATAAGACTGAAACTTTAGGATTAGATCAGAAAAGAATGCACTTTCTTACAAAGTTGGAGATTTATAAGAAAGTGCATTCTGAAAACATATTGTACCATCGAGTTCTTACCTATTAAAATGCGTATAACTGTATATCTTATACGTCCTTATAAATACGGCCCCAGCATGGCGGTAGCGCCTTTAAATATGGTACGCCGTGTTTTGGATTATGCGGTGACGGAAATCCCGCCGGAGAAAATCATGCTGGGTATCCCCAATTATGGGTATGACTGGCCGCTGCCTTTTGAACAGGGGGTTACGGAGGCTGTGACGATTGGAAACGTGGAGGCGGTTCAGATCGCGATTCGAAACGACGCCGAGATTCAGTTTGACCCGGTGGCGGCATCCCCATATTTCCGCTACTGGACAGAGGGAACAGAGCATGAAGTATGGTTTGAGGACGTGAGAAGCCTGAGAGAAAAATTTGCGCTGGTCATGGAATATGGACTGAGGGGATGCGGATACTGGCAGATTATGCGGCTGTTTCGGGCAAACTGGCTATTGCTCTCCGATACATTCTGGATACAAAAGAGATAATATCTATCCAGATTCATTGGGGCTGGAAGATATTGCGCAGTAAGAACTTAATAGTTCCCGTCCATCAGATCCTGCAATGTGATATGATAAAAAAAATCATGGATGAGTGTATGATATTTCTGCCACAGAGGAAGTGTGATACACTCATTCTTTCTGCGGCATTGTTCTGCGTCCGGCAGCAAACATGCGACGGGCGCCAGTGAGCCTTCTGTCAATTCGATAATTTCTCCAAGAGAATATTCTTCTGGCAGGCGGGTGAGTGTATAGCCGCCGCCTTTGCCTCTGAGCCCTTTTAGAATTTTGCCTTTTACGAGCATCTTCAGTATAATTTCCAGATATTTTTCGGAAATTTCCTGTCTGGCAGCAATATCTTTTAATGGAATATATCCATCATCCTGGTGGCTGGCAAGATCAACCATTACCCTGAGCGCATAGCGTGCTTTCGTCGAAATCATAAAAGTACCTCCCATCGTCGTTTCTATTATTATAGCGCATTCAAAGGATATTTCAATGAAAACCTAAAAGCCGATTGGTATAATGAATGCGAAGAATCTTGCAATTAAATCCTAAATACCTATTGACATAGTAGGTAAATAGTGATATGATGCCTTTCAGAAAAACAGAAAGAGGGGAAATCAGATGGCTGATTATTACAGAGGAACATTGGGCTTGATTGGAAACACTCCGTTGGTGGAGGTGGTAAATATTGAGAAGGAGCTTGGCCTGGAGGCGACCGTTTTAGTCAAGCTGGAATATTTTAACCCGGCTGGGAGTGTGAAGGACAGAATTGCAAAGGCAATGATTGAGGATGCGGAAGAAAAGGGATTGTTGAAAGAGGGCTCGGTTATCATTGAGCCTACGTCGGGCAATACCGGTATCGGTCTGGCATCTATTGCGGCGGCGAAAGGATATCGAATCATTCTCACTATGCCGGAAACCATGAGTGTGGAGCGAAGAAATATTTTGAAAGCATATGGGGCAGAGCTGGTCTTGACAGAAGGCGCAAAGGGAATGAAAGGTGCAATTGCCAAAGCGGATGAACTGGCAAAAGAAATTCCGAACAGTTATATTCCAGGGCAATTTGTGAATCCGGCAAATCCGGCAGTGCACAGAGCGACGACAGGACCGGAAATCTGGAGAGATACGGATGGAAAGGTAGACGTCTTTATCGCCGGTGTAGGAACAGGCGGTACGGTCACAGGAACAGGAGAATATCTAAAAGAGAAAAATCCTGCGGTCAAGGTGGTGGCGCTGGAGCCGGCGGCCTCTCCGGTCTTGTCCGAGGGGAAAGCAGGGGCACATAAGATTCAGGGGATTGGAGCGGGCTTCGTTCCAGACGTTCTGAATACGGCTGTATATGATGAGGTGTTCCAGGCGGAAAACGAGGATGCTTTTGCTGCTGCGAAGCTTCTCGCAAAAAAGGAAGGAATTTTGGTGGGAATTTCATCAGGAGCAGCGCTTCACGGAGCCATTGAGCTGGCAAAGCGTCCTGAAAATAAGGGAAAGGTTATCGTAGCGCTTCTTCCAGATACCGGGGACAGATATTATTCAACCCCGTTATTTACAGAATAGAGTCAGAAAGAAGCAGGACAGAATAAATGAACTTTTCAAAAAGAAGCAGGTATGGGATACGGGCGTTGATTGACATGGCGCAGAATTCAGAGAGTTGTATGCAGCTTAACGACATTGCGGAGCGAAACGGTATTCCGGCCAAATATTTGGAGCAAATATTCTCAGCCCTCAGAAAAGCAGGAATTTTGCGGAGCGTCAAAGGCGCCCAGGGCGGATATTTTCTTGCCAGGAAGCCAGGAGATTTAAAACTTGCAGATATCATCCAGACGCTGGATGGCGACTATTTGCTTGAGGATGAAGAATTCAGAGACGGCGAAAAGGGAGAGGCGGAAGCGTTTGCAGTTCAGACAGAGATTATTGCTCCAATCAATGAACAAATTTATGAATTCCTGAATACACTGACATTGAGAAAGCTTACAGAATGTTCAGAGCAATATAAAGAGACTGCACAGGATATGTATTATATCTAGTAGTCATGCTGGTATGGAGAAGATACTATGAACTGGGAATTTATGGCGAAATATTTACCACTTTACCAAAAAGCTGCATGGCTGACTGTGAAAACGGGCTTTGCGGGGGTATTGTGTTCCGTTGTGCTGGGACTGGTCTGTGCGGTTGTCCAATATTATAAAGTCCCGATTTTAAAGAGGATTGTGACAGCATATATAGAGCTTAGCAGAAATACACCTCTGCTGGTCCAACTGTTTTTTCTTTATTATGGACTTCCTAAAATTGGAATTCAGACGGACGCGGTGACCTGCGGGATTGCAGGTTTGGCGTTTCTGGGAGGAAGCTACATGGCGGAAGCTTTTCGGAGCGGACTGGAAGCAGTGGCGGAAATTCAGACGGAGAGTGCGTTAAGCCTCGGAATGAACCGGTATCAGGTGATGCGGTATGTGGTTTTGCCGCAGGCCGTTTCCATCAGTGTTCCGGCATTTGTGGCAAATGTGATTTTCCTGCTGAAAGAAACGAGCGTTTTCAGCGCAATTAGCTTAATGGATTTGATGTTTACCGCAAAGGATTTGATTGGCTTGTACTATAAAACAACAGAAAGCCTGCTTTTGCTGGTTCTGTTCTATATGATGATTCTGCTCCCGGTATCAATTCTGGGAAGTTTCCTGGAAAGGAGGCTGCGCTATGCCGGATTTGGGGCTTGACGTCCTGTTTAAGGGACAGAATTTATTAAGGCTTTTTCTGGGGCTTGGGACTGCGTTAAAAATCAGTCTGCTGTCAGTGCTTATCAGCATTCCTCTTGGGATTCTGCTTGGAGCGCTTATGACGTTGAGGAATCCTGTGACAAAAACGACCCTCAGAGTATATCTGGAGGTAATCCGGATTATGCCGCAGATGGTTCTTCTTTTCCTGGTGTTTTTCGGAACCACAAGAATATTTGGGTGGGATTTATCAGGAGAGAGTGCTTCAGTTCTGGTGTTTTCCCTGTGGGGCACGGCGGAGATGGGCGATTTGGTAAGAGGAGCGCTCCTTAGCATTCCGAAACACCAGTATGAGAGCAGCGCGGCGTTAGGGTTAGATAAGATACAAACCTATAGATATGTGGTTATTCCGCAGACACTTCGGAGACTGATTCCTCTGTCCATCAATCTGATTACCAGAATGATTAAGACCACAAGCCTGATTCTGATGATTGGAGTGGTGGAGGTTCTGAAAGTGGCGCAACAGATCATAGAAGCAAACAGGATGTCGAGTCCCAATGCAGCATTTGGTATCTATCTGACCGTGTTTTTGCTGTACTTTTTTGCCTGCTGGCCAATCAGTATGGCGGCAAAATATCTGGAAAGGAAATGGAGGTGAGAATCCGTGGCAGAAGCATTACTTACGGTTGAGCATCTTACCAAACGATTTGACGATAATCTGATTCTGGATGACATCAGCCTAGCGGTTCAGAAAGGAGAGGTTATCGTAGTAGTTGGTTCCAGCGGGTGCGGCAAGAGTACGCTGCTTCGATGTATGAATGCTCTGGAACCGATTCAGGGCGGGAGTATCCGCCTGGGGGATGAACAGATAAATCCGGACAGTAAGGCGATTACCAGGCTCCGGCAGAAAATTGGGATGGTATTCCAAAGTTATGAACTGTTTCCACACCTTACCGTCATGGAAAATATTCTGCTGGCGCCTGTGAAGGTGCAGAAGCGGAAAAAAGAGGAGGTTTTCGCAGAAGCGCTGGAGCTTCTGGAGAGAATTGGACTGAAGGAAAAGGCAGACAGCCTCCCGAGGCAGTTGTCCGGCGGACAAAAACAGAGAGTGGCAATCGTGCGTGCCCTGTGTATGCACCCGGAGATTTTACTGTTTGATGAGGTGACGGCCGCTCTGGACCCGGAAATGGTGCGGGAGGTGCTGGATGTGATACTTGATCTGGCAGCGCAGGGGAGGACGATGATCATCGTCACGCATGAGATGCAGTTTGCCCGTGCGGTTGCTGACAGGATTCTTTTTCTTGACGGCGGAAAAGTGATAGAAGATGAGCCGCCGGAGGAGTTTTTTGAAAATCCGAAAACGGAAAGGGCAAAGCAGTTTTTAAACACATTTACCTTTCATTCCGTGAGAAGTGCGGAAAAAATAAAATAAGAAGAGGAGATTAATATTATGAGAAAATTAAACTTAAAAAAGGCAGCAGCAGTAGCTGCCGTACTGACGATCGTATTTACATTAACAGCATGTGGAAGCTCCGACGCCGGTTCTGATGCCGTGAAAACATCCGAAAAATCAGATGCCGTGTACCGCACGCTGGATGAGATTAAGGAAGATGGAACCATTCATATCGGCGTGTTTTCAGATAAAAATCCGTTTGGATATGTAGATGAAAATGGAGAGTATCAGGGTTATGATGTGTATTTTGCGAAAAAAATCGGAGAAGACCTGGGAGTAGAAGTAAACTTTGTTTCTACAGAGGCTGCCAACCGTATTGAATATCTTCAGACAGGGAAGGTAGATGTAATTCTTGCCAACTTTACGGTGACCGGGGAACGTGCGGAGGAAGTAGATTTTGCCCTGCCGTACATGAACGTTGCGCTGGGGGTTGTATCGCCGGAGGACAAAGTGGTAGAAAGCCTGGACAACTGGAACAGTGAGGATCAGATCATTGTGATTTCCGGTACGACGGCGGAAACCTATCTGACAGAAAACTATCCGGATATCCCGTTACAGAAATATGACTCCTATGCAACAGCAAAGAATGCCCTGGAGAACGGCAATGGCGTGGCGTGGGCAAATGATAATACAGAGGTCATCGCTTTCGCATTGCAGAATCCGGGTTACACCGTAGGCATTCCGGAGCTGGGAAGCAAGGATACCATTGCCCCGGCGGTATCTAAGGGAAATGAAACGCTGCTTGGCTGGCTGAATGATGAAATCAAGTCGCTGGCAGATGAGAAGTTTTTTCATGCAGATTATGACGCCACACTGGTAGATACTTATGGAGAAGACTATAAGGAAGAATTGGTTGTGGAAGGCGGAGTTATAGAATAAAGTTATAACTGGATATTTCTTTTATGTATTAGACAGGAAAAACCTACTATGATAGTATGAATACAGAACTTAACAAAACAAAAGGAAAAACGATTGGAGGAAATAGAAATGGCAAATATCAGAGATTCTAAGAACTGGGGATTTGAAACAAGACAGTTACATATAGGACAGGAACAGGCAGATCCGGTGACCGATGCGAGGGCGGTGCCAATCTACGCATCCACATCCTATGTATTCCATAATTCACAGCATGCAGCCGACCGTTTCGGGCTTCGGGACGCAGGAAATATTTATGGAAGACTGACAAATCCGACACAGGATACCTTTGAACAGCGTATCGCATCTCTGGAAGGAGGCGTTGCGGCGCTGGCAGTCGCTTCCGGTGCGGCAGCGATTGACTATACCTTCCAGGCGCTGGCAAAATCCGGAGAGCATATCGTAGCTTCCAAGACGATTTACGGCGGAACCTATAACCTGCTGGCACATACACTGCCACAGACGAACGGCGTCAGCACGACCTTCGTAGACCCGGAGGTGGAAGGCTCTTTTGAAGCGGCAATTCAGGAAAATACAAAGGCGATTTTTGTAGAGACGCTGGGCAATCCGAATTCCAACTTAATTGATCTGGAAGAGCTGGCAAAGATTGCACATAAGCATAACATTCCGCTGGTAGTAGATTCTACATTCGCAACGCCGTATCTGGTTCGCCCGATTGAGTACGGCGCAGACATTGTGGTACACTCGGCAACAAAATTTATCGGAGGACATGGAACAGCAATCGGCGGCGTCATCATTGACAGCGGAAACTTTGATTGGAAGGCAGCAGGAAAATATCCGTGGATTTCAGAGCCGAATCCAAGCTATCATGGCGTATCCTTCTCCGATGCAGTAGGAGCGGCCGCTTTCGTAACTTATATCCGTGCGGTCATCCTGCGTGACACAGGAGCAACCCTTTCACCGTTCCACGCATTTATTTTCCTTCAGGGTCTTGAGACTTTGTCCCTGCGTGTTGAGAGACATGTGAGCAATGCGTTGAAAATTGTGAAATATCTGGCGAACCATCCACAGGTGGAGGCGGTGCATCATCCATCTCTGGAGAGCGAGCCAAGCCATGAGCTGTATAAGAAATATCTTCCGAATGGAGGAGGCTCTATTTTCACCTTTGAAATCAAAGGGGATGCAAAGACAGCCCAGACTTTTATTGATAACCTGGCAATCTTTTCCCTGCTGGCAAACGTAGCGGATGTAAAATCACTGGTTATCCATCCGGCCACAACGACACACAGCCAGTGCACCGAGGAAGAACTGCTGGATCAGGGCATTAAGCCGAATACGATTCGTCTTTCCATTGGTATTGAGAAGGTGGAAGATCTGATTGCAGCGCTGGATGCAGCATTTGAAACCGTGAAATAAGCAGACTTAAATATAGAAAAGACAGACGAAATTGACTGCAAAACCAGAGATTTTATTGTCTGATGCCATGAAGAAGGTTCCTTATGGCGGAGGACATAAAGTCTCTGTTTTTTTGCTGGGAAGAAAGGAAGAGATCTCATAAGAAAGCAATGGTGCAAACGATGGGAAAGAAGAATTTTCAAAGACAGAAACTGCGCCCAGCCAGACCTTAAAATGGGTGGAAAGCGGAAAACATTCCAGCAGGCAGGATGTAGAGCTTCAGGGCACGGAGCCGTACATCGTAGGCGGACATACGGCCAGCGGCTACTGGGTAAATACGAACGGGGAAACTACGGTTCATGGCTTGTTAGAGGGGGTCATGGATAAGAGGGCAGGAGATAAGGATTCTTGCAGAGGATGTTTTGGAGTTTGAATATCGGAAATTTGCGGAGCCTGAAAGTCGGTACGCATGTCAGGTTCGGAAGAAATACCGGGAGCATTATGTGCGGAAGGGACGGGCGGTAATCATCTCTACACGTCCGCTTGACGGGAATGTATGGGAAAATATACCCTTAAATACTTTGCTGGTTTACAAAAAAGGAAGTCTTTTGTATACTGGTACAAATCATGAGCATGAATTTATGGACAGTGAAGAAAAGATGCGGCTGCTGTTTTTGGATTATGCGAATTTGTAAAGGAGCTGAAGAAGAAGCAAATGACATTCACACAGTTGAATTATTTGATTACAATTTCGGAAACAAAATCTTTCAACAAGGCGGCGGAACAATTATATGTATCCCAGCCGTCTTTGACAAGTGCGATGAAAGAGCTGGAGAAGGAGCTTGGGATTGTTCTTTTTTACAGAAGTGGAAGGGGAGTGACTCTGACGAATGACGGAATCGAATTCCTCTTATATGCAAAGCAGATTTACGGTCAATATGAAAGCGTTCTTGAAAAATATGGAAAAGGCGAGGGGTATAAGAAAAAATTTGGCGTATCTACCCAGCATTATTCTTTTGCAGTGAAAGCCTTTGTGGACATGGCCAGAGAGTTTGACATGTCCAAATATGAATTTGCCATCAGGGAGACAAAGACCGGGGAAGTCATTCATGACGTCAGCACGATGAAGAGTGAAATTGGCGTACTCTATCTGTGTGATTTCAACCGCAAATCCCTGGAGAAGCTGCTAAGATCTGCCAGTTTGGAATTCCATCATCTGATTGAATGCCAGGCGTACGTTTATATATGGAAAGGACACCCGTTGGCAAATGAGAAATCCATTAGTTTCAGGCAATTGGAAGATTATCCATGTCTGTCTTTTGAGCAGGGGGATAACAGTTCTTTCTATTTTGCAGAGGAAATATTATCCACGAATGAGTATTCACAGGTAATTAAGGCAAATGACAGGGCTACCATGCTGAATCTGATGGTGGGGCTGAATGGTTACACCCTGTGTTCAGGAATCATATGTGAAGAACTGAATGGAAACGACTATCTGGCGGTTCCGTTCCGGGATGATGAACAGAATCCCAACAGTACGATGGAAATTGGATATATTACAAGAAAAAATACCGTTTTGAGTAATATGGGAGAACAGTATATCAAGGCGATAAAGCACTATCTTGGGATTTTATGAAAAGCAAGGGCATGGAACATTATTTGCTTGACATTTCATCCCGCTTGTCCTATTCTATATTTAACCATAATGTTAAATGACAGGAGGAAGATATTATGCTTGAAATAAAAAATTTTTCCAAAACCTATAAAAAAGGAAAGAAAGCGGTAGACCAGTTAAACCTTACGGTAGAAGCAGGGGACATTTATGGATTTATTGGACATAACGGAGCCGGAAAGAGTACGACCATAAAGGCAATCGTGGGTGTTTTGGACTTTGAGGAAGGAGAGATTTTGATTGACGGGAAAAATATCCGTACCGAACCTCTGGAATGTAAGAAGATTATGGCGTACATTCCGGATAATCCGGATTTATATGAACACCTTACGGGAATCCAGTATCTGAATTTTATCGGGGATATTTTTGAAGTACCGTCCGATGTGAGAAAAGAACGGATTAAGAAATACGGTGATCTGCTGGAGATCACCGGAAACCTGGGGGATGCGATTTCTTCCTATTCTCATGGGATGAAGCAGAAAACCGCTGTCATATCGGCGCTTCTGCATCAGCCGAAGCTCCTGGTCCTGGATGAACCGTTTGTTGGCCTGGACCCCAAAGCGACGATTGTGTTAAAGGATATTATGAGGGAAATGTGCAGAAGCGGAAGTGCGATTTTCTTTTCCACGCATGTCTTAGAGGTGGCGGAAAAACTGTGTAATAAGATCGCCATCATTAAAGAGGGAAAGCTGGTCGTCAGCGGGGATACCGATAAGCTGACGCAGAAAGAATCTTTGGAGAGTCTCTTTTTGCAGCAGTATGGAGAGAAGAGGTGACCGTATATGAATAAGAAGTGCTTTTTGCTGATGAAGGTTCAGCTTTCCGGACAGTTTAAAAGAAAGGAAAAGAACCGGGGAAGTATGCTGGTGTTTGCAGCCTATATTTTCTTAGGACTGGTCGTTGCCGCATACAGTTTTTTGGTCGCATTTGGATTAGGGGCAATGGAATTGTCCCATGTGATACCGGGATATGCTTTGGCGATCACCAGCCTGATTACGCTGTTTTTTACAACGATCAAAGCGAATGGGATTCTTTTTGCCTATCGGGATTATGATCTTCTGATGTCACTTCCCATAAAGACGGGAACCGTAATCGCCAGCCGGTTTCTGACGATGTATGTGATGAATGTACTTTTTACTGCGGCAGTTATGCTTCCGATGGGAGTGGGGTATGTCATCTGGGCGGGGCCAGGAATCGAATTTTATCCTATATGGCTCATCGGAATTCTGACGGCGCCTTTGATTCCCACGACGATTGCCACGGTGCTTGGCTCTTTGATTATTTTATTTACATCCAGATTCCGCCATGCGAACATATTGACTACGATTTTGACGATGGCGCTGGTCTGCGGGATCATGGCTTTGTCTTTTGGAATGGGAAATGTGGAGGAGGAGAATATAGCAGTTTCTACACTTGCACAGATGGGAGAGATGCTCAGCAGAACGATTCATAAAATCTATCCACCGGCGATTCTTTTTGATTCCGCGGTAGTTTCACAGAATCTGCCTGCATTTCTGGCTTTTGTGGGAACATCCGCGGCCTGGTATCTGATTTTTATAAAGCTGGTGTCCTTAAAATATAAGAGTATGAATACCGGGCTGATGACCTGGCATACACGTGCGGATTATAAAGTCGGGGTACTGAAAACTTCCAGCCCGGTGATGGCAGTCTGTAAAAAAGAAGCAAAGCGTTTTTTCGGCTGTCCTGCCTATGCGACGAATATGGGAATGGGCGTGGTACTCATGCTTCTTTTCGGTGTCGCAGTCGCAGTTATGGGCATGGAGAAACTGGAACAGTGGATAGAGATGCCAGGTATGGCGGCAATATTGGTGAAAATGCTGCCATTTATGATCGCTATGCTGCAATGTATGAGCTGCACAAGCTGCGTATCACTTTCACTGGAAGGGAAAAGTCTCTGGATACTGAAATCTCTTCCGCTGGAAAAAAAGACGATCTATCAGGGAAAGCTTCTCTTTAACCTTCTGCTTACCATCCCGGCGGGACTTCTGGTTTCCTTTATGATTGCGGTCAGGATTCCAATGGATTGGGGAACGCGCCTGCTGCTGTTTTGTGTTCCGGTCGTGTACACGGTCTTTATCAGTGTGCTGGGTATCTATTTTAATATCAAGATGCCAAAATATGACTGGACAAATGAGACGGTGGTAGTAAAGCAGAGCGCATCCTCTATGGCAGGGATTTTTGGAGGAATGCTAAACGCATTGATTCCTTTGTTTCTTATGCTGGTGCTGCGGGGAGTGTTTGCAGAACTGTTTGCCGCCGTACTGGTTGTTTTAGAGGGAGCGCTGGCATTTGTCCTGTACCGGCATGTGTGTACGCTGGATTTTTGAGGTGACGCTTGTGGAATTCTGGATTTTAAAGTAGAATGTAACTATTCAGAACAGGTCGAAGCACTTGTTGCTGAGACCGTGAAAGCATAATTCAAGAGTGCAAAAATCCCATCGTCGAAGACGATTTTCATGGATTTTTGCATCGGAACTGTGAAGGTGCTGAACAGTTACAGTAGAATAAGAAAAACGGATGGGGTAACAGTTCCAAAATCAATGGTGATGGCGGGATGGTTGCCCTGTTGTGTCAGGAGGAGGTCATCGTATGGCAGAAGAAAAGAAAACAAAAGATGAGCGGACGGAACAGGATACACGGCAGGAAGAAAAACTCAGCGAAACATGGGCGCAGGATGCGCTGGCAGATCTGGAAGAATGGATTGAGGAGCAGGGAATTTATATCCGGCAGTAAAAGGACGGAACGGTATTTTTTCAGGGGGTGCAAAAGCGCCCCCTATTGTCCTTTTAATTATCCTCCGGTGTTCCGTCCGTTGTATAAACCTGACGTTTCTTTGCCATCTCATCGCTGGCCAGATATTCGTCATAAGTCGTGATCTTATCGATCATTTTTCCGTTTGGAAGGATTTCCATAATACGGTTTGCCGTGGTCTGCACGATCTGATGGTCGTGGGAGGCAAAGAGCAGCACGCCGGGGAATTTTATCATACCGTTGTTCAGAGCGGTGATGGATTCCATATCCAGATGATTGGTCGGCTCATCCAAAAGCAGGACGTTAGCGCCGGAGATCATCATTTTAGAGAGGAGGCAGCGCACCTTTTCTCCACCGGAGAGAACCTTCACCTTTTTGACGCCGTCATCTCCGGCAAAAAGCATACGTCCCAAAAATCCGCGCACATAGGTGGCGTCCTTGATTTCAGAAAACTGGGTCAGCCAGTCCACGATCGTCAGATCGTTGTCAAATTCCTCTGTATTGTCCTTCGGAAAATATGCCTGCGAGGTGGTGACGCCCCATTTGAGGGTTCCTTCATCCGGTTCCATCTCGCCCATGAGAATTTTAAAGAACGTCGTTTTTGCCAGCTCGTTTCCGCCGACAAAAGCCACTTTGTCGTCATGTCCGAGCGTAAAGGTGATGTCGTCTAAAATTTTCACACCGTCGATCGTCTTTGAGATGTTTTCCACCATGAGGACTTCATTTCCGATCTCGCGGTTCGGCCGGAAATCAATATAGGGATACTTACGGCTGGAGGGACGAATCTCATCCAGCTCGATTTTTTCCAAAGCCCTCTTTCGGGAGGTCGCCTGCTTGGACTTGGAAGCATTGGCGCTGAAACGGGAGATAAACTCCTGCAATTCCTTGATTTTTTCTTCCTTTTTCTTATTTGCCTCTTTCATCTGGCGAATCAGAAGCTGGCTGGACTCATACCAGAAGTCATAATTTCCGGCATAGAGCTGAATTTTGCCATAATCAATATCTGCGGTATGCGTGCAGACCTTATTTAGAAAATAGCGGTCATGGGACACGACAATCACGGTATTGTCAAAGTTAATCAGAAACTCTTCCAGCCACTCGATCGCGTTTAAATCCAGGTGGTTGGTCGGCTCGTCAAGCAAAAGGATGTCCGGGTTGCCGAACAGGGCTTTTGCCAGCAGCACTTTCACCTTTTCATTTCCGTTCAAATCTTTCAGCAGGGAACCATGAAGTTCAGGACTGATGCCAAGTCCATTTAAGAGAGTCGCGGCATCCGATTCGGCTTCCCAGCCGTTCATCTCGGCGAACTCGCCTTCCAGCTCACTGGCACGGATTCCATCTTCATCGGAAAAATCTTCTTTGGCATAGATGGCTTCTTTCTCCTTCATGATGTCATACAGTCTCTGGTTTCCCATGATAACGGTGTCCAGCACAGGATACTCGTCGTATTTGAAATGGTCCTGCTCCAGCACGGAAAGACGCTGGCCGGGCGTGACGGCGATCGAACCATTCGTAGTATCCAACTCGCCGGAAAGAATTTTCAGGAAGGTGGATTTTCCGGCGCCGTTCGCACCGATCAGACCATAACAGTTTCCTTCTGTAAATTTAATATTTACATCTTCGAATAAGGCTTTCTTGCCTACCCGGTATGTGACATTATTTGCACTAATCATTATGAAACCTCGCTTACTCTTTTTTATAGAATGTCAATCGTTTCCATTGTAACCGATCATACGGAAAATGCAAGCGTTTTACAGGAGTTCTTTCACTAAAAAAGAATAAATTTCCTGGCATTTGTCCTTCCAGTGGTCACAGATGGACGCGGCCTGTTCTTTCAGGGGAACCGTCAGCGACAGGCTGACCAAATCCGCATTCTTTTCCCGTACCTTGCATTCCGCCGTATATTCTCCTTCTGTGGTCTTATAATAGTCGGCGATGACCGAGACTTCATTGCGGAGCTGAAAGCGGTTTTCTTCCAGATAGTTGTCGATATCCTCCTGAATCGGCCGGGAAATCTTGCTGCCGAAATAGTCCAGAGTCTCGGCGCCGGCGTCAGTGATGTTGTAGCGGGAGGTATTTCGGATCGTCTCGCCGTGGATCAGCCCGGAATCCAGAAGTTCGTGAATGATTTCCTGAAGTGTAAAATAAGTCGTATATCCCTGATCCAGTACAAAATTTGAGATTTGTGCGTTTGTGAGAGGAAAATTTACTTTTTTCAGCATATAAAGGATGATCAGTTTGTATAGAGTGTGTGGCTCTGCCATTGCTTACGCCTCCTTTGCTTCGTGACAGCGTCCCTGCCACGTATGTCGGATTTTCATTTCATGGTGAATCTGGTTTAATACCGCCGTCTTTCGGGCGCTCCACAGCGGAGCTATGAGCAGGTCTTTCGGGCCGTCGCCTGTCAGACGGTGGATGGTAATATCCGGGGAGAGCCGTTCCAGGCAGGCAATGACCAGATCTACATATTCGTCCTGAGTCATGACCGGAAAACCAGGGGAATGGTAGTAATCCGCCAGGTCTGTGCCTTTTAATACATGCAGGAGCTGCAATTTAATTCCCTGAATATCGCTGTGGTTCAGATAAGAGATGGTCTCCAGAATTTCTTTCCTTGACTCCCCGGGAAGCCCAAGAATCGTGTGGACGATGACTTCCAGGCGGGCTTTGCGCAGATTCTTCACAGCCTCGTCAAAGCAGGAGAGAGGGTAGCCTCTCCGGATAAAAGAAGCAGTCTTTTCGTGAATGGTCTGAAGTCCAAGTTCTACGCTTACCGGCTTTTTCTGATTCAGCTCTGCCAGAAGCTCTAGTACATCCGCGGGCAGGCAGTCGGGTCTGGTGCCGATGGAAAGGCCGACGACGTCGGGGTGTGAAAGCGCTTCCGAAAAAATCCGTTCCAGGTAGTCCACAGGCGCGTAAGTGTTTGTATATGCCTGAAAGTAGGCGATAAAGCGTTTTGCCGGAAATTTTCGAAGAATGCCTGTTTTTTGGCGTTCAATCTGTTCCGTGACAGATAAGGAGGCGTCTCCGGCAAAGTCACCGGAGCCTCCGGCGCTGCAAAAGATACACCCCCGGCTTCCGAGCGTTCCGTCCCGGTTCGGACAGGTCATGTTTCCATTTAAGGAGACCTTATAAACTTTTTCTCCATAACGTTCCCGCAGATGATAATCCAGAGAGCGGTATGGTTTTTCCCCCCATGTTTTCATAGCGTCCCCCGTGTTCTTTTTTCTGATGTAATCATATGAGTTGCCCGACAAATGAGCCTGACGTCGATTTTTTGTGCTTCGCACTTTCAAAATCGACGAAAACATTCGCAATCCATTCATTTTTCTTCGAAAAATGGCTGTGTGCTCATGTTTTGCAGAACTCATAGACATAAAAATACATGCAAGCATGTATTTTATGTCCATTTGTCCCTTGACTCATCATATCATCTTGGAAAATGAAATTCAAGGTTTCAACTTTTTGTTTTCATATTGAGAACCGGATGTTATACTTAGCATATCAGGGAAGGAGCGGTGAGAAGTATATGAAAGAAAAAGAAAAGCTGGTGAAAGGAATTCAGATGGCAGTCATAACCCTGTATACCATTTGGTCGGTGAAAAACAGTGTGAAGAGGCTGAAAAAGAAAGCGCGGCAAAAATAAATTGCGGCAGGGTTTCGGATATGATAAAATGAAACGGAGTATCCGGGAGAGAAAAGTGAAATCCGGAGTCCGGGAGCTGAAATGTTTAAAAGGAATTCGAAGGCTGGAAATTGAAAAAATGAAAAGGAGCCGTAAATATGAGCATACTGATTAAAAATGGGCGGGTCGTTGACCCGGACACAAAGAGAGATGGAAAGTTTGATATTTTTATTCGTGAAGGCGTCATCGAGAAAGTGGGCAGTAAAATTGATGAGAAAGCAGACCAGGTTCTTGACGCAAAGGGGTGCTATGTCATGCCGGGGCTTATTGACCTGCACGTGCATCTGCGGGACCCCGGTCTTACTTATAAGGAAGATGTGGAAACAGGAGCCAGGGCGGCGGCACGGGGAGGAATCACGACGGTCGTGGCTATGCCGAATACAAAGCCTGTGACGGACGACGGGGACAGGGTCGGCTATGTGATGCGAAAAGCAGAAATGGTGGCTCCGGTTCATGTACTGCAAACCGGTTCCGTGACAAAGGGGATGGAAGGAAAGGAAGTAGCGGATATTGAGGGAATGGTAAAAGCCGGCGCGCCTGCGATTACGGAGGACGGAAAGTCCGTGATGGATTCCGGCGTGTACCGGGAAGCGATGAAGGAAGCGAAAAGACTGGGGATTCCGGTACTGGCACACTGTGAGGATATCAATCTGGTACAGGGAGGCGTGGTAAACGCGGACGCAAAGATGGAAGCGCTGGGACTGAGAGGCATCAGCAATGCAGTGGAGGATGTGATCATAGCGAGAGACATCCTGCTGGCGAAAGAGACGGGAGTCCATCTGCATCTGTGCCACTGCTCCACAAAAGGAAGCGTGGAGATGGTCAGACAGGCAAAAGCGGCAGGCGTTTCGATTTCTGCCGAGGTGTGTCCGCATCACTTCACACTGTCCACAGATGATGTGAAAACGGCAGACCCGAATTATAAAATGAATCCTCCGCTTCGCACCAGAGAAGATGTAGAGGCATTAAAAGAAGGGCTGAAAGAGGGAATTATGGACGTCATCTCCACAGATCATGCGCCGCACAGCGCGCAGGAAAAGGGGCTTCCGATCGAAAAGGCGCCTTTTGGAATCGTGGGATTGGAGACCTCGGTGGCGCTGACTATCACGGAGCTGGTGGATACGGGAATTCTGACTCCGATGCAGATGGCGGAAAAAATGAGCTATCATCCGGCGAAAATCCTGGGGCTTGACAGAGGATCTCTGGCGGAAGGAAAACCGGCGGACGTGACCGTGATCGACCCGGAGGCGGAGTATGTGATCGATGTGAAAGAGTTTGCGTCAAAAGGAAAGAATACGCCGTTTCAGGGAAGAAAAGTAAAAGGAAGAGTAATCGCTACCATCTGCGGCGGAGAAATAGTATATCAATACGAGAATGAAAATGCAGGAGGGAAAAAAGATGATTCAAAAGCTGATCAGTAATATTCAGAAAACAAATGCGCCGATCGTTGTAGGGCTGGACCCGATGCTGGACTATATTCCGGAGCATATTCAGAAAAAAGCATTTGCTGAGTTCGGAGAGACACTGGAGGGAGCGGCGGAAGCGATCTGGCAGTATAATAAGGAAATTGTCGATCATACCTTTGATCTGATTCCGGCAGTGAAGCCGCAGATTGCCATGTATGAGCAGTTTGGAATCGAGGGACTCAAAGCATACAGGAAAACGGTGGATTATTGTAAGGGAAAGGGCCTGGTGGTAATCGGCGATGTGAAAAGAGGAGATATAGGTTCCACCTCTGCGGCTTACGCAGCGGGACATCTGGGAAAGGTACAGGTGGGAAGCAAAAGCTATGCGCCATTTGACGAGGATTTTGCGACCGTGAATCCTTATCTTGGGACAGACGGCATCAAACCGTTTCTGGATGTCTGCAAAGAGGAGAAAAAGGGAATTTTCATTCTTGTAAAGACTTCGAATCCATCGAGCGGGGAGTTCCAGGATCAGTTGATCGACGGAAAGCCGCTGTATGAGCTGGTGGGAGAGCATGTAGCCAGATGGGGAGAGGAATGTATGGGTGATACTTACAGTTATGTGGGCGCTGTCGTGGGAGCGACTTATCCGGAGATGGGAAAAGTGCTCCGCAAGATTATGCCGAAATCCTTTATTCTGGTGCCGGGGTATGGCGCACAGGGTGGAAAGGGAAAGGATCTGGTGCATTTCTTTAATGAAGATGGGCTTGGCGCTATCGTAAACTCTTCCAGAGGAATTATCGCCGCTTACAAACAGGAAAAATACGCAAAGTTCGGCGCAGAGAATTTCGGCGAGGCATCCAGAGCAGCCGTAGAGGATATGGCCGCCGACATCGCGCAGGCTTTGCAGAACAGATAAGATAAGGGAGAAAAGTATGCCAACCAAATGGAAAGAAACCAGTAAGATTGTCGGGCAGAGCAGAATCGGCAGAGGAATTTACAGTATGTGGATGCAGACGGAGAAGATTGCGGATGATGCGGCGCCCGGACAGTTTGTTTCGGTATTCAGTACAGATGGAAGCCGTCTGCTGCCAAGACCGATCAGTATTTGTGAGATTGATAAAGAGAGGAAGCAGATCCGCCTTGTATACCGGGTAGCCGGAAAAGGAACCGAAGAATTTTCGAAAATGGGCGTAGGGGATACGCTGGAAATCATGGGGCCTCTGGGAAACGGATTCCCACTCTCGCGCATGAAGGGGAAAAAGACGGCGATGCTGATCGGGGGAGGGATCGGCGTTCCTCCAATTCTGGAATTAGCAAAACAGCTTGACGGTGAGAAGAATATCGTAGTGGGTTATCGGGATGAACTGTTTTTGACCGAAGAGTTAGGAAACAATGGCAAGGTCTATATCGCTACGGAGGATGGCAGTGCGGGAACCAAAGGAAATGTGCTGGACGCCATTCGCAGGGAGAAGATTCCGGCGGACGTTATTTATGCTTGCGGCCCCACGCCGATGCTTCGGGCGCTGAAAGCCTATGCAGAGGAGAGGGGCATTGAGTGCTGGCTGTCTCTGGAGGAGCGCATGGCGTGCGGAATCGGCGCGTGCCTGGCATGTGTCTGCCAGTCGAAGGAAGTGGATGAGCACTCCCATGTACACAACAAGCGTGTGTGCAAAGAAGGGCCTGTATTCCTTTCTACGGAGGTGGAATTATGATCGATACAAGAGTAAATATTGCAGGCGTGGAACTGAAAAATCCTGTGATGACGGCGTCGGGAACCTTTGGCTCCGGCGCGGAGTACAGTGAGTTCGTAGATTTGTCCCGCCTGGGAGCCGTGGTGACAAAAGGAGTGGCAAACGTGCCGTGGCCGGGAAACCCGACGCCCAGAGTGGCGGAGGTCTATGGCGGGATGTTAAATGCGATTGGTTTACAGAATCCGGGAATTGATGTGTTTGTAAAGAGGGATATTCCGTTCCTCCGTCAGTATGATACAAAAATCATTGTCAATGTCTGCGGCAAAAGTGTCGAGGACTATTGCGAGGTTGTAGAGCGGCTGGGCGATGAAGATGTGGATCTTCTCGAAATCAATATTTCCTGCCCGAATGTGAAGGAAGGCGGGATTGCTTTTGGGCAGAATCCGGCGTCTGCGGAAGCAATCACGAAAGCCGTAAAGAAGGTGGCGAAGCAGCCGGTCATCATGAAACTGAGTCCCAATGTGACGGATATTGCAGAGATGGCAAGAGCTGTCGAGGCAGGCGGAGCGGATGCGGTTTCCATGATCAATACGCTGACCGGAATGAAGATTGATATCAATCGCCGTACGTTTGCCCTGGCGAATAAAACGGGCGGCATGTCCGGGCCGGCAGTGAAGCCTGTGGCGGTCCGTATGGTTTATGAAGCAGCAAATGCCGTGAAACTTCCGATTATCGGTATGGGCGGGATTGCTACAGCAGAGGATGCACTGGAATTTCTTCTGGCGGGAGCCACGGCGGTTTCTGTGGGGACGGCGAATTTCTTTCATCCCACGGCGACACTGGATGTCATAAAGGGAATCGAAGAATATATGGAACGGCAGAAGGTCGGCGCAGTCACAGAGCTGGTCGGCGCGGTGAGATCATAGAATGGAGGAGCGAAGGATGGAAAGCTATAAGCAGGAATTTATTAACTTTATGGTGGACAGCGATGTCCTGAAATTCGGAGAATTTACCTTAAAGAGCGGAAGAAAATCCCCGTTTTTTATGAATGCCGGCGCCTATGTTACCGGGACGCAGCTTAGAAAACTGGGAGAATATTACGCAAAGGCCATTCATGATAATTATGGGCTGGACTTTGACGTACTGTTCGGGCCGGCCTATAAGGGGATTCCTTTAAGTGTGGCGACCACGATGGCAATCAGTGAGCTGTATGGAAAGGACGTCCGTTACTGTTCCAACAGAAAAGAGGAAAAAGATCACGGAGATGCGGGGATTCTTCTGGGAAGCAAGATCAAAGACGGCGACCGGGTAGTCATCATAGAGGATGTGACGACTTCCGGAAAGTCGATTGAGGAGACGTTTCCGATTATTCAGGCGCAGGGAAACGTGGAAATCAAAGGTCTGATCGTTTCCTTAAACCGCATGGAGAGAGGAAAGGGTGAAAAGAGCGCGCTGGAAGAGATTGAGGAAAAATACGGCTTTCCGGCAAATGCGATTGTGAGCATGGCAGAAGTCGTAGAACATTTGTACAACAAAGAACGGAATGGAAAAGTCGTGATCGACGATACCATCAAGAAAGCAATCGACGCATATTATGAGCAGTACGGAGTAAAATAAGGCACAGCAAATAAGGAGGTCTTTGCATGAACGAAAAGGTATATAAGACAATGGGAAGTGCGGGTGCAGCCAATCTTGCAGTAGGAATCGTTGTGCTGGTCTGCGGAATCGTATCGGGGATTCTGCTGATTGTCCAGGGAGGAAAACTCCTGAAAAAAAGAAAGCACGTACTGATTTGAGATGAAACAGAAAACGAAGAAGAGAATACGGATCATAGGGCTGATTCTGTTTATCGGCTATCTGCTGGCTTTGACGTATTTTCTGTTTTTTGCTGAGAGCTATGGAAGGACTGTGGCAGACAGGCAGTATTCTTATAATCTGATGCCCTTTCTGGAAATTCGGCGGTTCTGGCAGAACCGGGAAGTGATTGGAAATTTCGCCGTTTTTATCAATCTGGCGGGAAATGTGCTGGCATTTGTTCCTTTTGGCTTCTTTCTCCCGATGCTGAACCGCCATACAAGAGGAATCTTCCGCATGGCTTTGTTTACCTTTGAATTCAGCTTTCTGGTGGAGACGATTCAACTGGTATCCAGGGTCGGAAGTTTTGATGTGGATGATCTGACGCTCAATACTCTCGGAGGAATTCTGGGGTATCTGATTTTTGCGTTTTGCGATTATGTTAGGAGAAAAGTATATGGCTAGAAAACGAATGTATTCCTTTGCGGAAAAGAAACATTCCCAGAGAGGGCTGGTTTCAACCATCTTGGGAGGAATCTCCCTTGTGATTTTTGCGGCGCTGGCGTATCTGGCATACTATCTGGACGGCCAGGGAGGGGCATATCTTGGTTCCATCGGTTTGACGGGAACGGTATTTTCCCTGATGGGGCTGATTCTTGGGATGATGAGCTTTGGAGAGCAGGATACGCTGTTTTTCTTTTCCAAGTTGGGCACAATTTTGAATGGATGTGTACTGGCTGTCTGGATTTTTGTCATTTTGATTGGCGTATAGGGGGGATGGAACATGGACAGATTACAACAACAGATGAATTTTATTCTGGAAGTGGATAAATTAAAAAAGATTACGCGGCAGACCTACCTTTCAGATGGAAGCCGGAAAGAAAATGACACGGAACATTCCTGGCACCTGGCGCTGATGTGTGCGCTCCTTGCTGAACATGCCAGGGAGAAAATCGACGTTTTAAAGACGATGAAGATGGTGCTGATTCATGATATTGTAGAAATCGACGCAGGAGATACCTATGCTTATGATACGGCGGGGAACACCACGAAAAGAGAGCGGGAAGTGAAAGCGGCAGAACGTATTTTTCACCTTCTTCCTCCAGATCAGGCAGAAGAGATGAGGAATCTCTGGGAAGAGTTCGAGGAGGGGCAGACGCCGGAAGCGAAATTTGCCCTGACGCTGGATAAGGTGCAGCCGGTGATGTTAAACGACGCCTCCGGCGGAAAGTCCTGGAGAGAACATGAGGTGCGGCGCGAACAGATTATGAAAAGGAATGAGCGCACACCGGATGGTTCCGAAGCGCTGTGGGCGTTTACAAAGGAAATCATTGACCGAAATGTAAAATGTGGAAACATTAAGGAGTAGATTATGTCAGAAGAAGATAAGATGATACGGGAACGTTATGATCTGACCATTGGGCGTATTGCTTCCATACCGGGGGAGCATACGGCTCCGGAGCCGTTTGACGATTTTTTCGAAAAGACGGCTTCTTTTCTTTTTATGCTGCATCAGACGGATGTAAAACGAGAACGCAGCCTGGAAGAGTGGCGGACATTAAACAGACAGCTCTATGCGGATATTCTCCCGGAGAATTATGAGGAAAGCTATGCAAACCCTGCTTATGCGGTAGAAAGGCTGGGCGAGGTTCATGGGCGTATTTTGAGCTTTCTCTATACGGAGCTGAGAGGAATCATTGTTTATAAATTTGAAAACCGTCTGGAAAATATCACGATTCTTCATGAATTGTTCATTGAAATCTACAACTGTTTTGAAGAGGAAGTCCTTCCCACTTATCGGGAAATTCAGCAGATCATCTACTGGTGGGTCAGTGATTACAGTGATCGGATGGTGAGCCGCCGCATCCGCGAGGCCGTTGATCCGTCGCTGGATTTTGCGGTGAAGATTCTGATGGAAGAGGATTTGACAGATCTGCGTTATCTGTATCAATATGGAGAATACATTACGGAAAATGAGCTGAAAACGGCCAGACATTTGAATTCTCTGCCGCAGGAAACGATTGACCTGATGGCGGATACCTACACAGAAGGGTATCGGATCGGATTTGTGCTGGGGAATAAGGATTTGTCAAAGAAAAAGACAGTTAATATCCGTTTTACACTTGGATTTGAAAGGATGATCCGGGCGGCAGTCCGGAATTTTGAAAAAATGGGATTAAAGCCTGTCATCTACCGGGCGGCTGTCGCCAGCGTCAATAAGCGTGGGCAGCACCGCATCGGTTACCTGGGAGCAATCCCGAATAAGCAGTATGACTATGACCATCGGGCGGATGCAGCCATCTATCTGGATAAACCTTTCGTGGAGCGAAAGCTGGGCGTGATGCGGACGGCGTATGAGGCATACAGGGAGCTGGCGTATGTCCATGCGGGACCAGCCTGTGTGGAGACCTTCGGCGAGATGCCTTTTGCCCCCGAAAATAAGCCGGAAGCGTATCATCTGTCGGAAAAGCAGCAGCAGCTTCAGGTGAATCTCGATAATGAGGCGGCGCAGGTCACGAACTGCTATATTAAGGGCGAGGAGCGAAGCTTTACCATCATTGCCTTTCCTGTTCCGGAGATCGGAGAGAATTTCCCGCAGATTTTTGATGAGGTGGTAAAGATCAATACCTTAGATTATGCCCGCTACCAGAGAATCCAGCAGAAAATCATCGATGCGCTGGATCAGGGAACGGCAGTGCATATTCGGGGATGCGCAGAAAACCATACAGATCTGACGGTACAGCTTCATCCGCTTTCGGAACCGGAGAAGCAGACGAATTTTGAAAACTGCGTGGCGGATGTGAATATTCCGGTGGGAGAAGTTTTTACGTCTCCGGTCTTAAAGGGAACGAATGGAGTGCTGGAAGTAAGCCGGGTCTATTTAAATGAGCTGTGCTATGAAAAGCTGCACATGGAGTTTGCAGACGGTATGGTAACGGATTATACCTGCGGGAATTTCGCGTCAGAGGAAGAGAACAGACGCTACATTCGGGAAAATGTGCTGTACCACCATGACACTTTGCCGATGGGCGAGTTCGCCATCGGAACCAATACCACGGCATATGTGACAGCGAAAAAGTATGACGTCGCCGGACGTCTGCCGATTCTGATTGCGGAAAAGATGGGACCTCACTTTGCAGTAGGCGACACCTGCTATAGCTGGGCGGAGGACACGGCGGTCTATAATCCGGACGGAAAAGAAATCATTGCCAGGGACAATGAGGTTTCCATTCAGAGAAAAACAGACGTTGGCAAAGCATATCTGGGCTGCCATACAGACATTACGATTCCTTACGAGGAGCTGGGCAGTATCGAGGTGCTCTGCGCCGATGGCAGCAGGATTTCGATTATCCAAAACGGGAGGTTCGTGCTGGAAGGAACGGAGGAGCTGAACGAGCCGCTGGAGCATTTGAAAGAAGAGAAAATCTCAGGATGATATGGGGGAGAGAAACAGAGCAGCTTTATGGACGGCGTATCATGCGGTTCATAGAGCTGCTCTGTTTTTCCATGATTTACGGAACGTTTGGAGATGGGTGCCCGGCGTCTGTATCAGAAAGCAGACGACAGTAATTCGTAATCGTTTCCAGGTCGATATTCAGCAGGTCAGCGATCTGTGCCGGGGAATCCCCGCTGTTTAAATGTTTTTGAATCAGTGCTGCCTGGTGCAGGCCATTTACAAGTCCCTGTGCAAGACCTTGTGCAAGACCTTGCGTAAGACCTTGCGTAAGCCCTTCTTCACGTGCATATGCCCGTTCGTTCTGTATATGGAGTTCTTCGTCATATTCGTAAATTCCCACTTTTATTACCTCCGATCTGTTTTTATGTAAGAAGTCAGTCAGTATGTCATTATGGATACATTCTGTGACCGCCTGTTCCATTGCCTGCGCCAGAGGAAGATTTTTTCTGAGTTCTCTGACTTTGCTTACGAAAATCATATACTCCTGTAAAGTGCGGCATTTGTTCATTAACTTCGGATTTTTCCCCGGATTGATATTCAGCACGGTTGTTTTCAGCTCCAGTGCGGGAGAATCTGTGGGATTCGCATACGCATCGGAAAGCTTTCGCTCGTACCGTTCGGGAAGTTCTTTTGTCCCGTTATAGAACTCCACGAACCGGGGTTCCGGAATGCGGACGACCCGGGAACCGTACAGGTCGTCTGTCCGGGTGAGCCGGGAGTATATGTCGGATACATAAAGGAGATTTCGAAGGGGCATATTTGGGTTGTCTGTGGACTGATGCTCATAAAGGGATAAAGTGTCGTGAAGAAGGAAAGAAATATCATTTTTCATTCCCAGGTAGATGGCGTTGTCCAGTGTGGTGACGATCAGTTCATCCGGGTTTGTGTAATGGGTATCGTTTATGGCATTATACAATTCCAAAAATTCACGCTTTTCCTTGAAAATCATCCGAAATATCCGGTCTTTGTAAGTACGGGCAGGCACAGGTGTGTCGGAATCTGGCAGCGTTGTTGATTTCTCAGTTGTGTTTTCATTTTCTTTCATCTAAATCCTCCTTTAGATATAGGAGGACTTTACGCTCTGTTCCAGAAATCCTCCCTGCTTATAGAGTGGGTTTTGGCATTGAAGATTTCTAAGATTGGGCAGAAGCCGTAAGAACTGGCAGAAGCCATGAAAGAATGAATCATAGAAATAAATGCGTATATAGATTATAACATAAATAAAATAGAATGCAACATAGAAATGAAAGAAAAAGTAGCGATTGGAAGGGATGAAAGAGAAAGGAATCAGGTGAATTCCCCATCATATTTTTATGGCGGTATTTGTTAAAAGGTGGTAGAATGTAATATCATATCATATTTTATCAATTCCGGGAGGAGAAAGAGAGGAAAGAACATGAGACAGAAACGAGGAAACAAATCAACGTGGCCAAAGCGTCTGCTGTCGCTGCTTCTGACCGTGGGATTGGCGGTGACGATGCTGCCGCAGGCAGCGTTTGAGACAAAAGCGTCCGCCCTGTCAAATCCGAGGATGGTGGCGGACGCATCTATGCAGTCCGGAGGCGTGGTGACCTGGGACTGCGTATGGTTCGGGAGGTATCCGCAGAGCCAGGTAGACCCGGCAGCGGAACAGCCGCTCTGGTATGCACTGGAGCATACGGGGGGATGGGATGCGAACAATGTTGTCATGCTGGATGGCGTAGAGTATGTGCGGATGGGGGCGAGCTCGAATTATAAGTACTACAGGTTTGAACCGATCAAATGGCGCGTGTTGGAGGTGAACGGCGATACGGCGCTGCTTTTATCCGATCTGGCACTGGACCGTCAGCTGTATCATACAAGCGAGACAAGTATTACCTGGGAAAAGAGCACCATCAGGAGCTGGCTGAACGGATATAGCTCCGGAAGTAATTCTTCAGGGATAGACTACAGCCGGTCAAACTTTATCGATACTGCCTTCTCAGCGTCCGAACAGGCGGCGATCAAAAATACAAATGTGGTGAATGAAAACAACAGTTCCTATGGAACAAGCGGAGGGAAGGATACCTGCGACAAGCTCTTCCTGCTCTCCGAATCCGAGGTGTGTCAGGGGGATCAGGCGGCAGCCTATGGTTTCGCAAGAAATGCGGCGACTTGTGATGAATCACGTCGTTGTAAGAGTAGTGCGTACGCAAAGGCCAGAGGAGTGTTCAATTCGTCCAGTACAACTTATGCCGGAAATACATGGTGGTGGCTGCGCTCGCCGGGCTTTCATGAATGCAGTGCTATGAGCGTCAACGACGGCGGCCGGGTCTACGGGAATGGCGACGATGTCAGCCACAATTATGACGGCGTCCGGTCGGCTTTGTATCTGAATCTTTCATCTGATCTCTATTCCTATGCGGGGACGGTATCCTCCGCGGGGAGTTCCGATTCCGTGGATGCGGAGTTAAAAGGTTCTGCGCCCATCATATCGAAGGATGCGACGGCGGAGGAAGTGATACGGAAGATGAATCCGGAAAAACTTCTCAATAATGTATCCCTTCCCGCCGAAAAGATTGAGGGGCCGTCGGTGACCCTGGCCGGGAAGCAGTGTAGCCTGTTTTCGATGGACGCCTCCATGAATCTGAAAATCGGCGAGAACGTACAGGCGAAAGTAGACACGGATCAGAAGGTGGTGCAGGTACTGATCGGGTTCGAGAAGTTTGGCGGTTCTGCGAAGATCAATGCGGGGGAAAATTCATCGGTGTACTGGAGCGAATCCTACCGGCAGGTGAAGGAGCTTTACACGGGAGTGACCGGGAATCAGGTGGACAGCACCGCGCTCTGGAATAAGTTCAGCAAGCTTCGTGGAAAACTGAAAAAGGTGAATGGTTCCATCGGCATCTCGGCAGATGCGTCTGTGGCTGGCTATATGGAGTTTCACTATGCGTCCGGGGAGATGAAGTTCCAAGAGGGAGGCGTGATTCTGGAGGCGTCCCTGGGTACGGAGCAAACGTATCATCTGCCGCCGTTCCCGGCTGTCTATGTCACTTTCGATTTGCAGGCGGATTTTAACGGGGCGATCAGGCTTGTGAGAAACGGCGTGATGAATTATTCCCCGTCCATGAACGCAGGCATCGGGCTGAGCGCCAGCATCGGCGCGGGAGTAGGGAGCAATAAGCTGAAAACTTATGCGGAAATCGGATTGCAGGGCAAGCTTGATCTGAATGTGAAGCTTCCGGCGTCTGCGCTTTCCGAGGCATTGCGGGTGGGACTGACGGCTTATGTCTACATGGAAAGTAAGGTGTTTGGATTCAATGGACCAAGCTACGGGCCGGAAAAGTTTGCAGATGTACTGCTTTATCCAAAACAAAAGAAGGTCAGAAGTATTTTCAGGGGCGCAGATGTGGCAGAGTTTGACTGGGAGAGCGCCGTGCCGTCGGAACGGGATTATTTATCAGAAGGAACGGTGGGAAAAGCCCGCACCGTCACGGACAGACGGATATTTGAAAAAGAAAATTTATATCCCTACAATGCGCCGCAGCTTGTGAGCCTGAAGAATGGGGAGAAGCTGCTGGTATGGATTGACGATCTGGGCGGGAAAGCCGGGGTGAATAAGACCTCCCTTCTGTATTCGTTTTATGACGGACAGGCGTGGAGCAGCCCGCAGGAGATTGCCGAGACGGGCGGAGCGAATGACTATCCGGCGGTTTATTCGGACGGAGAAAGAGCCTGGGTGGTATGGCAGAAAGCGAAGCAGATGCCGGAGGATGCCACGCTTCCGGAACTGCTCTCCGGCGTGGATCTGTACCTTTCCGTCTGGGAAAATGGAGCGTTTGGAGAAGCGGTGCGGATGACCGCAGAGAATGATGCGTATGAAATGCTCCAGTGTGTGACGGCGCAGGAGGGCAGAATCGGGATTGCCTGGGTGGAAAATTCGCAGAATAACCCCTTCCAGTCATCGGGAACGAATGTCATAAAGGAAAAGGAATACATCGACGGCGTCTGGCAGGAGCGGACGCTGGCTACGGGGCTCGATTCTGCGGCAAATCTGAACCTTGCCTATATCGATGGGGAACTGACTCTGATATATGAGGCGGGAGAGGAGGAGGCATCTTCGATTTCTCTGGTGCAGGGAGGCAGGACGAAACAGTTTGAAGGCAGCCATGCGGAGCTGGAAAACGGGGTTCTGTATTTCAGCTCGGAGGAAGGGCTGACGGCATATGATGTCGCGGCGCGCTTCCGGGAGGAACTGTTTTCCGGGGAGATGGGCGACTTTACCGTGCTGGACAACGGTACGTCAAAAGCAGTCGTTACCACGGCTTATGACGGCTTCCGGAGTGAGCTGCGGGCATATTTGTTTGACAAAGAAGCAGGAAAATGGTCGGAGGGAATTCCACTGACGGATGAAGGGAAATATATCCGGGATTATTCTGTCGTCATGAATGAGGCAGGAAAGCTGTCGGCGGCAGTAAACTTTGTGGAAATCCAGGAGGAAGCGGAGAGTATCTACGGGGCGGCTTCTCTGTATGTTATGGATTTCGGGGAAAGGGAAGATCTGACGGTGAGCGGCGTTTCCTATGAGGAGTCTATGGTCAGCTCGGGCGGCATCCTGCCTTTGCAGTTTACCGTGACCAACAATGGAATGAATCCGGTCTCGGAGATTCAGGTGGAAATTCTGGATGAAGCAGGGGAAAAGATACAGAGCGGCGTGCTGGCCTGTGAACTGGCGCCGGGGGAAACGGCAGATTTCAGCTATCTGTATCAGCTTCCGGCAGAGCTTTCCAGACACAGGATTTTCCTGAATGCTTATGCGGAAAATGAGACAAGGCTTGAGGATAACAGAGCAGAGACCGAAATCGGTTATGCCGATCTGAAAGTTTCCGGCCTGCATCTGAGCAGCAGCGATTCCGGGGTCAGCCTGAAAGGGCAGGTTCAAAATACTGGCTATGAGGATGCGCCGGAGACGGTGGTAACGGTATACGATTCTGGAAAAGAGGAAGACGTGATCGGACGTGCAGAGCTGGGAACAGTAGCTGGACAGAGCAGCGCGGAGTTTGAATTTCTGATTCCGGAGATTTATCTGCGGATGCACCCCGATGTCAGTGGAAATGTGCTGTACGCCGCTGCGGAATCACAGGCGGAAGAGCTGAATTATGCGAATAACGCAGAGCAGTATCTGGTACAGTCGGCCGCCGACGTGCCGTTTGTGCTGAATAAGCAGGAGCTGCGCATGAATCCGGGCGATACAGAAACTTTGGAGATTAGCTGTTTCCGTGAGGCAGGAATAGAGGAGAAAACCATCATCTGGCAGAGCAGCGATGAAAATGTTGTCCGGGTAGAGGATGGAAAACTTACTGCGGCTGCTGCGGGAACAGCGACCGTGACGGCGCGGATAGAAGAGAAAGAGGCTTCCTGCCGGATTTGGGTATCCGAGGGGGAGGCAGTGGCAGGCGTGTGTCTGGAGGAGACGAATATCCGTATCCGGATGGGAGAGTCCCGGCTTCTGTCGGCATCTGTTCTTCCGGCAAATGCTGCAAATAAGAAAGTTACCTGGGAGACTTCTGACAGCGAAGTGGCGACGGTGGACCCGGACGGCGCCGTACGGGGCGTTTCGGTGGGTACGGCATTGGTGACTGTCCGCAGCGAGGACGGAAACCGGACGGCGCTCTGTCAGGTGACGGTGCTCCAGGGAGAGAATCAGAAATATACGGCAGTCTTTTTGGGCGGGGAAAATACAGAGGGGGAGAGCCCGGAAGCGCTGACTCAGGAAGCGGGAGCCCTGATTACTCTGCCGAAAAATACCTACCGGAAAGAAGGGCTGTTTTTCGCCGGATGGAGCGACGGGGAGAATACCTGGAAGGAGGGCGAGAGTTACCGGATGCCTTACCGGGACGTGGAATTTACTGCGCTCTGGAATCAGGAAGCGACATTGGAATACCGGATTACTGCGTCGGCGGACGTGGGGGGAAGCATCACGCCGGAAGGAGAAGTCTTTGTACGGCAGAGCGAAAGCCAGACATTTTCAATCCAGCCGGAAGAAGGGTACACCATTGGCGATGTGCAGGTAGACGGCAGGAGCGTGGGAAGCGTTACAGAGTATACGTTTGAAGAAGTGTCAGAGAGACATACGATTGAGGCGTCTTTTAACCGGATTCCGGCGGTGAAAGTTGAGAGCATTTTATTGAGTGAAAGTGAGTATACGCTGAACATCGGAGAGATGTTAGAGCTGACTGCGTCTGTCCTGCCGGAGAATGCGGAGGATCAGACAGTTTTCTGGAAATCAGAAGATCCGGATATTGCGTCAGTACAGGCAGGAACGGTTACGGGTGTGTCCGCCGGAACGACTGTGATTCTGGCAGAAAGTGCGGACGGAAGCGAGGTAAGCGCTTTCTGTACCATTCATGTAAAGGAGCCGGATCAGACACAGCCTGAAAATCCTGATCAGAATGAACCGCAGAATCCGGACGGGAAGCAGACGGAACAACCTGCTTTGCCGGATGGGAAACAGCCTAAAAGTCAGTTGAAGATAGGAAGTATCATCACGGACAGCCGGACTGCGGCGATCTGCCGGATTATCAGTCTTTCACCCTGCGAAGCGGAATACATAGGGTGCGCAAAGAAAAAGACCAGCGTGACCGTTCCGGATTCCGTCATGGCAGAGGGAAAGGCATTCGCTGTCACAGGCATTGGCAAGTCAGCGTTTCAAGGAAATAAAAAGCTGAAGCGTGTGACGGTTGGAAAAAAGGTAAAGACGATCGGGCAAAAAGCTTTCTACGGATGCAAATCTCTGAGAAAGCTGACGATAAAGTCAAAAGTTCTGAAAAAGGTCGGCAAAAATGCTTTCAGGGGTATACATGCGAGAGCGAAGATTCAGGTGCCGAAAACGAAGCTGAAAGCCTATCGGAAAATTTTGAAAAAAAGAGGACAGGGAAAAAGAGTAACGATTAAAAAGTAACAGTCACAATGGCTGCCCCCTGATTCGGATACTGTAAGCAGGCCGGGTCAGGGGGCAGCGTATTGATGGAAATGTAAAAGATGCAGAACGAAATTCCCTTTTCGTTGACAATTCCCTGCGGAATTAGTAGAATAAGAAACTAGGAAAGAATTTTTATGGATCCCTATCATATACAGAAGGAGAATAAAAACATGGCAAAAGTAGGAATTGTAATGGGCAGTGATTCAGATATGCCGGTTATGGCAAAGGCAGCAGACATCCTGGAGCAGCTTGGCGTGGATTATGAGATGACGATTATCTCAGCGCACAGAGAGCCGGATGTATTTTTTGAGTATGCAAAGACAGCGGAGGAAAAAGGCTTTCAGGTCATCATCGCAGGCGCGGGCATGGCGGCGCATCTGCCGGGCATGTGTGCGGCGATTTTCCCGATGCCGGTTATTGGTATCCCGATGCACACCACCTCGCTGGGCGGAAGAGATTCTCTTTACTCGATCGTCCAGATGCCTTCCGGCATCCCGGTAGCTACCGTGGCGATTAACGGCGGCGCCAATGCCGGAATTCTCGCGGCGAAGATTCTGGCAACCTCCGATGCGGAATTGCTGGAAAGACTGAAAAAATATTCCGCCGATTTAAAGGAGCAGGTCGTGGCAAAAGATGAGAAACTTCAGAAAATCGGATACAAAGAGTATTTAAAGCAGAAATAGAGGAACGAGAAAGGCGAAAGAGGAGAAAAACTATGGACTATAAGAACGCAGGCGTGGATATTGAAGCAGGATATAAATCAGTAGAACTGATGAAAGAGCATATCAAAAAGACCATGAGACCGGAAGTGCTGACAAACATCGGCGGATTTTCCGGTGCATTTTCAATGGAAGCATTTAAAAAGATGGAAAAGCCGACGCTGGTATCCGGCACGGACGGCGTCGGTACGAAGCTGAAACTGGCGTTTCTCATGGATAAGCATGATACGGTGGGAATCGACTGCGTGGCTATGTGCGTAAACGACATTGCATGTGCGGGAGGAGAACCGTTATTCTTTCTGGATTATATCGCATGTGGGAAAAATGTTCCGGAGAAGATCGCAACGATCGTAAGCGGCGTGGCCGACGGATGCGCACAGTCAAATGCGGCGCTGATCGGCGGAGAGACGGCGGAGATGCCGGGCTTTTATCCGGAGGACGAGTACGATCTCGCGGGCTTTGCAGTGGGCGTGGTCGATGAGAAAGACCTGATTACCGGAAAGGACATCAAAGCAGGCGATACACTGGTGGGAATCGCTTCCTCCGGGGTACACAGCAACGGATTCTCCCTGGTAAGAAAAATCTTCAAGATGGATCAGGAGACGCTGAGCACGTACCATGAAGAACTGGGAAAGACGCTTGGCGAGGCGCTTCTGGCGCCGACCAAAATCTATGTAAAAGCGCTCAGAAGCGTAAAAGAAGCGGGCGTCCGCATCAAAGGATGCAGCCATGTGACAGGCGGCGGCTTCTATGAGAACATTCCGAGAATGCTTCCGGAGGGCGTCCGCGCGGTGATTAAAAAAGACAGCTACGAGGTTCCTGCTATTTTCCGCATGATGGCGAAAGAGGGAGACGTGGCGGAAGAGATGATGTACAATACCTACAATATGGGAATCGGAATGGTTCTGGCGCTTGATCCGGCGGATGTGGAAAAGGCGATGGAGGCGATTCGGGCAGCAGGAGAAACGCCTTATATCATCGGACAGGCCGAGGAAGGCGAAAAAGGAGTTACCTTATGCTGAAGTTAGCGGTTCTTGTCTCCGGAGGAGGAACAAACCTCCAGGCAATCATAGACAGTATGGCAGACGGCAGGATTACGAATGCCGAAATTTCTGTGGTTATCAGTAATAATAGAAATGCTTTCGCACTGGAACGTGCAAAGAAAAATGGAATCCCTGCCGTGTGCATCTCACCGAAGGATTATGAGACAAGGGATGCCTTTAACGAGGCGCTTCTGGCGAAAATCCAGTCTTATGAAGCGGATTTGATTGTGCTTGCAGGGTGTCTTGTGGTAATTCCTGAAATTATGGTAAACGCATATCCGAACAGGATCATCAACATCCATCCGTCGCTCATTCCGGCTTTCTGCGGGACGGGGTATTATGGACTGAAAGTTCATGAGGGCGTACTGGAGCGTGGTGCGAAAGTCACGGGCGCTACGGTTCATTTCGTGGATAAAGGAACCGATACCGGGCCGATCATTTTGC
Organism: uncultured Lachnospiraceae bacterium; assembly: GCA_937965795.1. Lineage (GTDB taxonomy): Bacteria > Bacillota > Clostridia > Lachnospirales > Lachnospiraceae > Hominisplanchenecus_A. Next base: position 12,868 of record CALCMD010000103.1, on the reverse strand, counting down.
AGAAAGCGGTGGAAGTGCGCCAGGGCGATACCCCGAAGGCGCTTCAGCAGCGCGTGATGGAAGAAGCAGAGTGGAAGATCATGCCGGAGGCGATCAATCTCATTGCAAACGGCAAAATTCATGTAGACGAAGAGAATCACGTAGTGATTGAGGGGGCATAAGAAGATGAAAGTATTAATCGTAGGAAGCGGTGGAAGAGAACATGCGATTGCATGGAAAGTGGCACAGAGCAAAAAAGTAGATCAGATTTACTGTGCGCCGGGCAATGCAGGAATCGAAGAATATGCAGAATGCGTACCCATTGGGGCGATGGAGTTTGATAAGCTGGTGGCCTTTGCAAAGGAAAAGGAAATTGATTTGACGGTCATCGGTATGGACGACCCGCTGGTCGGCGGCGTGGTGGACGCTTTTGAGGCAGAAGGGCTGCGTGTATTCGGACCGAGGAAGAATGCGGCCATTCTGGAAGGCTCTAAGGCATTCTCCAAAGACCTGATGAAAAAGTATAACATCCCCACAGCGGCATATGAAAATTTTGACAATGCAAAGGAGGCGCTTGCTTATCTGGAGACGGCCAAATTCCCGATCGTACTGAAAGCGGACGGACTGGCGCTCGGCAAGGGAGTGCTGATCTGTAATACGCTGGAAGAGGCGAAAGAGGGCGTCCGGAGTATCATGATGGATAAGAAATTCGGAACAGCCGGAAACCGTATGGTTATCGAAGAGTTTATGACAGGACGCGAGGTTTCGGTGCTCTCGTATGTGGATGGAAAAATCATTAAGACCATGACCAGCGCACAGGATCATAAGCGTGCCGGAGATGGAGACACCGGACTGAATACGGGCGGTATGGGAACCTTTTCACCAAGTCCGTTTTACACGAAGGAAGTAGATGATTTCTGCAACAAATATATTTATCAGGCAACCGTAGATGCTATGGCAGCGGAGGGCAGAGAGTTTAAGGGAATCATTTTCTTCGGCCTGATGCTGACGGAGAACGGACCGAGAGTGCTGGAATATAATGCGCGGTTTGGCGATCCGGAAGCGCAGGTCGTTCTTCCGCGAATGAAGAACGATATTGTGGAGGTATTCGAAGCGTGTATTGACGGAACTTTGGATCAGATTGATCTGCAATTCGAGGATAACGCCGCAGTCTGCGTGGTATTGGCATCCGAGGGCTATCCGGTAAAATATGAGAAGGGTTTTGTGATAAAAGGGCTGGAGAAGTTCAAAGACAAAGAGGGATATTATGTTTTCCATGCGGGGACAAAGAAAGCGGAGGAAGGCGTCGTGACAAATGGAGGCCGTGTGCTTGGAGTGACAGCGAAGGGAAAAGACTTAAAAGAGGCAAGGGCGAATGCGTATGAGGCGATTAACCTGGTAGAATTCGAGAACAAATATTATCGCCATGATATCGGAAAAGCGATTGATGAGGCCTGAATCATCAGTCAGAAAAGAGGTAGATTATGAAAATACGGAAGAAACACTGGAAAGTCGGCCTGATTGCTCTGGCGTTATTAGTCTTTGCCAGCAGTATGTCAGTCCTGGCAGCTTCGGATGACAATTCGCTGTCCTCACTGAATATACACAATGGCAGGCTGTCGAGGGATTTTCAGTATGATATCTGGGAGTACGACGTCACAGTGGACCCCGGAACGACAGAACTTTTGTTGGAGCCGGTCACGTCCGATGCAAATGCCAGCATTACGTCGATCACAGGAACGGTTCTGGAGGACGGGAAGGCGACGGTTTTGATCAATACGATGTCAGAGAGCGGCGTCCCCATGACTTACACGCTGCATGTGTCCCAGTCGGGCGAGGCGCCTGTGGAGACGGAAGCGCCGGAAACGGAAGCTGTGACGGAACCGGCGACAGAAGCGCAGACAGAGACGAGCGTTCAGACGGAGCCGCAGACACAGGCGGAGACGGAAGCGCCAGTTGCTACGAATGCTTTACAGGATCAGGTGGCGAAATTAAAATCCGATTCCGATCTGATGCTGAAAATTGTTTATGGACTGATTATACTGGCAGTCATTCTGCTGGCATTTATCATTAACCTGATTTTAAAAAACCGCGATCTGAAAGATGATTTGAAAGATGCGGAGGAACAGCTTTCTTATCAGACGAATGAATTTGCGAGAAAAGAGCGGATGATGGCAACGGATAATTATTATGCGCCTGAGCAGCAGAAAACAAATGCAGCGCCGGGTGCTGACCAGATGCCTGCTTATACGCCGATTCAGCAGAATGCGCCGGATGTGGAAGAGACCTTTGGCGCAAGAGCGTCCGCAGGCGGATATCAGGGAATGCAGCCGGAGGATGTGCCGCCAAACCTGCCGATTACGGAAGAACCGGCAGCACAGACGACTCAGGAAACACAGCCGGGACAGATGCAGCCGGAGGATAAGCCGGAGGCGTCCGATGTGGATGTTACCATGGTAGAACTTTAAAAAGATAGGATGCAGGAGCTACAGCTTTTGATTTTTGTCATTGCTGTGCTCCTGCTTTTTTGTCTGTTAATAGTAAAAAAATTGATAAAGATAGTAAAAATTTTAATAGTACAGATAAAAATTAATTGTTTTTCATTTTCCTTTTTGATAAAATAGTATTTGAACCAAGTGTTCTATTTATATGTTACAAAAAAGCTAAAAACTTAAAGACAAAGGGAAGAAATATGGGAAGATTTTGTACAAAAATGGTTGTTCTGGCAGCCTTTATTGGTTTTGGTATCGCATTGCTGTCCGGATGCGGGAGGAGGGAACCGCAGATTGTAGAGACGCGGCGGCCGGAGGAGATCACCATTACCATTCTTGCCTCCCGGAACTGGATCAAAGAGATTGACAGACAGTTGTTTCAGGAGTTCGAAGAGGAGACGGGAATAGAAGTAAAGCTTTTGCTGACGCCGGATAACGGATATGCCACTCTTTTGGGGACGTGCATGTCCGGAGGGAGTGACGCCGTGGATATTTTTATGTTCTCTGCCGGTTCAGGAGTGATAGAAACAGGAATCCATGAAATTGCCGTAGATCTTTCGGAAGAGGAATGGGTGGATGAGCTGGAAGAATGGGCGTTGAAATCTGTGCGTTGTGAGGGAAAAGTGATCGGTTTGAATACCTGGGGCGAGGATTACGAAGGAATTCTCTATAACAAAACTTTTTTTCAGGAACACGGATTGGAAGTTCCGGACACCTGGGAGGATTTTCTTTCTCTGTGTGACAGAATCTGTGAATTGGGAACCGTTCCGTTCTATGAAGGGATTAACAGTTCATGGCGCACCAAAAGCTGGGTCTATGGATTGACGCCTGCTCTGTATCAGGAAATACCGGAGCTGCCGGAGTATCTGAATGCAGGGGCGCAGCATAAGTTTGGAGATATTGCTGCTTTTCGGGAAGGATTGGAACAGATTCGGGAATTTTTCTCAGAGAAGAAGTATTATACCAGCGACGGCAGGGATGAGGAGTTTCAGGGAAGCTATCAGTATTTGACGGAGCGAAAGGCAGTGATGTTGTTTACGTATTCTGCGTATGCGGCGGAGCTGAAGGCGCATGGGAGCCGGGATGCGTGGGGGATGTTTCCGGCGCCGCTTCTGGATAACCAGACAGCAGTATCAAATGGCGGCGGGATTGCGAAGTTCATTAATAAAAACAGCAGGAATGTTCAGGCATGTAAAGAGCTTTTTCGCTTTTTGACAAGAAAAGAGAATCTGGAACGCTATTACAAAGCCCGGACAGATCTTGTGACGTCTGCATTTCAGAATGTAAGAAGTGTACAGGCAACGAAAGCGACCAAAGAAATACTGGACAGAAGCAAAGAGACGCCTTGCGTGATGTTTACTAAGGACGTGCTTTATACAGATTCGAACGTATATCAGGATATCAGCGGATTTGCCGACGGAACGTGCAGCGTGGAAGAATTTATCCGAAAGTATGACGAATACCGGGAAAAAATGTTTCAAGCAGATCCATAAATGGGAAAGGAAAGCGATGATTAGAAGGACAAATGTTTTGCATTCTGTCCTTCCCTTTTTGCCGCCATGTATCCAGAAGAAGCCTCTGGTGGCAGGTTTTGTAGGTTCCGGAGCGTTTTGGGGTCTCAGGTAAACAAAATCCACATAAACAGGTAAAATATGTCCTCATGGATGGTCAGAAAAAATTGATATAATTACAATAGGAAGTATTTTCTTTCGCGAGCTATTGGGAAAAGCGGTAAAGAGTACAAGGAAAATGGGGGAACGGCATATGGCAAGAGTACATATTTTTAAACGCAGGAAAAAGTATCAGGAGTCAATCGTAAAAAAGCTGTTTCGGACGTACCTTGTCTGGATTATCCTATGTATTTCTGTTATTTTGTGCGGTACGGTACTTTATGTCGGAAATGTTATGGATTCCAATACGGTGGAGATTCAAAGACAGTTGACGCTCAGTATAAATCAGAACATTGAACATTATTTGCAGGATATGGACGACTTTTCTATGGAGCTTGTGAGGTCAGAAAAATTTCAGGAGACGGTGCAGGAAAGCCTTCCGGAATCTTACGAGGAGGGGCGCAGTACTGCGGATTTGTTTTCAGAGCTGTATCTGGATGCTTACAAGATGATTCAGAAGAAATATCATGTGGGGGTTATCACAGGGGGGAATCATTATATCTGGATGGGAAATGAGTACTATATTGATAAAATACAGGGGGAATACCCGGATTTCTATCAGGATTATGAAATGGACGGGGCTCCCATAGTCAAATATGTGGAGAGGAATGAATTTCTGGAAGCAAGTCGGGGGGAACGTGTGATTTCCGAAAAGGATAAACCAAGAGTGACACTGTCCAGAAGCTTTGGAAAAGACCATGTCCTGTACAATGGCGCCGGAATTTTGGAGGTACAGGTAGATGAGGAGGATTTTGTGGGCGATATCCGTAGACTGTCCTCCGCCAAAAAGGATACGGGGCTCCAAATTCATATATTGAACGCAAGGGGAGATACGATTTTTTCAGAGAGCGGGCGGGACGGAAAGGCGATTCTGGAAGAAAATGGATGGAAAACAGGCACATACGAAAAAAATGGGCATTATATCTATGTTTATCAGATTTTTAATTCGGAGATTTACGTTCTGTATACCATTTCTCTGTTTGACTACTATAACAGGTTTTTGGTCTTCCTGGGAATTGCAGCGCTTGTATTTTTGGCGGTCATTCTGATTGTGCTTGCCGTGAGCTATCATGTGTCTTTGAAGTTTTCAAAACCCATCCGGGAGCTGTGTTCTGAGCTGGAGAAGGTAGATTTGGCCGGAGGGAGGCAGTATCATCCGATCGACACGGATATTTCCGAGCTGGATTACCTTTCAGATTCCATCGGGGATCTGAACAGGAAGCTGGAAAAATCTATGCACGATATCATTACTCTGAAGGACTTTGAAAGCCAGGCAAAGCTGCTGGCGCTACAGGCACAGATGCAGCCGCATTTTCTGGTAAACACGCTGACTACGATGGGAACGATGGCAGAAGAAGGCGGAAACCGGGAGGTTTCCCGGATGTGTATCAATCTTACGCAGATGTTCCGTTATATTTCGGCAGAGGAGAGCGAGGGAGTACGGCTGTATGAGGAGATCAGGCACGTGGAGAGGTATGTGGATATTATGAAAGAGAGGTTTCCGAATGCGGAGGTGCTGCTTGATCTCCCACTGGAAATGATGAATTTGCGGATTCCCAAACTGATTGTTCAGCCTCTGGTGGAAAATTCGTTTAAATATTGTAACAGAAGCCGTCCGTATATTCAGGTGACGGGAACGATGTGCGGCAAAGAGCGCTGGAGCATAAAAGTGTCGGATAATGGGGAAGGTTTTTCGGAGGAAAAAGCGGCGGAAATACGGAAAAGATGTGAAGAAGGCATGGAGGGAAATAACGGCCTTTCTGCTAAAATTGATGGGATGGGACTGGTAAACGTATATGTAAGGCTTCATCTCTTTTACAGAGAAAATATCGTGTTTCGGATTCAAAGAGAGGGTATAGAAATCGGAGGGAGAGTGTTATGAGAAGTCCGGATGGAACCATAAAGGCGATTGTGGTGGAAGATGAAATAAAAATAGGAGCTTATATAAAAAATAAAATAGAATATCTGGATTCGGCTTTTCGGGTGGTGGCTTTGGCAGAGAATGGGGGACAGGCGCTTGAGCGGATAGAAGAAGAGGAGCCACAGGTCGTTTTTACAGACATTTCTATGCCGGTGATGGACGGGCTGGAATTGTCGCGTCTCATACGGAACAGGTATCCGGGAATGCTGGTGGTGATCGTATCCGGATACTCGGATTTTAGTTATGCGCAGAAAGCAATCCAGTATGGGGTGTTTCATTATCTTTTAAAGCCGTTGGAAGATGAAAAACTTTGTGATGTATTGCTTGATCTTAAGAAGAATCTGATGAATGCAGGAGCAAATCAGGAGCGGCACATCCTTTATTCCGATGCTTACATGCTGCATCAGAGAGAAGAAGTCCGGTATATTCTTCTGTTTCTGTGTGTGGGGAACATGCTTTACGATGCCCGTGACGCGGACCTTACGGAACATTATCGCACAGCGATGGAACAGATTCCCTGGAGAACAGTGACAGAGAAACTTTGCGGGAACGCATATGACTGGTATCTGGCGGACGAACAGGCAGTAAATCAGAAAATGCTTGGTATTCAGATAAAGAAAGAAAAGAAAGAGACGCCGGAAGAGATAGCGGGAAGGCTTTTGGAGCTTCTGGAGGCATATACCAGTCTGTCCGTGCATATCGTTCTCTCAGAAAAACCAATGGAATATGAAAAGGTATGGGATCGTGCAAAACATTTGCGTTTTCTGATGCAGAAGAAGCTGATCGTGGGAAAGCCTCAGATTTTCGTGGCGGAGAAGCAGGACGGCGACAGACAGGATTTGCTGGAAATCGTCAAAATGAAGGTAAACAGCGATATCAAAAACTATTTTCTTTTTGCGGATCTGAGAAACTTTACCGAAGAAATTCAAGCAATCCTGCAATATATGATTCAAAATCATGCGGCACAGCAGGACATAGAAAAGGTCAGCCTTTATGTGCTGAAACTGCTGGAATTTTCGGGGAAAGATTATGATTCGGAATTTTTGGAAAGAATGGAGAAAAAGCTTTGGCGCTGCATAGGACTGGCAAAGAATGAGGAAGAACTGAACAGAAGCATGATGGAATGCTTTCGGGAAATCGGAAGCTACATGGAACGAATTTATGAGAAAAGTGTGGAGATGCGTGTGCTGGAATATGTAGACAGTAATTTCCTGACGCTGGAAAGTCTGGAACAGGTGGCGGATGTGTTTGGGTATAATTATACCTATCTTTCAAGATTGTTTAAGAAAATGTCCGGGATGTCCATGAATAAATACATTACGGAGAAAAAGATAGCCAGGGCGAAAGAGTTGTTGGAAAACCATCCGGGCATGACGCTGGAAAATGTCTGTGATCTGTGCGGATATCATGACTGCCGGTATTTCAGCCGGGTGTTTAAGAGCCAGACCGGCATGACTCCAAGTGAGTACAGGAAGCGATTGCAGGTTGACAGGCCAGAGCATTTGTTATAACATATATATAACATTCTTAACAGTAGAAATATAGAAAATCAGATGGGGCATATTTGCGAACGACTGATTTGAATGGCTTCAGATTACAAGACGAGAAGGTGAATGAATGGTCATCAAAATTGATTTTCAAAGCGATGAGGCTTTGTATATCCAGCTCAGGAATCAGATTATCCTGGGAATCGCTACATCGCGGATACAAGAGGGAGACGCTCTTCCATCGGTCAGGCAGTTGGCGGAGGATATTGGCATTAATATGCACACGGTAAATAAGGCGTATACCGTACTCAGGCAGGAGGGATTTTTGACGATTGACCGGCGAAGAGGCGCGGTAATTGCGCTGGATGTGGATAAAATGCAGGCGTTAGAGGAAATGAAGAGAAATCTTCAGGTGCTTTTGGCAAAAGGGAGATGTAAAAATATTTCCTGCCAGGAGGTTCATGAGCTGGTAGATGAAATATTTGCCGGGTATGAAAGGGAATGACAGGAACAAACAGGAGGACGGAATATGCGTGAGCATTTTACAGAATATGCGAACAGGGCGTTGAATCTGGCGAAAAAAAGAGCGAACGAGTATGGGACGGGCTATATTGGTTCTGAACATTTGCTGCTGGGGCTTTTGATGGAGCCGGACGGAGCGGCAGGGATGAATCTGCGTGAGGCAGGCGTTGAAGCGGAAAAGCTTCTGGAACTCATCGATAAGCTGATCGTACCCGAAGGGAATCTGAAGGATGCGGGAGAATATACGCCCCGGACGACACAGATATTGGAAAACAGTCTGCGCGAGGCGGAAGCTTTGCGGATGGAAAAGGCGGGCACGGAGCACATTTTGATTGCCATGATTAAAGATTCGGAATGCGTGGCGACAAGGCTGCTTCATACGCTGGGAGTCAATATCCAGAAGCTTTATCTGTCCATTCTTGACAGTATGGGCATCGAGGAAGAAATGTATAAGGAACTGGCACAGAATGCCCGGAATATGCGAAGTGTGCAGGGAGAGAGCGCGACGCCTGTGCTGGATCAGTACAGCCGTGACCTGACGCAGATGGCGGCGGACGGAATGCTGGACCCTGTGATCGGACGGGAGGCGGAGATCGAGAGGATTCTACAGATTCTGAGCCGCAGGACAAAGAATAATCCATGTCTGATCGGAGAACCAGGCGTCGGAAAAACAGCTGTCGTCGAAGGACTGGCACAGCGTATTGTCACGGAGGCAGTTCCGGAGCAGATGCGGGGAAAACGTGTGGTGAGTCTTGATATGGCCAGCATGGTAGCCGGTTCAAAATACCGGGGCGAGTTTGAGGAGCGGATTAAGAGCGTGCTGGCGGAGGCGTCCGAGAGCCGGGAAGTTCTTCTGTTTATCGACGAGCTGCATACGATTATCGGAGCAGGCGGTGCGGAAGGCGCGATGGATGCGTCGAATATTATGAAACCGGCTCTGTCGCGGGGAGAGATTCAGGTGATCGGCGCCACGACGATTGAAGAATATCGAAAGCATATCGAGAAAGATCCTGCGCTGGAACGAAGATTCCAGCCAGTGACGGTGGAAGAACCGGCAGAGGGGGAAGCAATTGAGATTTTAAGAGGGCTTCGGCCGAACTATGAAAAGTATCACCGGGTCAGCATTTCTGATGAAGCCTTAAGAGCGGCGGTAGAATTGTCCAAACGTTATATCAGCGACCGCTTTTTGCCGGATAAGGCAATCGATCTGATGGATGAAGCGGCGTCCAGGAAACAGTTAAAGGGGTATCAGGTTCCGGAAAATCTGGAGAAACTGCAAAAAGAGATCGCAGATTTGGCAGAGGCGAAAGAAAATGCCATTAAAGAAGGAGACTTTGAAAAAGCAGGGGCGATCCAGAGGGGGCAGGAAGAGCAGGAGAAAAAGCTTCAGCGCCAGCGCGCGAATCTTCGAAAAAAGAATGCGTCAAAAGGGCTGATGGTCGGGGAAGAGGACGTGGCAGAGGTGGTATCCGGCTGGACGAAAATCCCGGTACAGCGCCTGGCGGAGAAAGAATCTCTTCGCCTGCTGAAACTAGAGAAAACGCTTCATAAGAGAGTGATTGGACAGGAAGAAGCGGTCGCGGCTGTGGCAAAGGCGGTAAAAAGAGGGCGCGTGGGATTAAAGGACCCGAATCGTCCGATCGGTTCCTTCCTGTTTTTGGGGCCTACCGGCGTAGGAAAGACGGAGCTGTCAAAGGCACTGGCGGAAGCGGTCTTTGGCAGTGAACAGGCCATGATTCGTGTGGACATGTCAGAATATATGGAAAAGCACAGCGTATCGAAACTGGTAGGTTCGCCGCCGGGATACGTAGGCTATGGGGAAGGCGGGCAGCTCAGCGAGAAAGTCAGAAGAAACCCGTATTCCGTGATCCTTTTTGACGAGATCGAAAAGGCGCATCCGGACGTCTTTAATATTCTGCTTCAGGTGCTGGATGACGGCCATATTACGGATTCTCAGGGACGGAAGGTGGATTTTAAGAATACGATTCTGATTATGACGTCCAATGCGGGAGCACAGTCCATCGTAGCGCCGAAGAAACTGGGATTTGGGAGCGTGGATGATGAAAAACATGATTATGAGGTGATGAAGAGCAGGGTCATGGAGGAAGTCAGGCGGTTGTTCCGGCCGGAATTTTTAAACCGGATTGATGAAACGATCGTATTTCATTCTCTGAATAAGGAGCATATCCGCAGTATTGTGAATCTCTTGCTGAATGTCTTTGTAAAGCGCTGCAAGGAGCAGATGGACATTACAATGAAAGTGCAAAACACGGCAAAAATTCTGATCGAGGAGGCAGGTTTTGATCCGAAGTATGGTGCGCGCCCGCTGAAAAGAGCGATTCAGAGTAAGATGGAAGATGCGCTGGCAGAAGAAATCCTGGAGGGAAAGATAAAAAGAGGGGATACCGTTTCTGTGGGAGCGCGCGGGAAAGAAATCCGCTTTTCTGTAAAGGCATGAGATTATTTGTAACAGTTCAGCCAGGTCTGCGCATTTACTGCGCTGACCGTGAGAACGTGTAATTTGGCCAAGAGACGATTATTTTTGGAAAGTCTGTGAAATGGCTAGAAAATTTTGCAGCAGTATGATAAAATTTAACTATCATTCAAAAGAACGGCAGCTTGCTGTTCTGGAAACACAAGAGAGGACCAGGAGGATATAAGGATGGCAGTAATCAGTGAATTAATACGCACAGAAGCAGATGGAACGATCAGCTTTGGAAATTATGAACTGGATCAGAAAACAAAGGTATCGGACTTTGAGCATAAGGGCGATTTGTATAAAGTAAAAACTTTTAAGGAGATTACCAAACTGGAGCGAAATGGTATGTTCGTGTACGAATCCGTACCGGGAAGCGCGGTGAAGAATTTAAATGCCACGGAAGGGGGACTTACTTTTGAGGTAGAAGCCCCTACGGATGTTCAGATTACGGTGGAACTGGAGGAGGATACCCAGTATCAGGTGTTTGTGGACGGCAGGGAAATCGGCGAGATGAAAACGAACCTGGGCGGAAAGCTGGTGCTTGGCGTGGAGCTTGACAGTGTGGAGAAGGAAAAAGCGGAAATTAAGATTGAAAGAATGTAAATGATATTGGAAAATCCGTATACGGATGCCGGAAGCGGCGTTTCGGATACGGATTTTTTTCTGACGGTTAATTTTCAAGTTTAAGAGGAGGAATTATGGCAAAGGGGAAAAAGACAGTATTTTTTTGTCAGAACTGTGGTTTTGAGTCCACAAAATGGACGGGACAGTGCCCGTCATGCAGAGAATGGAATACCTTCGCGGAAGAGATCGTGGATAAATCACCGGGAGCCAAAACATCATACCGGGAAACAGCGGCCGAGCCAGTCAGACTTTCCAGTATTCGAAGCGGAGAGGAGAGCAGAATGACGTCCGGAAGCGGAGAGTTGGACCGGGTATTGGGAGGCGGGATTGTTACCGGTTCTCTGGTTTTAGTGGGGGGCGATCCGGGCATCGGAAAGTCAACACTTTTACTTCAGATTTGCAAAAACCTGGCGCAGGGAGGAAAAACCGTACTCTATGTATCCGGAGAAGAGTCTTTGCAGCAGATCAAGATGCGGGCGGAGCGTGTTGGGAAAGCAGGCGATGGGATACTTCTGCTCTGTGAAACAAATCTGGACATGATAAAAAGCGCCATTCAGCGTGTGAAACCGGAAATTCTGGTGGTGGATTCGATACAGACTATGTACAACGAGGAAGTCGGTTCGGCTCCGGGCAGCGTGTCACAGGTACGGGAATCTACGTCAGTTTTCATGCAAATCGCAAAAGGAATGGGAATTGCCGTATTTATTGTGGGACATGTGACAAAGGAAGGCGTCGTGGCCGGGCCGAGAGTCCTGGAGCATATGGTGGATACGGTACTCTATTTTGAAGGGGACAGACATGCGTCCTACCGCATTCTGAGAGGAGTCAAAAACCGCTTTGGTTCCACGAATGAGATTGGCGTCTTTGAAATGAGGGAGACAGGGCTTGTGGAAGTGGAAAATCCATCGGAATTTATGTTGGATGGAAAACCGCAGGGGGCTTCCGGTTCTATCGTGGCATGTTCGATGGAAGGAACCAGACCCATCCTGATCGAGATTCAGGCGCTGGTATGTCCCAGTCATATGGCAATGCCCAGAAGGACAGCGGTGGGAACGGATTACAACCGTGTCAATCTGTTGATGGCAGTTCTGGAAAAAAGACTGGGTCTGCACTTGTCATCCTGTGATGCTTATGTGAATATTGCGGGGGGAATTCGCATGAATGAACCGGCGATTGACCTTGCGATCGTGCTGGCTCTGGTGTCGAGTTACAGAGACAGGGCTTTAGACGAAAAAATGATTGCGTTTGGAGAAGTGGGATTGAGCGGCGAAGTCCGGGGGGTGAGCATGGCACAGCAGAGAGTAGCGGAGGCCAAGAAACTTGGTTTTTCAACGGTTATACTGCCTCAGGTATCTTTAAAATCGACAGAGCGAATCGATGGAATCCGCATGATCGGCGTGCGCAATTTGCAGGATGCGGTAAAGTACATTTGATAAATTGACAAAGTTTTTAAAACAAAATAAAAAATTTAAATAATTTAGAAAAATACTGTTGACAAATGCAGATTGGAGTGATAGTATATGGAAGTCGTCTCGATCAGAGACGGCGAAACGAGAAAAAGAAATAAAAAAGTTGAAAAAAGTTCTTGACAAGCCTGAAAAGTTTTGATAAACTAAACAAGCTGTCGAAAACAAGACAACAAAGAACATTGATAACTGAACAGTGAAACAACCTTGAAAGTTCATGAAAACAGA
>CALCMD010000102.1 GCA_937965795.1 uncultured Lachnospiraceae bacterium | reverse complement strand
ACACGAAGAGCAGACCTGTAAAGGGACTTTAAGGATAAATATTTTACAAAAGGAACAAGCGATGAAAAAAAGGCAGAAAAAGAAAAGAATATTAAAAATATTAACCATTGTAAAAAACGCTGCAATATTTACGGGGATCCTCTGTGTAATACTGATCTGTATCAGGGAAATCACCGCCTATCCCGGCAGAAGAGAAGAAACGGATTTAGCCGGGCATGATACGGATACCGTAGAAACAATCCCTATAGAAACACGGACTACGGAGGAGACAGCCGCAGAAACAGCTTCGGAGGCAGAAACAGAGAGGGAAACAGAACATTCAGAAAAAACTTCAAAAGAAAAAGAAGAAGAAATATATGCAAAGAAATTCCTTTATCCGGACAAAATTCTCAACATGCTTGATAAAAATATTGAAACACTGGATTTTGTATACAATTATCCGGAAAAGCAGGGACGCATCTATGCAAACCATTTGAAGGAAGAAATAGAAATCGGTGAAATTCCCCTGTTGATTCAATGGGACGAGCGCTGGGGATACGGCGCGTATGGAGACGGCATTCTTGCAACGAATGGATGCGGGCCTACCTGTATGGCTATGGTGATTGCCGGACTTACCGGAAATACGATGATTACGCCTTATAAAGTCGCCAAATACAGCGAGGATCACGGTTATCTGACCGCTAACGGAAGCACCATGTGGAGCTTCATCGTTGACGGCGGATTGGCATTTGGGGTTCAGGGACAGGCCATTTCTTTAAATGAAGAAACGGTTATGGACGCTTTACAACAGGGATTTCCTATTATATGCAGCGTCCGCGCCGGAGATTTTACGGATGGAGGTCATTTCATCGTACTGATTGACTGCATAGACGGAAAAATAAAGGTCAATGATCCATACAGCTATGCAAACAGTGAAAAATTATGGGAATTTGAACGTTTGCAGCCGCAAATCAAGAATCTATGGAAAATGCAGGCTATTGATATAGACGAATAATCCCAGCCATATCTATTCGAAAAACATGTGTTTCTGGAATAGATGCACCCCGGTCTATTCCTCAAATTCCGCAGTCACGATAAATCCTCTCGGCGTATCTTCAATACTGATGATCGTTCCTTCTTTTGCCTTAATACGGTTATTTCCTTTGAAACAGCCGGACATGGCTACCGCAGGCTCGATGATATAGCTGTAATTCATATTGGTTTGGATTTCTGTGATTTCGACCTTTTGTCCCGGTTCAACCAGATTTGGACGTTCCATTTTAAACTTTTCCTGACGCATGAGAGTTTTCCTTTCCTTTTGTTTTGAATGTTGGCAACTTTGCATCGGAACTGTGAAGGTACTGAACAGTTACGAATGTTGAAAACATTTTCTATCAGTATAGCAAAAAAAGGATGGATGCACCACCCTTTTTATATAATTATAAGGCATGAAACGCCTGGGGAGCTATTGGGTTTCTATTGAATAATAAGGGATAAGCAATCGCTGTCCATATAAAATCTCATCCCCGCTGAGGGAATTAATGTCCTGTACTTCTTTGATATATTCTTTTGCAGAGGCATATTCTTCTGTCATGTTCTGGTTTGCGATGTCCCATAAGGTTTCTCCCAAATGAACCTTCACTTCCTTATAATATTTATGGGTATGAAGCATCGGCTTCGATGCGCTGACCATACGTCCGCCGCAAATCAGTCCCAGAATGAAAACACAGATCAAAGCGGCTGCTATCGCGATCTTTCTGTTTCTTCGAACTCTTTTTCTCTCTAATTGTCTCCTTTTTCTCTCACTCATTTGTACTCCTCCCAAGTTTTACGAAAATTTGTTCCGAACTTTTGTTTGTTATAATTGCATTATAGTACGCGAACGAACGTTTGTCAAGAAAAATATCGAACAAATTTTCTGAACTTCTGTTTGCAATTTCGGATAAAATATGATATGATAGAAACAGCAATTTTTACCGTTCGATTTTGTAAATTGGAATACTGACAGGAGGTAGCACATGGCAAACGGAAAAATTTCAAAAAAGCAGGAAGAAATTTTAGAATATATCAAAAGTGAGATTATTAACAGAGGTTTTCCTCCGGCAGTGCGTGACATCTGCGAGGCGGTGCATTTAAAATCTACTTCTTCGGTACATTCACATCTGGAAACGCTGGAGAAAAACGGCTACATCCGAAGGGATCCTTCAAAGCCCAGGGCGATCGAGATTCTGGATGATAACTTTAATATGTTAAGACGTGAAATGGTAAATGTACCCGTTGTCGGACGTGTCGCTGCGGGGCAGCCCATTCTGGCGGAGGAAAATATCGAGAGCTATTTTCCCGTACCTGCCGAATTCATTCCCCGGTCAGGCGCTTTTATGCTGACCGTAAAGGGTGAAAGTATGATAAACGCAGGAATTTTTGAGAACGACAGACTACTTGTCAAACGCCAGAATACGGCTGAGAACGGCGATATGATCGTTGCTTTGATTGATGATTCCGCCACGGTAAAGACTTATTATAAGGAAAACGGCTATTATCGCCTTCAGCCGGAAAACGATGCGATGGAGCCGATTATTGTGGAGCAAATGGATGTTCTGGGAAAAGTAATTGGTGTTTTCCGTTTTCTTTCATAAAAATGAGGCTGTTTCAAACAGCCCCATTTTTTTAAGACTTATGAGAACATAGCTCCGATCGCACCGAAAACCCCGGCGCTCGCCGCTGCCATGATGACTCCTGCAAGCAATACGCCGCACATAACGGCAAGAATGCTTGTTTTAAAATCCATATCCAGCAGACTGGCGGCAAGTGTTCCCGTCCAGGCGCCTGTTCCCGGCAGCGGAATACCGACGAAAAGAAGCAATGCGATCGGAAGTCCTCTTCCGGCTTTTGCTTTCAGCTTTTCTCCGCCTTTATGCCCTTTTTCCAGACAGAATCGGAAGAATTTTCCAATCACCGGCTTGTCCGCCCCCCATTCGAGAACCTTACGTGCAAATAAGAAAATAATCGGTACGGGGAGCATGTTTGCGATCACTGCAATCACATAGGACTGCGCCATCGGAAGTCCAAATCCGGCAGCATATGGAATCGCCCCACGCAGTTCGATCAATGGAACCATTGATATCAGAAATACAATCAAATATTTTTTCAGCACAGTATACTCCTCCTAATCGCTTTTCACTTCGTATTTCTCCGGTAATACTCCGAGGTATCTCTCTTTTACTTCCTGACAGGGCAGACCGTACCTGGCTCTTAAAGAATTGACAGCTTTTATTACCGAATACATAATTTCCAGGCACTCATTACACTCTTCCCGTGTAACGGTAACAAAATTATCCCCAGGATATTTTGCATCAAAATACAAATCCTTCAGCATGGACAGGCTGCCTTTGTCTAAGTTAAAATCCGGTTCAATTTTATGAATTTCCATATAAAGCGCCCGCAGATTGTGTGTGTGCATCAGCTTTTCGACACCGACGCATACTCTCTCTGCTGCGGATTTCAGCATCTTTTCGGCAACCTGCTGGGCATTCACTGCAATATTATTGTAATATGGAGTATTCAGCGTTACCTGTAGATACGCCAGGTCATTGACAGCCACATCATAATAATCATTTTTCATATCACACGATTCTCCTGTAATCTTTTCGGATATTTGTCATAAAGTTACTGTCGCTGTTCCGGAAACTGTCTGGCGTCACCCAGACAATATCGACTTTTAACTCCTCCGCCTCTTCTCTGAGCGAACCGCTGACTTTTAGCCCCGGCCTGTGATCTGTAATGATACAAAGATCAATGTCGCTGGCCGCAACATACTCATTTCTTGCATAGCTGCCAAAGATTCCGATTTCCAGGTAGCTGATGTGATAGGACTGTATTAAGCGCAGAACACTTTCCAATCGTTTTTTGAAATTATCTTCCACAGCCTTTGACACCTGTACGGCTTCCATAAGTCTCACCTCGAACGTTTCATATTTCCTTTTATGACAGGGCTCTCTGCTCTTATTTTTACAGGGCCTCCACGGAAACAGCTTTTCCGTCCCTCCAAATGCGCTCCAGATCGTAGAAAAGACGATTCTCTTCGTCAAATACATGTACGATGACATCGCCATAGTCCAGCAGAATCCAGTTCGCCGTCTGGTATCCCTCAATCTGTTTTGGAACTACGCCGGCCTTTCCGAGAACCTCTTCTACATTGTCGGACATCGCCTGTACCTGGTTACGGTTTGTTCCGCTGGCGATGATGAAGTAATCTGCTAATACGGAAACCTCTTCGATATTGATAATTTTAATATCTTCTGCCTTTTTCTCTTCGAGCGCCTGACAGATGAGCTTTGCCATTTCTTTTGAATTCATATGATTTCCTCCTATTTTTCAGGGTTAATGCGGTTCCTGAGCCTGACGGGAAGTAAATAGCTTCTTATAATATTCATAGGATACCTGCGTCATGGGGTCGATTTCTTTTCCACTTTTTTTCAGATAATCCAGAGTATCTTTTAAAATTACATACATGGTCTGGTCTAAATCCTGAAAGGCCAGTGTGCGAATCTTTTTTAAATTTGGCGCCATATTTCTATGCGGTTCGATATAATCTGCGATATACACGATTTTTTCCAGAAGTGTCATCTCCGCTTTTCCCGTGGTATGATAAGCGATCGCACTTAATATTTCCTCATCTTCCACGCCGTATTCTTCCCGTGCCAGAAAAGCCCCTACCTTGGCATGAAGCAAAAACGGGCTCTTCTCTTCTGCCCTGCTGACCGTAATATGATTTTTCTTACAAATTTTTATTTTCTTTTTGTCTGACAGACACTTCGCACAATCATGAAGCAGCCCTGCGGCCTGCGCTTTTTCCATATCGTAGTGATAACACATTGCCAGCGCAGCACACGTATAGCGTACGCCCATCGTATGCTCATAACGGCTTTCATCCAGATTTTTTTTCAAATTGTGCTGTATCTTTTTTAAATGATATTGCCCCATTTGGCTCCCTCCCTAACATTCCATATGGGCTTACCTGCTGTAAATCTGATGTTCTCTGATATAGACAGCCACGGCGTCCGGCATATAATAGCGCAAGGAACGCTGCTGCCGGATATGCGCGCGAAGCGCCTCAGAGGAAATTTCTATATTGGGGGTATCCAGCTTTTGAATCCTCCCATGATATTTCTTTTGGATATGGGAAATCTGTTTGTCCAGATTCTCAGTATTCACGCCGTTTCGCACCGCAACCAGCAGAGTGCATAAATCGCAGATTCCCTGAGGCTCTTTCCAGCTTTCAAAAGCAAAAAGGGAATCTGCGCCCATAATGAAATAGTAATCCGTATCCGGGTTTTCTGCGGTAAGGCGCGTCAGCGTTTCTTTTGTATAGGTATATCCATCCTCGTGTGTCTCAATCAAAGACAGAACAAAATGCGGATTATCCTGAATTGCCCGCGCCACCATCTCTACTCTTTCCTGTATGGATGCCCTTCCGGTCCTTTCTCTCTTATGCGGAGGATTTCCGGAGGGCATAAACAGCACACAGTCCAGCCCGAACTGCTGGTAAGCATTTTCACCTAAAATCAGGTGTCCGACATGAATCGGATCGAAGGTGCCGCCCATAATTCCTACTTTTTTGCGATATTTTTCCGACATGTCTTTTCCCCGCAGCTATGGAAGCATAATTTTTTTCTTATCGTCTTTTCCTTCTTTATAAAGAACGATTTTCTTGCCGATTACCTGTACCACCTGTGAACGTGTGCGCTCAGCTATCATTTCCGCCAGCATTCGTGGATCATCCATGCAATTCTGAAGCACACTGACTTTAATCAGCTCTCTTGCCGTCAGAGCTTCGGAAATTGCCTGTGTGTTTTCTGGCGTCAGGCTTCCTTTACCGATCTGAAAAATCGGGTCCATTGTCATTGCCAGACTTTTCAGGTATGCTCTTTGTTTACTTGTCATATTGTTCTCCTTATTTATAATAATCAAAGGCCAGACCGTACATACGAACGGTGTCGCCCTCCTGAATACCAGCGGCTTCCAGCTCGTCCAGAATTCCCGTATCCTTCAGAAATTGCTGGAAGAAAGCAAATCCTTTTTCAGAATCCAGGTTTGTGTAGCCCAGCATTTTTTCGATCTTCGGCCCTTCTACGATATAGGTGTTTTCCTCTTCCTCCGACTTCTCAACGGTGTAAGGCAGATCACTGTTCATCACAGCATCCTCCGGGAAATATTCCTGCTCGAATACCACCGGTTCCTGCGGAAGAGTATCCAGAAGTTCCCTTACACAGTAAAGCAATTCTTTCAGCCCTTTTCCGCTGACGGCGGAAATCGCAAACACTTTTATTCCCTTTGGCTCGAATTCTTCCCGGATTCGCTGTACCGGGTCCTCGTCTCCCGCATAAATCGCATCAATCTTATTTGCTGCAATCACCTGCGGTCTTTCGGCAATCTCCGGATTGTAGGCGCGAAGTTCCTCATTAATCTTATAGATGTCATCAATCGGGTCTCGCCCTTCGGTAGAAGCCGCGTCTACCATGTGAATGATGACGCGGGTACGCTCGATATGGCGCAGGAATTCATGTCCCAGCCCGACGCCCTCTGACGCCCCTTCGATCAGCCCTGGAATATCCGCAATGATAAAGCCTCTGCCGCCCTCCAGATCTACTACGCCAAGATTCGGATTCAGCGTGGTAAAATGATAATTGGCAATCTTAGGCCGCGCATTTGTCACACGGGAAAGCAGGGTGGATTTTCCTACGTTTGGAAAACCTACCAGTCCCACATCTGCGATGACTTTCAGCTCCAGCTTTATCCATAGCTCCTGGGCATTCTGTCCCGGCTGTGCATACTTCGGCACCTGCATGGTAGCGGTGGCATAGTGCATATTTCCCTGTCCGCCTCTGCCGCCCTTCAAAATAACCTGCCTGCTGTTTTCACCGGACATGTCTGCGATCACTTTTCCGGATTCCGCCTCTTTGATAATCGTACCTTCCGGTACTTTCAAAACAAGGTCTTTTCCACTTTTTCCGTGGCAGCGTTTCTTTCCGCCCTGTTCCCCGTTCTCGGCACAGAACTTTCCTCTGTGGCGATAGTCCGCAAGCGTGGTCATTCCCTTATCCACTTCAAAAATAATGTCGCCGCCTTTTCCTCCATCGCCGCCGTCAGGTCCCCCGGCAGGAACAAAAAGCTCCCTGCGGAAGCTTACATGTCCATCGCCGCCTTTTCCGGAACGAATAAAGATTTTGGCTCTGTCTGCAAACATACGTAATCTCCTTCTATTTAAAAAGGGCTTCAAACCAAACTGATTTGAAGCCGCATTCATTACTCTGAAACCGGAACGATAGAAACCTGTTTCTTATCTCTTCCTTTTCTCTCGAATCTTACAACGCCGTCAACTAATGCGAATAAAGTGTCATCGCCGCCGCGTCCAACATTAACGCCCGGATGAATCTTTGTTCCGCGCTGTCTGTAAAGGATGTTGCCAGCTTTCACGAACTGTCCATCAGCTCTCTTTGCGCCTAATCTCTTTGATTCGGAATCTCTGCCGTTCTTTGTAGAACCAACTCCCTTTTTATGGGCGAAAATCTGAAGGTTCATTGTCATCATTACTTACACCTCCTTGAATATCAGTTCAATATATTCATTACCGTAATTCTTTTGAATTTCCTGTAAACCCAGAATCATAGAATCCAGAAGCAGTGCGGTTTCCTTCGATACCGTATCCTCCAGAATCAATTCCACCAGCCCTTCCTCCTGCCGGACGGCAAAGGAATCATCGGTGAATGTCTCGATGGAGTTAATGGCGTTTACCGTAAGTACTGA
This sequence comes from uncultured Lachnospiraceae bacterium, assembly GCA_937965795.1. GTDB lineage: Bacteria > Bacillota > Clostridia > Lachnospirales > Lachnospiraceae > Hominisplanchenecus_A. The sequence goes on along the minus strand of CALCMD010000102.1, from coordinate 114,928 downwards.
CACGGCAGCGCAGATGATGTCATAACCTTCCTCTGCGTATTCTGCATGTCCGCTGGAAATAAAGCCGCTATGCTGTCCTTTGGTTTTATGAATCTCAATCGTAATCATGGGAATTAACCGTTGATCTTTTCAATTTTAACCTGGGTGTACTGCTGTCTGTGACCGTTTTTCTTGTGATATCCAGTTTTTCTCTTGTACTTGTAAACAATTACTTTTTTTGCCTTACCGTTCTTTACCACGCTGGCAGTTACGGTTGCGTCAGCTACGTCAGCGCCGACTTTCAGTCCGTCATTGCTTACTGCAAGTACCTGGTCGAATGTTACAGTCTCGCCAGCTTCTACTCCAAGCTTCTCTACGTTAATGATATCGCCTTCGGCTACTTTGTACTGTTTACCACCTGTTGCAATAATTGCGTACATATGGCACCTCCTATTATCATTACTCGCTAAATATGGTGGTTATCTGCATAACACTTAAACCTCTTTATGCGGCATCTTTCTTATATTAGCATATTCTGCAAAATCCGTCAATGTCTAATCTGAAAAAAACTTTTGTAACAGTTCAGCCAGGTCTGCGCATTTACTGCGCTGACCGTGAGAACGTGTAATTTGGCCAAGAGGGAATCCGCCCGATCTGTTCTGCCAGAGGCTTTCGCACCTTCTTTCTCGTAATCTCCACAAGATTCAGAGCCGTCATATCCACCAGAACTGTTTTGACCGGGTCACGGTGCAGAGCGTCTTCCAGCGCCTGCATCAGCGTTTTTCTATCTTCTTCCGCCTCCATATTGATGAAGTCTGCGATAATGATCCCCGACAGGTTCCGGAGTCTGAGTTGTCTTGCGATTTCCTGCGCCGCTTCCAGATTGATTTTCAGAAAAGTTTCCTGTTTCTTCTTTTTACTCTCATATTTCCCCGTATTTACATCAATGACAGTCAGCGCTTCGGTAGGCTGGATCACCAGATATGCGCCGGATTTGAGCCATACGCGCTCGCTTAACGCCTCTTTGAACTCCCGCTCCAGACGACAGAGCTTATACAACGGCAGAAGCTGATCTTCATACAGGGAAAGCCTCGGCAGATCTTCTGGCTGTCTGGACGTTAAGTAGTCTTTCATCTGTTCATACAGCATGACGTCATCCGTTACGATGGACAGACTGCGCCCATAAGTATCCCGCAGCAAAGAAATCCAGGGAGCAGGCAATTGGTACATCCTCGTATAGCAGCTTCGGTATTTGGCCCTCTCTATCAGAGTTTCACAGAGAATCGTCAATTCTTTCGCTTCTTTTAATATTTCATCTTCCCCGGCAAAGGCTGCGTTCGTGCGGACGATAAATCCATAATTTCCGTCAGAAACCGAAGCGATCAGAGATTTCAGACGGTCTTTTGTTTCCCTGTCCAGTTTTGCGGACACGCCGATGCGCCGTTCGCCAGTGGTAAGCACCAGATATTTTCCGGTAAAATTCAGATTGGTGGTAAGTGCGGGCGGCTTTGTTTTCAGCGCCTCCCTCTTTACCTGCACAAGTACCTCGTCTCCCGCCACCATCGCCGGAGAATTGATTTTCTTTGTATATATGGGATTTTCGCAGTCATCCAGAGGATAATAACATGGAAATCCTTTTTCGATCTCGATAAAGGCAGCGCCGATATTTTTGACGACCTTCTGTACCCGTCCTACGTAAATATTTCCAAGAAGTGATGCTTCCTCCTGGTCGTAACAGGACAGCGCACATGCCCTTCCGTTTTCCATCTGTGCCGCCAGAATCCTTGAATCTTTTCGAACAACGATTAGCTTATTCTCCAATTTCTTCCCCCAGTTCTTCCAGCGATACCATATGCGCATCGTAGAGTTCCACACGATTCACCAGCAGGGAGAACGGTGGATTTTCTACGCCAAGCCATAAAGTAAAAGCCTCCATTACCAGCTCCGGCTTCAGATTGCTGGCGCTTCCGGAAGAGAGCCGCATAAAAATTTCTCCATTTTCCAACAGGGAAAGCGCATGAATCATTGGTTTAATATCAACTTCTTTTTCACTTTTCTTTGTCTTTTTCAGGATCAGAATCGAAGGCAGCGCCGCAAATTCCGCCAGCTTCTCTTCCCATTTGGCAGAAGGTTCCTTTCCTTTCCTGAACGATACAGTATAATCTGCAAACGCTACCAGCGACATGGCATTGCTCGCCTTTCCCTCCGGAATCTGCCGGTAGCTCAGTACCTTCATCCCGTCCACCATGACGCGGTTCAGGCGTGCGACAGCCTCCCTGGATGGAATACGTTCCTTCACTTCGATGTCCATATATTCTCCGTCGCTGGTAAGTCCTACACCGAGCGGGGATGCGAAAGACATCACCATGTGCGGGCTGAACCCTTCGGTAAGGCAAACGGGAATTTCCGCTCTGCGCAGGGCTTTCTGAAAGTAGCGCATCATATCCAGATGGCCGATAAATTTCATAACGCCATGCTTTGAAAATCTGACTCTAACCTTCATAGCAGACACCCCCTCCGTAAGATTTGGCGCCGCATCCGGAACACCCCATGCGGCAGTTCTTTGTCACTTTCTCTGCCTGAGCATTCTCCCACTCCCGCCAGAGGTATTTCTTTGTCACGCCGATATTGATAAAATCCCACGGAAGAATCTCACATTCCTCACGGAGACGGCAGGTATAAAAATCAGGATCAACCCCTGTCTCTGCAAAAGCTGACATCCATAGGCCATTATCATAATTTTCGCCCCAGGCGTCATAAAGGGAGCCTTTTTCATACGCCCGTAAAATCGATGCGCCGACTCTCCGATCCCCTCTTGCGAGAACCCCTTCGAGCACAGAAACGTCCGCTTCATGCCAGTTGTATTTGATACTCTTCTTGTTTAACTGCTCTTTTACTTCCTGATTGACGATCTTTGCCTTTGCCAGAAATTCTTCCTTCGTATTCATCGGAACCCATTGGAACGGGGTGAACGGCTTTGGAACGAAGAAGGAAGTGCTCACGGTAATCTGGCATTTTCCGTTTCTCTGTTCCTTCGGGATCTCATAGTAACGTCTGGCGATTTTATCTGCCAGATGCGCGATGCCCTTCATATCTTCTTCTGTTTCTGTAGGCAGTCCCAGCATAAAATAAAGCTTTACACGGTTCCATCCGCCCTCAAATGCCTGTCCGGCGCCATCTAAAATAATTTCTTCGGTCAGCCCTTTATTAATAACATCCCGCATTCTCTGGGAACCAGCCTCCGGCGCAAAGGTAAGACTGCTTTTTCGCACATCCTGTACCTTGCTCATGACATCCAGAGAAAAAGCGTCAATGCGCAGAGACGGGAGCGAAATATTTACGCCCTGTCCCTTAAACTCATCCATCAGGTAATGAACAAGTCCTTCCAGTTCCGAATAATCACTGGAGCTTAAAGAGCTTAAAGAAATCTCCTCGTGTCCCGTATTTTTCAGCATCTCTTTGGCATATTCTTTCAGCATGGAAAGCTTACGCTCCCGCAGCGGCCGGTAAAGCATACCGGCCTGACAGAAACGGCAGCCGCGGATGCAACCGCGCTGGATTTCCAGAACCACCCGATCCTGCGTCACCTTGATAAACGGCACGACCGGTGCTTTCGGATAATACGTATCCGTAATATCCATAACAATCTGTTTTTCAATCACGGCCGGAATATCCTCATAAATTGGCGCAAAGGAAGAAATCGTTCCGTCCTCATGGTAAGAAACCTGATACATGGAAGGTACATAAATACCCGGAAGCTTCGCCGCCTCATGGAGGAACGCTTTTCTTCCCAGTTTCTGCTCCCGGTATTCTTTATACAAATCCATCAGTTGAAAGTATACCGTTTCCCCCTCTCCGATATAGAAGAGATCAAAGAAATCAGCCAGCGGCTCCGGATTATACGTGCAGGGTCCGCCTCCGATCACGATCGGGTCATTCTCCGTACGTTCGCCTGCCATCAGCGGAATGCCGCTCAGATCAAGGATTTGAAGGATGTTTGTATAACACATTTCATACTGGATAGTAATTCCTATGAAGTCAAATTCCTTTAGAGGATCCTGGGATTCGAGTGCAAACAGCGGAATGTTTCTCTCCCTCATAATCCTGTCCAGGTCTGTCCAGGGGGAATATACCCGCTCGCACCAGATGTCCTCCCGGCGGTTAAACATGTCATAGAGAATCTGGATTCCCAGATGGGACATTCCGATTTCATACACGTCTGGAAAGCACATGGCAAAGCGGATCGCAATTTTCTTTTTATCTTTCATCACAGAATTGACCTCATTGCCAATATAGCGGGCAGGCTTTTCTATCTGCATTAGGATTTCTTCATCTAAAGCCAATTTTCTCATGCTTTTCTATTCCTTTTCTATAAACTATCTGTAGGTTACTCTGAAACACATTATAAACAGATTCCATCATTCTGTAAACAGCAGAAAATCTCCGCAGGGCCGTTCCACTCCGTCGGTCGGACTGTTTAGCACATAACCGTTATACGACATCGTGGCAGAGCCGCCGCCGTCCATATTGTAGGCATAGACACAGCCATACTGACGGAAGATCGCCCGCATCTGATCCAGGGTAAGCCCTGGCGCGTTTGATACCAGCAGCACATAATTACCAGGAGCAATCATGCCTGCTGCGGAGCGTGGGTATCTCCCTGTCATATCAGGACTTGCATAGACCTGTGGATAGCCCTGGTCGTAGAGAGACGCCGCTTTTCCGTTTTTCAGGAGAATCGGTCCAAAGTTAAAGGTGTCCCGCACGCCGTTCTTTTTTAGCTGGCTCGCACTGAGTCCCTGCGGGGGGCTGAACATGGTGCCGTCATTAGCAATTGCCATCAGAGAATAGCTGGTGCCAAGCGCCTTATTATAAATCTTTCCATTTTTTAGCATTACAGCGTCAAATCCCGGTTTTCCGGATTCATAAGAAAAAGCGCTTCCATTAATGCCAATGACCGCATGATTGCTTTTTACTGCTTCGGAGGTACGTTGTCTTGTACCGCCATATGTACCATAAGAAAGCGCTGCTTTCATCTGGCTGGGGTTGCTGATCTGCACATGTGCCGTCCAGTAATAAGTGCCGTAATTTCCGAATTTCTGGATTCTCACTTTTAAAGTGCCGCTGTTATATTCTATAATGGTAGCCGCGCTTCTGGTTCTTGCATTGATCCGTTCTTTTGTATTCAGCACACCTTTTGCATTCGCATAATAATACCAGCCGCCGCTTTTTATCCAACTGCTGCTTTTCATCGCTCCCTTTTTGGTAAAATAGTAGGTCTTATTGTTCAGCGTCTGTTTTTTCGTAAGGCGTACCCCGTTTGCATCCAGATAATAACGGTTTCCTTTATAAGTGAGCCATCCCGTTTTCTTTTTCCCTTTCGCTGTATAATAATACCATTTGCCGCCGATCTGCTGCCATCCGCCTTTAAAATTTTTAATCCACTTTCCGTCTTCCCCGATAAATTTATTTCCTACCCAGCAGTTTTTTACACGGACACCGGCAGCATTCACATAATACTTTTTGCTGATCCACTGATTTTTTGCCATTCGTCCGTCAGATTTGAAAAAATAGTACTGATTATCTATCTTTTTCCATTTGCTTTTTAGCATCTTACCAGTCTTAAGATTGAAATAATACTTATATCTTCCAATCTTTTTCAGTCCGCGAACCTTCTCTCCATTGACCAAATAGTAGCGGGCGCCCCCTTCCGCCACCCATTCTCCAGACAGCGCCGCCTGTGCGGTATTTACCGGAACGCAGACCGCCGCCATCATTACACAGCAGGTCAGAAAAAGCGTTTTGAGCCCCTTTTTTCTTATCTTCCGTGTCATATACAATCCCCTTTCGTTTCTTACATGTTTATCTCTCCTCGCCTATCATTTTAACAGACTTTGAAAGGGCCTGCAAGTCCGTGTTTTGACTGAGAATTTCCGCTACTTTTTCCGTCCGGTATCCGAAAAGTGTTTTCTGCTCTTTATGCAGCCAGAAAAAACTGCAAAAGAGAATCAGTGAAAGCAGCAGACGCAGAGTAAACGTGCTGCCGGAATGGAGCGTTTCTTCTTTCTTTCCGGACTCCTGCTCCAGATATCCGATACGGCATCCGCACTGATCTTGAAATTCGCTCTCCAGTATCTGTTCCGCAAGCGTATTTCCTCCTTCCATTGACTCATCGATCACAGGGCATTCCTTCTTTCCGTTCAAAATACATTCCCTTCATTCTATTCTTCAAACAGAAAAAAAGACCCCCGGCATTCTATCTTTCTGAGACAAAAGATAGAACGCCGGGGGGATACGAATTATCGCTGTGCCAGTTCTTTTGTAATATCCTGCCAGGTGACGCCTTTTTCTGCCATGAGCACCATCACATGATAGAGGAAATCAGAAATCTCATACTTAATCTCCTCAGGATTGGGGTTCTTGGCGGCAATTACGATTTCAGTCGCCTCTTCCCCTACCTTCTTTAAAATCTTATCGATTCCCTTATCAAACAGATAATTGGTATAGGAGCCTTCTTTGGGATGTTCCTTTCTGTCCATAATCACAGAAAACACATCTTCAAAGACTGCCATCGGATTTCTGTCATCGTAATCTGTCTTTACCAGTTCCCGATAGAAACAGCTCCTGTTCCCGGTATGGCAGGCAGCTCCCACTTGAAGAACCTTTGCCAGAATCGTATCCTTGTCACAGTCAATCCGAAGCTCCCGCACATACTGGAAATGGCCGGAAGTCAGACCTTTTACCCAAAGCTCCTGCCTGCTGCGGCTCCAGTAGGTCATCCGTCCCGTTTTTATCGTGTTTTCGAACGCCTCCTGGTTCATATATGCCACCATCAGAACCTCCTGCGTTTTATAATCCTGTACAACAACAGGCAGCAGGCCGTCCGCATCTGTCTTAAATTCTTTCCAGTCCATCGTACTTTCAAAGGTATTCACCGGAATCCCCTTTTCCCTTGCCAGAAGCTTCCATCCCATAAGATCAGCCTCTTTCGCCGACAATATCTGTGCACACACGCCTGAAATATTGTCAGGCTTTAGAAGATTCAGAACTTTTTCCGTATCTGCCTGCATGACGACAGGCATCACGGGTACAGAAATCGATTGACATACTTCCTGTACATCCATGTCATCGGCCAGAAGCAGGACTTCCCCGGCATATTCCTCAATCCGTGCTCTGTTTTCAAAAAGCTGTTCCGGGCTGCTGATACAAACTGCCAGTTTTTCTTTTCCGAAACGTTTGGACGCCTCTTCCAGAAGCTCTCTGTTTTCTTTTTTTGAAAAATTCAGGAATGCCTTGCGGCATCCGGCATAAATCAGTTTTTTTACATCCTCCATACGTTTGACATTTCCTCCGCCCGCCATAGGAATATCAATCAATCTGGACATTTCTTTCATCAACAGAAGAAATTCCTCGTGAGAACTGTCATCGTCAGACAGATCAAAGATCACCAGTTCATCTGCCCCGTTGTTGCTGTAATGCTGCGCCAGTTCCAGTATGTCTCCGCTTTCATACAATGTGAAGTCCCAAAAACCTTTTACTGCTTTTCCGTTTTTGATAAAAAGATAAGGCGCCAGTTTTTTTGTATTCATCATTTATAATGTTCCTTTCGTCGATAATACACCGTGAATGCGTTCGTCGTACATCGTGGCTGCATCCAGGGCCTTTGCAAATGCCTTAAATGTACACTCTGCAAGATGGTGGTTATTAAAACCGGAAATCTTTTTGATATGAAGATTCATGGCTGCCGCATAGGAAACGGCATAGAAAAAGTCATGAATCATCTCCGTATCCAGTCCGCCGATTTTCTCCACCGTATAATCACAGTCAAAAGATAAATACGGACGTCCCGATAAATCCACCGCACAGAGAATCAGTGCTTCATCCATTGGAAGGATCGCGCTGCCATATCGTTTGATTCCTGCCTTATCACCTGCTGCCTTCCGGATCGCCTCTCCAAGTACAATCCCAGTATCCTCAATCGTATGATGGGAATCAATTTCCGTATCGCCGTAAATCTGCGCATCCAGATCAAACAGGCCATGTCTGGCAAAGCCCTCCAGCATATGGTCGAAAAACGGAATCCCGGAATCCACCTTACAGACGCCGGAACCGTCCAGATTCAGGGTCAGCCTGATATTGGTTTCCTTTGTCATACGCTCTATGGTTGCTATGCGTTCTGTCATTTTGCACCTCATTTCTCAAACCGCACGCGGATGGAATTCGCATGTGCGGTCAACTGTTCGGATTCTGCAAATTTGATAATATCCTTATGAACCGGCTCCAATGCCTCTTTGGAATAGTAAACAATACTCGATTTTTTCACAAAATCATCGACGGACAGCGGGGAAAAGAATTTTGCCGTTCCATTTGTCGGAAGCACATGGTTCGGCCCCGCAAAATAGTCGCCCAGCGGCTCGCTGCTGTACTCCCCGATAAAGATAGCGCCGGCATTTCTGATTTTTGTCATAATATGAAACGGGTCCTTTGTGATGATTTCCAGATGTTCGGAAGCAATCTCGTTCGCGGCATCAATGGCGTCCTCCATCGTATCCGCCAACAAAATATAGCCGTAATGATCCAGCGATTTACGGATAATTTCTTTTCTTTGGAGAACTCTCACAAATTCTTCGACCTCATCCGATACCTTCTGTGCAAGCGCTTCGCTTGTGGTAATCAAAATGGCGCTCGCCATCTCGTCATGTTCCGCCTGGGATAAAAGATCCGCCGCCACAAAACGGGGATTGGCGCTTTCATCCGCCAGTACCAGAATCTCGCTTGGACCGGCGATCGAATCAATATTGACATGTCCGTAGACCGCCTTCTTTGCCAGCGCCACATAAATATTTCCAGGCCCTACGATCTTATCCACCTTTGGAATACTCTCCGTTCCGAAAGCAAGCGCCGCGATTGCCTGTGCGCCGCCTACTTTGTAGACTTCATCCGCACCTGCCTCATGTGCCGCTACCAAAGTGGTCGGATTTACCTTTCCGTCCTTCCCGCAGGGAGTGGTCATGACAATTTTTCCCACGCCCGCCACCTTTGCCGGGACGATGTTCATCAGGACAGACGATGGATACACGGCTTTTCCGCCTGGAACATAGACCCCAACTTTTGACAACGGCATCACTTTTTGTCCCAAAAGCGTACCGTTTTCCTGACTGTCGAACCAACTGTAGCGCCGCTGCTTCTCATGATAGCCGCGAATGTTTCCCAGCGCCTTTCGGATGACTGCAATCAGTTCCGGGTCGACCTGTGCATAGGCGTCGTTCAATTCTTCTTCCGTCACACGGATATTTTCCGCTGTAATTTTTGCCTTGTCAAACTGTTCCGTAAACGCAAACACCGCAGCATCCCCATTTTCGCGAACCGCATTTACGATGTCTGCCACTTTTCCTTCATACTCCCCATAACTGCCGGGATTTCTTTTTAAAAGATCCTGGAGCAGATTTTTCTTTGTCTCCTCTGTCAATTTAATCGTGCGCATAGCTTCTCCTTATCTATATCACAGACTTCATATCTGTCAGAATTTTTGTAATTCTCTCATTTTCCATTCTCATGCTTACCGGATTCACGACCACTCTTGCCGAAAGCGGACATACTTCTTCCAGCACCTCCAGACCGTTTTCACGAAGCGTGCTTCCTGTTTCCACAATATCTACAATCACTTCCGAAAGTCCCACAATGGGCGCCAGCTCGATGGAACCGTTCAGTTTTATAATTTCTACCGTCTGATGCTTTTTATTATAAAAATAGTCTTTCGCAATATGCGGGTACTTCGTCGCTACCCGAATCTGCTCCTGATGTTTCAAAAGCTCTTTTGCCGAAGCTGGTCCGCAGACGCACATCCGGCACTTTCCAAAGCCAAGATCCAGCACCTCATAAAGCTTTCTCTGCTCTTCCATGATCGTGTCTTCCCCTACGATTCCGATGTCTGCCGCACCGTACTCGACATAAGTCGGCACGTCCGGACCTTTGGATAAAAAGAATTTCAGCTTCAGCTCTTCGTTTACAAAAATCAGCTTTCTGGAATCTTTATCCTTCATCTCTTCACAGGTGATTCCAATCTTTTCAAACAAAGACAGGGTGGTTTTTGCAAGCCTTCCCTTGCCAAGTGCAAATGTTAAATATCTCATTTCAATCCCTCCTCAGGACATAATACGACGTACGTCCCTTCGCTTCGCATTTTGCCGGCCTTTTCTATCATTTCCTTCCTGTCCTCCGGACGATAACGCAGAACGACAGGCTCTCCCGGTGAAGGAAGGGCGATCTTCTGCCGCTCCAGCGCATTTAAAAGCTGATTTACCACCACCACGAATCCGATGGAAGGAGCATCCTTTCCAAAGTGCCCAAGAAGCTGGTCATAACGGCCGCCTTTTACCACGGCGTCCCCTGTCCCGAACGTATACGCGCGGAAGATCACGCCGGTATAGTACATATATTTACTGAGCATACCCAGATCAAACGAAACGTACCGCCCGACTCCATAAATGGATAAGATTTCATACATTTCCTCCAGACGGTGCAGCGCCGCCAGGGCCTCTTCGTTTTCCGTCATAGATTTTGCAGTTTCCAGCGCTTCTTTTCCGCCATAGAGTTTGGGCAGATGTACAAAGAGCTGTTTTAAATCTTCCCGGATATTCCGCTCGCTTAAAAGCTCCTCCACACCGAAAGTATTCTTATTGGAAATCAAATGCTTCAGATCATCCGCCACCTCTCCTGTAATTCCGGCTTCTTTTAAAAGGCTTTCAAAAAAATTCACATGGCCGACGCTTACCTGGAATTCCTTTAATCCGGCTTTTAGAAGGGATTCGATTACCATAGCGATGATTTCCGCATCGGAATCCACAGAATTGTCCCCTATCAGCTCCGCACCGAGCTGTGTCGTCTCTTTTAAATGTCCCTGATAGCTGGAATTATTAATAAAAGTATTTCCCATATAACAGAAACGCACCGGATCGGTCTCTTCCCCCATATATTTTGCCGCTGCCCGTGCGATGGAAGGAGTAATATCGGGTCTGAGAACCAGAGTATTCCCTTCTCTGTCGAAAAATTTATACAAATCCCTGGAAGGCGTGGTTCCGACTTCTTTACTGAACACATCGAAAAATTCAAACGTCGGCGTTTCAATATCACGATACCCGTACCGCTTCATGATTTCATGAAGATGATTTTGCAGGGTAAGTTTCCTTTCACATTCTTCCTTGTAAATATCCCGGACGCCCTCCGGTGTATGTAACAGCTTCTGATCCATTTTTCTCTCCTCTTCACTTCAACACTTCACAGTGCTATCCTGATAGCATAATAAATTTGACTGGGACAATTATAAGCCACGGCGTATCAAAAGTCAATCCCTCATATTTAAATCCTTTTGCAGAGCTTCCAGATAGGGAACAAGAATTCCTCCGGAGGAATGAAGCCTGAACTCCTGATTCAGTTCCTCATAGCGGAAACTTTTCCTTCCTCCCTCTTTGGCCCGCTCCCAGAATTTTCGCATATCTGCATACGGCAGATAAAAGATTTCATTTCTGGAGCTGTAAAAAAGAATTAAAAATGAGATTCCTCCCTGTTTCTCAAACTGTTCCATGAAACGCACCTGATGCTCATGGATGTTCTGGAGGGCAAAGGTATCTGCCGTACATTCTTTGGCGTCAAAACAGACCGGGATTCCCTGAACGGCTCCGATATAGTCTACGGTACTTTTCTGGTCAAAATAAGCGAGCGTAATGTGCCGATGCTCTTTATCAATCCTGATTGGCGTAATCGGAGTCGGAATCTTCTGAATCAAAGCCAGCCCCTTTTCCAGATATTGTTCATTGGAACGGTTAATCAACTCCTCAAGGGTCGAGCCGCGAAGCCCTCTGGAATTCCAGGTCGCCATAGGTCAGTCCCATCTCCTTTCGAATTTTGTCAAACTGCTCCGGGGGCCTTGTCGTAAAGGTTTTTTGGGAAAGTCCGGAAAATTCTCCGGAAAGCTCCGGCATCTCCAGTTTCCAGGAATGAAGGAGCTGGTGCTTCAGTCCGAAGCGCCGGCGCATCCTTTCATTGACTTCTGGAATCCCATATTTCGTATCTCCAAGAATTGGATGCCCTATGGAAGCCAGATGCGCGCGGATTTGATGGGAGCGCCCCGTGATCAGTTCCACCTCAAGCATTGTCGCCGTATCTCCCACGGATATCGGACGGTATCTGGTTCGTATAGGCTGGGAATCCTCCGTTTCTTTTCTCTTTGTGATATGCACCTGATTTGTTTTTTCTTCTTTTGTAAGATAGCCCTCGATCTGTTTTTCCTCTGAAACTTTTCCGTTTACCAGACAAAGATAGTATTTGTGCAGGCTTCGATCCTGAAACACGGCGCCCATCGTCTGTAACCCCGCCAGTGATTTTCCAGCCGCCACGATGCCGCTGGTATTTCGGTCCAGACGGTTACAGACAGAAGGACGAAACACACACAAAGATTTCTCTGTCAGGCTCCCCGTTTTCATCAGATAGGAAATCAGATGCTCCACCAGAGAAATATCGGCGCTTTTTGCTTTTTGGGAAAGCATTCCACAGGGCTTATTGATGAGCAGGATGTTCGCATCCTCATAGAGGACGTCCAGGTTCCCGTGTATTTTTGGAACCTTCACGGATGAAAATTTTTCTATCGTCTCCTCGGATAAAAACAGTTTTACCTCATCCCCGACCGTAGTCTTTTCGCTCCCGTCTGCTTTTTTCCCATTTAGAGTAATATTTTTCTTTCTCAGCATCTTGTACAAAAAGCTTTTTGGCGCCTGATTCAAATATTTTGCCAGAAGTTTATCCAATCGCTGTCCGGCTTCATTTTTTGTCACAGTGAGTACTCTCATATCCTTCTCCTACAGGGAAATTGCCAGAATCGTGTGCTTTACCAGCTCGCTTCTGGAAAGATCGGGATAGGATTCGTTCGGTGTATAGGGAATATCCTTCTCAATATCCGCTCTTTGTCTGGCCAGGGAAGCGACACGCTCCAGGTAAGGCTTTTTGTCTTTGAAAATCCTGACATCCGCCCGGAACCCGTTTCCTTTTAAAATCTCTTTGATATGCTTCTGGGCAAACGCGATGTCCGCTTTCGGATTCGAAGTATAAGCCGCGACATGATAACCGCAGATTACCAGACTGTCCAGCGGCGTGTTTTTCTCGTAGGCGGAAATCGTCAGTTCATAAGCCCGCACCAGATCGCCGGCCCGCTCCTCTACCTGACGGTAAAGCTCCGGGTCTGTGGATTTCTGCATCAGCATCATCACCATCCCCACCGCTGAGCGTGAGGCCGGCAGACAGCCCATAATGGCCACGAATGTAAACATGTTCAGCCTTGTCCCCGTCTCATGAAGTCCGGTAAGGAAAATAATGATTGGGATCAGGAATAGAACACTCGTTATCAGGGTACGTTTTTTCTTCTGTGCTTTTATATATCCAAAAGTTCCTTTTTCTGCTTTCATCGAATCACCTGCTTTTCTTTTTCATGCTGCTTTTTTTATGCACGTTTCGTATGGTTTTCTTTTTTGTGGCTGGCTGTTCTTTCTTTTTTGCCCCCTGCCGCGGTTGATTTTTTTCCGGACGGATCAGACACTTTTTCCCATATCCGATCAGGTCCTCACGGTGCGCAAGTTTTAAAGCCTCTTTCACCAGATCATAATTCTTCGGATTCCGGTACTGGATCAACGCCCGCTGCATTGCCTTTTCATGCGGATTTACCGGCACATAGACCTTTTCCATCGTGCGTGGGTCTACCCCTGTATAATACATACAGGTGGAGATAGTGGAAGGCGTTGGGTAAAAATCCTGTACCTGCTCCGGCATATAGCCCAAATCCCTGAGATACTCCGCAAGCTGTACGGCCTCCTTCATCGTCGAGCCCGGATGGGAGGACATCAGGTAGGGGACGAGGAACTGATTCTTCCCGCACTCCCTGTTCAGCTCCTGATAGCGCGCCGTGAATCTGCGGTAAACATCATTTTCCGGTTTCCCCATCCGCACAAGCACCGAATCCGCCACATGCTCCGGAGCGACCTTTAACTGTCCGCTCACATGATGCTGTACCAGTTCTCTGAAAAAGGATTCATCTTTGTCATGAATCAGGTAATCAAATCTTATCCCGGAGCGGATGAACACCTTTTTCACCTTCGGAAGTTCCCTAAGCGTTCGAAGCAGCGCCAGATAATCCCTGTGATCAATCTTCAGATTTTTACACGGCTGTGGAAAAAGGCACTGTTTTTTCGGACAGGCGCCTTTCGTAAGCTGCTTTTCACATGCGGGATGACGGAAATTTGCCGTAGGACCTCCTACGTCATGGATATATCCCTTAAAATCTGCTTCTTCTGTCATCATTCGGGCTTCCTGCAAAATAGATTTATGGCTTCGGGTCTGAATAATCCTTCCCTGATGGAAGGTGAGCGCACAGAAACTGCACCCGCCAAAGCAACCCCGGTTACTCACAAGGGAGAACTTCACTTCTTCAATGGCCGGGACTCCTCCAAGCGCCTCATAGGATGGATGATAATTTCTCATATAAGAAAGGGCATAGACCCTGTCCATCTCGCTTTCGCTAAGCGGTTTTGCAGGCGGATTCTGCACCACATAAAGCTGCCCGTCATATGGCTCCGCCAGCCGTTTCCCCGAAAACGGATCGGTATTGCAGTACTGGGTATAAAAGCTTCTGGCGTAATTCAGCCTGTCACGTTTCAGTTCCGCATAAGACGGAAGCTCTATATAATCATAGATCAGAGACTTGTCCCTTGTCTTAAAGACCGTTCCTTCTATAAAGGTAATGTCCTTTACGGCAAGTCCGCTGTTTAACGCATCTGCAATCTGAACCATAGAGCGCTCCCCCATACCGTAGGATAAGAGATCCGCGCCGGAATCCAAAAGAATCGAACGTTTCAGCGAGTCTGTCCAGTAATCATAATGAGCAAGCCGTCGAAGGCTTGCCTCGATTCCTCCAATGATTAAGGGCGTATGTTTATACTTCCTTCGAATCAGATTGCAGTATACGACCGTGGCGTGATCCGGCCGTTTTCCCATGACTCCGCCAGGCGTAAAAGCATCCGTCTTTCGTCTCTTTTTCGATACGGTATAGTGATTCACCATCGAATCCATATTGCCGCCGGATACTAAAAAGGCAAGTCTTGGCTCTCCGTAAAGATCAATGCTCTCCGGCCTGTTCCAGTCCGGTTGTGAGATGATCCCCACCGTATAGCCGTGTGATTCCAAAACCCTGCTGATAATCGCGTGCCCAAAAGAAGGATGATCTACGTAAGCATCTCCGATGACATACACGAAATCAAACTGCCGGATTCCCTGCTCCTGCATATCCTCCCGTGAAACGGGCAGAAACCCTTTTTTCATATGTATTCCTCCAGCCCTGCAAAAATGTCGTCTCTGGCATTTAAAATCTCATAAGACCCGGTAAGCAGATCCCGGAAACTTTCTATGTAATAATCGGCAAAGCGCCGCTTTTCTTCTATCTGGTTTCTGGAAAATTCATCCTCTACGGCGCACACATACATGCCGGCATTTTTTCCAGCCAGAATGCCCATCGGAACATCTTCAAACACCAGGCAGTTTTCGCAGTCTGCTCTTAGTTCTTCCGCTACCTTCAGATAAATATCCGGCGCAGGCTTTCCCTTCGGCACGTCGCAGGCCGTATACACCACATCAATATAGGGCGAAAGGTGATTTGCTTCCATTACTGCATCCACCAGACGGATGCCATTGCTCGTGGCGATTCCCGTTCGGATATCCTTCTTTTTCAGAAGCTTTAGAAACTCTCTCACACCTTTCTTTAAAGGAACCTCATGCGCATATTTTTCATAGGCCATATCGTACCAGTCCTGCTTAATTTCTTCCAGAGGTTTGGGAATCTGAAAGGTACGTTTAAAATAAATGGCAGTTTCCGTAAAACTCATACCCTCGATGTCCTTTTGCAGGGTATCGGGAAGTGTAAAGCCATATCGTTTCAGATAGGCAATGTCAATATCCCTCCACATCCACATAGAGTCTATCAGGGTTCCATCCAGGTCAAAGATGACCGCCTGTACATTCGCTAACATAGTTTCCCTCAATTCTTTTCTGATTTTAGTATTTTCAATTCTGTCTCCGTCAGCGGACGATAGTCCCCTTTTTTCAGGGAAACATCCAGCGAAACCGCTCCCATCGACAGTCTTTTCAGATAGGTCACTTCACATCCCACAGCCGCGAACATCCGTTTCACCTGATGAAACCGTCCCTCCTGAATGGTGACCCTGGCTTCCGATTCCTCACCTGCGGAAAGAATGGTAAGCTTTGCGGGACGTACAGGCTTTTTATCTCCGATATCCAGCCCCTTTTCAAAAAGCGCGGCATGTTCCGGACACAGAAGTCCTTTTACCCGCGCAAAATACGTTTTGTCGACATGATTTCCGGGCGCCAGAAGGTCATGGGCGAAAGCGCCGTCATTGGTAACCAGCAGCAGTCCTTCGGTATCCCTATCCAGCCTTCCCACGGGAAAAAAACTGTCCTTTTTCGGCAGGTCAAAGTAATCCATCACGGTTCGGTCATGATGATCTCTGGTGGCCGAGACACAGCCTGCCGGTTTATGGAACATATAATATTCATATTCCGTATAACGGACTTCCTTTCCGTCCGCCTGAACCTTTTCCGCTTTATCATCCACCTTTGTCTCAGGCTTTTTTACCGTTTCTCCATTGACCGTTACACGGCCGCTTCTGATGAGGCTTTTCACTTCGCTTCTTGTTCCGACCCCGGCATTTGCCAGCAGTTTGTCCAGTCGTATCATTCCCATTACTGTATTCTCCATCCCGGATAGTATTTATTTTTCAGCATCCCGTTTGACGCCTTCGCCCATCCCAGGGGAAAACCGTCCGTACCGACGAGAACCCATCCTTTTTTTCCTGCCGCTTCCGCTTCTGTCAGTTCCACGGACTCTCCTTTCAGATAACGCATGGTACGGGAATCTTCTGAGGAAAAAGATACCGTATCCGGAAAATCCTCCATATGTAAATACATCGCCAGCGCCTGGCTCGGCTCAAAGCGCTTTTTCAGACATTCTCCCAGATAAAGGCCCGTCCGGAGAAAACGAAGCCCCCGGATTCCCGGCAGGGCATCCGGCATGAGATACGCTTTGTTTTCCCGAATTTCGATTTGTTCTTCCTTCTCTTTTAATTTTGGAATCCGTGCAAGAAAAGCGTCAAGCTCTTCCGGCAGCTTCCTTACCTTCTGCTTTTTTTCGCAGAATGCTTCCCCTTGCACAGTTTCTGCTTTTTGCAGCAGAGCGGCAAAATGTCCTTCCCCCCGCACTTTATGTGGAAATATCCGCACGCTTCCCGGCAGCCTTCCTTTGGAAAATCCCTCATATCCTTCGATCGGAAGCAGACACATATCCGGATGAAGCTGTAAAAGCGCACGAATTGTCCCCTCATTTTCCATCTCGGAAAACGTACAGGTAGAATATAAAAGCTTCCCGCCGGGACGGAGCAGCTTCACGGCTGTTTTTACAATCTCCCGCTGGATTCCGGCATAATATTCCGGCCCGTGTTCCTCCCAGTTTTTAACCATAGCGGGGTCTCTGCGGAACATTCCTTCCCCTGAACATGGGGCGTCGATCAGGATTTTATCAAAATATCCCTCAAAATACTGCAATAGCTTTTCCGGAGCTTCGCTTGTCACCAGCATATTCCCGATTCCGAAAAGCTCCAGATTTTTCAGAAGCCCTTTCGCTCTCGAATTGCTGACATCGTTTGCCACCAGAAGCCCCATGCCGGATAACCTGGCGCCCAGTTCTGTCGCCTTTCCTCCCGGCGCCGCACAGAGATCCAGAACCCGGTCCCCCGGCTCTATGGGCAGTCTGGAAGCCGGAAGCATGGCGCTTGGCTCCTGTATATAATAAAGACCCGCATAATAATGGGGATGCCTGGTCACAGGCTCCTCCCCATGATAATAAAATCCGTTCTCCGTCCACGGAACCGGTGTGAGATGAAAGGGTGTGATTTTCAAAAAGTCCCGGACTGATATTTTAGAGGTGTTGACCCGCAGCCCCTGAACCTTCGGCTCTTCAAAACATGCCCGATAGTCGTCATATTCACTCCCCAGCATTTTCTGCATGGACGTTACAAATGCTTCCGGTAATTTCATAAATTTTCCTCATAGTGATGCTCATTTGACTGCGCACGGTATCCTTCTGAGATGATGTCAAGCTGCTTGTGGAAACGTCTGAGCTGCTCCAGGTCATTCGTTCCATAAATGTGGTAAAACTCATCCTGAATCCTCACAATCTCCCGCTTGTTTGCCAGATGGTACAGATTCTGGATATTATTCAGAATGTCGCTCACCAGATTCGCCTGAATCTGGAAGGAGTTCTGGGCGTCCATAATCTCACTGCGCACGGCAGACATCTCATTATCCAGCAAAAGAATGGCGTCGGACGCATTCATCAGCTTCTTCCGGATATGCTCTGGCATACTTCCCTTATACTTATATTGGAGGGAATGTTCGATGGTAGACCAGAAATTCATTGCCAGCGTGCGGATCTGAATCTCGACTTTAATGCGTTTACAGCCTTTTAACGTCTGTACTTCATAGTAAACGATCATATGATAACTGCGGTATCCGCTTTCTTTCGTGTTTGTTATGTAATCCTTTTCATTCTTCACCGTCATATCCGTGCGGTTGTGAATGATTTCCACCACTTTTTCAATATCCTCTACAAACTGACATATGATGCGGATTCCGGCAATATCATCCAGTTTTTCCTCAATATCTTCGAGCCTGATCTTCTTTTTCTGCGCTTTATCAAGGATACTGGAAATCGCCTTTACTCTTCCATGCACCTGCTCGATTGGCGAATACAGCCCTCTGGCTCTGTGTTCATAAATCAGATGATTGAATTTCACGGTCAATTCTTTGACGGCAAGCTCAAAGGGATCAAGAATTTCTTTCCATAATTGTATTTCCATATTCTGTAAATCTCCTTGCCTATTTAAATTTAGTATAACACACTTAGTACCTGTATTTCAATATTTGACCTTCCAGGCTTTTCAAAATCCAGTAAGGATTGACGCTGATTTCCGGATTTTCTTCTGTTCTCACATAGACGCCCAGATGCAGGTGGACGTCAAACATCCCTCTGGTTCCTTCCGGGCCGTATCCTGTATCTCCCATATACCCGATCAGATCTCCTGCCTGAACCTTCTGCCCGATCTGAAAGTCCATCGCATAGTCCGACAGATGTGCATAATAAAAATACCCCCCGTGGGGACTTCGTATTCCCAGACGGAACCCTCCCTTTTCCAGCCAGCCAACCTTCTCCACAATTCCATCGGTCATACTGAAAATCGGATAACGGCCGCTTTGATTTTCCGGCGGCATCAGATCACAGCCCTCATGCCGTCTCTTCCCTCCATAATTTCGTTCAAACATCCAGGAATCCTCATAGGTCATCCCTTCGCCTGTCGGGAAATACACGACGTCGTCCCAGACCGCCTGATACAGAGCCTGCAATTTCGCATATTCTTTTTTCCGGTATTTCGAAAAATAAGCGTCCCATTTGACATAGCTCTCTGCGGTGAGCTCTCCGCCGTCCACAGGGCAGAAATGTTCCATCGGCATCCATACCGAAAGAAGTGCTCCCTTAGATACTCCCGTTTCCTGGCTGACTTCGTGAAGTCTCTTCAAGGTTTCTTCCGAAAGCTGCTGTTTTCGAAAACAGGCGGACGTCCCGGCGTCTCCTTTTAGATTCATGACCCGCCCGAAAGTGATACAGATGCGCATCTGAATGACACAAATTCCCGCCAGAAAGAAAAGGAAAAGCAAAGCGGCTGTTCTTTTTTTCACTGTTTGAAGGTTCATACATCCTCCACTCGCGTTAACCGGCCCAAACGGTTTCGTTCCATTTATCAGTATATGTCCCTCTTTCTGGTTTCAGAACCACTCCCCGCTGTAATTCCACGGTTCTTACGAAAAAGATTTGTATCATGTTTTCACGGTCTCAGCAGCAGGTGCTTCGACCTGCTCTGAATAGTTACAGATATTTGACATATAGTATACAAAGGAGGGAATGACATGAAAAAAATATGCTATGGAATTTCGATTGCCGCAATCCTCGTTTTTCTGTTTTTCTGCCCCACACAGGCTCTGACTGCATCGAGAGCAGGACTGCATCTCTGGTTTGACACGCTGCTTCCTACTCTGCTGCCCTTTATGATTCTTTCAAATATTTTGATCCGCGCTGATCTGGTACGTCCTCTTGTATCCATTCTTGCCCCGTTCTCGCATCGTCTGCTGCTATTAAGCCCTGGCGGCACTTATGCCATGCTGATGGGTTTTCTCTGCGGCTGTCCTATGGGCGCTAAAACGGTCAGCGATCTTAGAATCAGAGAACAGATTTCACAGGAGGAAGCCGAGTATCTGATGGGTTTCTGCAATAATATCAGTCCGTCTTTTATCATCACCTTTCTGGTAATGGAACAGCTTCGCCGCCCTGCGCTTCTACTTCCAACCCTTCTGATTCTGTATGGTGCGCCGCTGCTCTACGGCGCTCTGACAAATCCCGCTTATCGCCGTGCCTGCCACAGACAGAATCTGTCTACATGCAGCATCCAGAACACCCCGAAAGAAGTCCTTTGTTTCGGAATGGTGGACAGTTGTATTCTGGACGGAGTCATTACCATCGTAAAACTGGGTGGATACATTATGCTTTTTGCCATCCTGTCCGGAATTTTTCAGGCGCTTCCTCTTTCGCTTCCGGCAAAAGCGCTTCTTACCGCCATCGCTGAGATTACCAATGGCATTCCAGCCATCCTGCATACATTTTCTTTCCCCAAAAGCTATTTTCTTCTGGTTATCCTGGTATCGTTTGGAGGATTGTCTGCCATCGCACAGACAGACAGCGTAATAAAAAGCGCACATCTCCCTCTGGGGAAATACGTGCGCTCAAAACTCTTAATCAGTTTTCTTTCTTTTCTCCTTGTTCTCTGCTTCCTGGCCTGACGACTATTCGCCCTGATAATCCTCCATATCTGCATTCACGGAGTAACTGCCCGGCGCTGCCTGCGGTGACAGCTCGTGACGATTTTTATTTACAATATCATAACAGGATTGCAGAGAATTTATAAAATTATTATATCTCGCTCCTGCCGTTTCGATGGTATGTCCCATGATCTTCTCAAGATTCTCCAGCATCTCGTCTGTATACTGCAAGGCTCCCATACGGATGTTGTTTGCATCGTTGGTGGCATTATCCAGGATTTCCTGCGCCTGGACATTTGTTTTCTCTAACAGCTCATTTGCCTGGGCATATGCCTGCTGCATAACCTCGCTTTCTTCTACAAGCTGTTTCTGCTGTGCCTGGGCGTCCGCAATCAAAGAGTCCGCCTTTGACTGGGCGTCCGCCAGAATTGCGTCTTTATTGCTGATAATTTTCTGATAACGCTTGATCTCATCCGGCGTTTTCATCCGTAACTCCCGCAGCAATTCTTCCAGCTCCTCCTTATTTACCACAATCTTTGTGGATGACAGAGGTTGAAATTTACAACTGTCCACATATTCTTCGATGTCCTCAATGATTTGTTCAATTCTACTGCTCATGACCGTTCTCTCCTTATCTATTTATAATTTCCCATACTTTTCGCGCATCTGTTCTATCACAATCGGCGGTACGAATTTGGAAATATCTCCGCCGTAAGCCGCTACTTCCTTTACCGTACTGGAACTCAAATACGCATATTCCAGACTGGTGGTTAGAAAAATCGTATCAATTTTCGGGTTCATAATCCGGTTTGTCTGTGCCATCTGCAATTCATAGTCAAAATCCGTGATGGCCCGAAGCCCTCTCACCAGAAAACCGGCGTCACACTTTTTTACAAAATCAATCGACAGCCCGGAAAAAGACTTTATCCGCACGTTTTCAATATCTTTCGTGACCTCCATTAATATCTTAACACGTTCTTCTACAGAAAACAACGGTGTTTTGGTATTATTATTCAAAACGCCGACAATCAGCTCATCCACCAAAGACGCAGAACGTCTGATGACATCCAGATGTCCGAAAGTGACTGGATCAAAACTTCCAGGGTATACTGCTCTTCTCATATTTAATTTTCCGCTCCCTCTGCCAACTGTAAAAACAGATGGGCATTTGTTTTATATTCTTTTCTCTTTCGTAATGTAAATCCCAGCTTTTCCAGATAATCAAACTTTGTCTGAAGAGCTGCTTCTACAATAATCAGCGAGTCTTTGGTAATCAGATCCGAACCTGCCAGAAAGGTAAGTACCTGCTCTTCCCATCCGGCCTGATAAGGCGGGTCCAGAAAGACCAGATCGAAAACCGCCTGTCCTGAGAGCCTGTGCAAAGCGGCCATGACGTCCATCGTGAGAAGCTCTCCTCTGTCTGCCAGTCTGGTGAACTTCAGATTCTCCCGGATGCACTCTGCTGCTTTCCGGTTTTTTTCTACAAACACAGCTCTGCGCGCCCCGCGGCTCAGCGCTTCAATACCAATTCCGCCGCTCCCTGCGAACAGATCCAGAAAACAGGCGTCATACAGCTCGTCCTGAAGCATATTAAATAAGGTCTCTTTTATGCGGTCCGTTGTAGGCCGTGTTCCATCTCCGGCAACCGTCTTTAAAGGCAGCCTTCTGGCTGTTCCTGCAATCACTCTCATGAAAAACTTTCCGCTCCTGCTTACATATTTCGTTCCTATTATAGTTGTTTTGCAGATTCTTGTCAACGAAAAACCAGACGACGACCTGCTATTCCTGTAAATGAACGGTAATCGTCGTCCCTTCCTCCCTGTTGCTGTGAATTCCAATATAGCCGCCCTGCTCTTCCACCACATGTTTCACAATAGACAGTCCAAGACCTGTTCCGCCGGTCTGTTTGGAATGGCTTTTATCAATACGGTAGAACCGCTCAAAAATCCGTTCCTGATATTCCATCGGTATACCGATACCCGTGTCAGACACGCGAATGATAACATACTCCTCGCCCTCATAGACAGAAAGCGACACGGAGCCATCCGGAACGTTATATTTGACAGCATTTTCGCAGAGATTATAAATCAGGTCGTACATCAACTGCCTGACAGCGAAAATCGTCACATGCTCTCCTTCCAGGCTAATCCGCACAAGAGCTTTTTTTGCCGCTTCATCCAGAGCTTTGCAGACTTCTTCTGCAATTTGGTACAGATCCACAGATTCTTTTGACATGCGGTTGTCCTTCTCGTCCAGCCGGCTGATTTTGATAATATCATTTACCAGCGCCAGAAGCCTCTGCGCCTCATGGTAGATTTTCCCTGCAAAGTCTGGAACATCCTCCCTTTGCACCAGACCATTCTGCATCAGCTCGGCATAGCCCGAAATAGATGTTAAAGGCGTTTTCAATTCATGCGAAACATTCGCGGAAAACTCCTTTCGCATTTGCTCTGCCCTCTGATTGGTCGTGGCGTCCATTACAAAAATGACAGCCCCCGTTACCTGCCCCTGTTCACGGACAGGATTCCCCAAAAACTGTATCTGCTTTTGAGGAAGCCGCAGCATGGCGCTGTAAGTTTCCCCTTTCAATGCGGCGCTGACGGTTTCGTTCAACTGTTCACTTTTATGAAACATGGAAATGTGTTTTCCTTCATAGTGAGCGGCAGAAGCTCCCAAAAACTTCTTACCGCTCGGATTGAGAAAAAGAATCTTTGCATTTCCATCCAGAAGAATCAGTCCTTCCGACATATTTTTTGTAATCGCCTGAAATTTTTCTTCCTGTTCGATCAGATTTTTCATCTGTTCTCTGATCTGCGCATTCTGCTTTTCTATTTTATGGGTCAGTGGCCGCAGTTCTTCAAAGATCGCTGAAGATTCCGGGTTCTGCAAATCAATTTCATTTACCTTCCCGGCAATACCAGAAGCAAGCCTGCGGGCCATAAACCATGCGCTCACCAAAATCACAAACGCTACCCCTGCAAGCAGCGGCAGAAGCTCCCAAAGTATTTTTACATTGCTCTTCGTCTCCATACTGATCCGAAGAACCATGCCATCGGACAATTTCACTGCGTAATAATAGGTTTCTGCCTGTAGCGTAGATGACAGCCTCGTAGCCGTACCGGTTCCTGTCTTTAAAGCCTCCTGAATTTCCGAACGTTCCAGATGATTCTCCTGTTTTGAATGATCGACTGTGTTATCGTAAAGTACGTTTCCTTTCTGATCGATTAAAGAAATGCGAAACAGGTCCTCCTTTTTCAGTTTTTCCAGATATTCCAGATGATTTCCTTCTGTTTCAAATGCGGCGGATGCACAGAAAGCTTCCATTTTCATCTGCTCCAGCATTTCCCGATGTATGCTCTGATTATAAAAGTATACAAAAATTCCTGAAATCAGCAGTATCGTCATGATTGCCAACCCCAGGATATTTTTATAAATCTGCTTCTTCATTTAGCGTCTCCCATCTTATATCCGACTCCGCGGATTGTCTTAATAACTTCCCCGTATGCGCCCAGTTTATGACGCAGGGAGCCAATATGCACATCCACCGTACGGCTTTCCCCCTCATACACGTATCCCCAAATCGCGTCTAAAATCTTATCTCTTGATAATACAAAGCCTTTATTTTTCATGAGATAGGCAAGAAGCTCAAACTCTTTACAGGTGAGGGAAACCGGGGATTCTCCCGCAAAGACTTCGTGTTTTTCCTCGTCCAGACGCAGTTCGCCGATGACAAGCATCTGCCCCTTCTTTCTCTCTGGCATACGGCGGAGCACAGCTTTCACCCTGGAAATCAGTTCCATCACCCCAAAAGGCTTCGTTATATAATCATCCGCCCCGGAGTCCAGTCCGAGTACTTTGTCATATTCTGCCGCTTTCGCGGTCAGCATAATCACCGAAAGTTCCTTCCATTCTCTGTGGTTCTTCAGCTTTTTTAAAATGGTAATACCGTCCTCATCCGGAAGCATGATATCCAGAAGCGCCAAATCGGGAACCTGCCTGGACAGCCCCTGATAAAAATCCGCCGCGCTGGAAAACCCTACCGCCTCAAATCCTGTTGCCTTTAAAGCATACAAGACAAGTTCTCTGATATTTGTATCATCTTCTACACAGTAAATTAACGTTCCCATAATAAATATTTTTTAATTCTCCGAAATCACATAACCTGCCAGATTGTAAGCATGATCGGATATCCGTTCAAGATTGCTGATAATATCAAGAAAAATCACGCCGTTTGCGGAATCACAAAGCTGTTTGGAAAGACGCTCGATATGTTTTTCACGAAGTTCCTCTTCCATGCTGTCCACCATATCTTCATACTTTCCGACTTCCGCGGCAGCATCCATACTCTTTTCTTCCCTTGCCTTGATAGAATAACGGAACGCGTTCATTACCAGCCCCATGATTTCTGCCATCTCGCCCATTGCATCCTCTGTGAACTTCACTGGCTCTCCATTTTTTGTATCAACCAGTTCGGCAATGTTTTCCGTATGATCTCCCACACGTTCAATGTCACTGACGGAGTAAAACAAATTATTAATAATATTGTGCTGTTCCTCGTTTAAGGACAGGTTGCTGATCTGTACCAGATATTCTGTAATCAGCTTTTCCATCGCATTGATCGTCTTTTCTGTTTTATAGATTTTCTCAACCTTTTCCCTGTCGTTTTTCAAAACGGCGTCAAGAGCGCATTGCAGATTTTCCGTGGCAATTTTTCCCATATGCACCACTTCAAGAATTGCATTTTCCACTGCAAAGGAAGGCGTCTCCAGGATACGTTTATCCAGATGGCGCAGCGTCAGACTCTCCTCACTGTCCGAAGTTTCCTCGCCAGAATCCGGAGTTCCTTTTACGATAAGTCCGGAAAGCGTGACCAGCTTATCCGCAAACGGGAACATAATAACCATTCGCGCAATGCTGAATCCTGTATGAAACATGGAGATTCCAACACTGTTGATTCCGGCATTCCCATATTGCGGCATGAACCGGAAAAACGTAAACAGTATTGTTCCAAACAACACGACTCCTATCACATTATATAAAAGATGTATGATTGCCGCCCGTTTGGCATTCCGAGACGCCCCCATACTGGAAAGCAGCGCCGTTACACAGGAGCCGATGTTGGAACCCAGGCTGATATAAACGGCGGCGCTGGTCGTTACCACTCCGCCCGTAGCAGCTAAGGTCTGCAAAATACCTACCGATGCGGAGGAACTCTGCATGATAGCCGTCACACTGATACCGATGGCGATTCCCAGCAGCGGATTGTTCCCAAACAATGTGAACGCCTTTGTAAAAATCGGAAGTTCCATATAGTCAGCAGCAGAATTCTTCATAAAATCAAGACCGATAAACAAAAGGCCAAGACCGATCACGATCTCACCAATCGTCTGTTTCTTCTGCTTTTTCGAAAACATGATTAAGAACGCGCCAAACCCTACCAGAAGCGGTGCGTACAGAGATGGCGATATTGCCTTAAAAGTCTCCCCCAGTTGTCCCAAAGACACGATCCATGCAGTAATACAGGTACCGATGTTTGCACCCATGATAACGCCGACGGCCTGTCCAAGACTCATGATTCCCGCATTTACAAAACCTACGACCATAACCGTGGTAGCGCCGCTGCTTTGAATGATTGCCGTGACAAGCAATCCCACAACGACTGCCATCAGCCGGTTATTTGTCAAAATCCCCAAAAGCTCCTGCATTTTCTGCCCGGTTGATTTCTGAATACCGCCTGACATGCTGTGCATACCATACAGAAACATTCCCAGACCCCCGGCAAATAGAAATAAATTTTCAACATCATTTATCGACATATCTGTTCTCTCCATTCCAGATCCCCATTTGCCAGTCCGAGGATCAATGATTCTGCTGTAGCTATATTCGTTGCGATCGGTATGTTATACTGATCGCAGCAATTTGAAATTTCATCAATACTTGGCTCTTTTGTCCCAAACAATGCCGGATTATAAAAAAAGAGCACCATATCCAAACTATTCCGGCAAATCATCTCAATAAACTGTTTATCGCCGCCCAGCATTCCGGGAAGAAATTTGTGTACTTTTAGATTTGTCACTTCTTCTATCCGGCGGCCTGTGGTTCCTGTGGCATAAAGCTGGTGCTTTTCAAGAATCTTTTTGTATGCCACGCAAAAGTCTTCAATCAGATTTTTCTTTTCGTTATGTGCGATTAAACCTATATTCATACTCTTTACCTCTTAACTGCTTTTCTCCACTCGAAGTTAATTATAGCATGGTTTCTATGAAAGAGAAAAGAGTTTTTCTCTTTTTTTTCATTTTTCTTCAAAATCAGGCAAAACTTACCAGTTTAAAAAAACAGATTTCTCACATACTAGAATTGCAACTGAAAATTGCAAATAAAAAATCAAAAGAAAAAAATGTTTTCATTCAAAACAAAGGAGGCGTTATATTATGTCAAACAAATCTTCAAACACAGCAGCAGTACCTGAGGCAAAGGGCGCATTAGACCGTTTTAAAATGGAAGTAGCACAGGAAATCGGAGTACCTCTGAAAGAAGGATACAATGGCGATCTCACATCCAAGCAGAACGGTTCTGTCGGCGGATATATGGTGAAAAAGATGATCGAGGCACAGGAGCGCCAGATGACAAACGGAACTTCTCAGTTCTAATGTAAACAAAACCAGAAGCCGAAAGGCAAAAAGCTCCTCTATTCCTTTTACGGGAACAGAGGAGCTTTTCTTTTTATAATGCAATGCTTCCTGTTACATCATCATTCACTACATAATACGCTGTATTCTCTTCCGGTTTGAGATAAATGCTGATGCTCTTAATCTCCCCGACTTTTTTCTTAAGCTGTTTTGTCCAGATTTCTTTTACCTGTTTTACAAGATCCTGCTGGCTGATTTCTCTGCCCTGATACTGTAAATATACAGATTCTTTGATCACAGGCTTTTTCGCTGCCGGTTTCTTCACAGTCTTCGTTTCCTTTGTCTCTTCTGCCGGTTTCTCTTCTACCTTTGCGGCATTTTCTTTTTCAGTCATTGCCTTCCTGGTCTCTGCCGGTGCTTTTACCTCTTCTTTTACTTCTGTCTTTGATTCAACAACGGCCGCCGGTGCTTTCGCTGCTGTCTTTTTTGTTTTTTTCATATTATAAATCCTCCTCTAAACTACGCCTGCACGCCCGCTATCCTATCGATGCAGTATCATATCATGTCTCGGACAATAAAAAACGTAATAAAATGTTTCATCCGAAATGATACAACAGAATTAAAAAAATGGCAACT
Source organism: uncultured Lachnospiraceae bacterium (assembly GCA_937965795.1). Classification (GTDB taxonomy): domain Bacteria; phylum Bacillota; class Clostridia; order Lachnospirales; family Lachnospiraceae; genus Hominisplanchenecus_A. The sequence continues at coordinate 86,705 of CALCMD010000102.1, read as the reverse complement.
AAAATTTAACCATTCATTCACATTTTGGCATAGTACACATTTTTCTTTATAATTCGAAACGATTTCTGCTAAATTTGAACTACAGATTCAGCCTTTTGGCATCTCCGTTCAGATAAAGTGACAGCCTTTCACGCAAGGCGTGGTGCTCCGAAAGCAACAACTTTTCATCTTCCCTTTGCAGTTCTGCAAGCGCTTCGCTTGCCTGCTGCAAAATTCCTGCGTCCTGAAATACATCTCCCAGACGGAATTCCAGAATTCCGCTTTGCCGGATTCCGAATAAATCTCCCGGCCCCCGAAGCTTCAGATCCTCACTGGCAATGTAAAATCCGTCGTTGGATTGATTTAAAATCTCCAGGCGCTTTTTTATCTTTTTACTGTCAGAACTGTGAACCATAATACAATAAGACTGCTCTTTTCCACGCCCCACACGTCCCCGGAGCTGATGAAGCTGTGCCAGCCCAAAACGTTCTGCATTTTCAATCATCATCACAGTGGCATTCGGCACGTTAACGCCCACTTCAACAACCGTAGTGGATACCAGCACCTGTATTTCATTTTTCAAAAAGCGCTCCATAATCTGATTTTTCTGTGCCGGCTTCATTTTTCCATGCAGATACTCTACACAGACGGATGGCGGTAAGATACGGGCGAGCTCTCCGGCATAGGAAATGACATTTTCGGCTTCGATGGCTTCACTTTCCTCTACCATCGGACAGATCACATAAGCCTGACGTCCTTTTTCCACTTCCTTTTGGATAAAGGAATACGCTTTGTTCCGGTAAGAAGTTCCTACCACACAATTTTTTACCGGAAGGCGGTTCGCCGGAAGTTCATCTACCACCGAAATATCCAGGTCTCCATAAAGAATAACCGCCAAAGTCCTCGGAATCGGCGTGGCGCTCATAACGATGACATGCGGCGTCACGCCTTTTTCCGCCAGTATTTCCCTCTGGCGTACGCCAAAGCGATGCTGTTCATCGGTAATCACAAGTGCAAGCCTTCGATACGCCGCCTTTTCCTGAATCAGCGCGTGTGTTCCGATAATAATATCCGCCTCTCCGGAGATCATCTTCTGATAAGCTTCTCTCCTTTCCTTTGCAGTCATAGACCCTGTCAGCAGTATTGTCTGAAAGTCCAACCCCTGTTCCTTCAGCAGTGAGGTAACCGAGTCAAAATGTTGTCTGGCAAGCACCTCCGTGGGCGCCATCAAAGCTCCCTGGTATCCGTTTACCGCAGTCAGAATCAATGCCAGTACAGCCAGTATGGTTTTTCCTGACCCCACATCCCCCTGGATCAGCCTTGCCATGACCTGGTTCCCGGTCAGGTCGTCTTCCAGTTCCCGCCAGACTTTCTTCTGCGCATTCGTCAGTGAAAAAGGCAGACTCTTGATTACCTGCCCGGTCAGCGCCGTTTTTTTCATGGGAAAGGATGGTTTCATGACGATTCTGTTTTCCCTCAGGCTGCGAAGTGCGAGGATAAACAGGAAAAACTCATCGAAGACCAGCCTTTGTCTCGCCAGATACATTGCCCGTTCGTCTTTTGGAAAATGAATTTGTTCCAGCGCATCATGATATTCGGCCAAATTCCATTTTAAACGGATTTTAGGAGGAAGCGCATCTTTGGAAAGATCCAGTTCATCCAGCGCCTGACGCACCGCTTTTGTCACCATCTTGTTTGTGAGACCGTCAACCAGCGGATAGAGCGGCTGCATCCGTCCCTGAAGAGCCATGTATGTCTCCACGTCAAAAACAGCAGGCTGTTCCATCACGGTCTGCTGTCCTTTTTTCACGATTTTTCCCCGGAATACATAGCGTTTTCCGGGGTTCAGCGTATTTTTCAGATAAGGCATATGATACCAGATCGCCCGTATGGCTCCTGTCACATCCCAAAGCACCGTTTCTGAAATTTTCAGCCGTTTCACAGACCGGACGGTGATTGTGGCAGAAAGCACGGCGCATACTGCTGCCGTTTCTCCTGCCTGCACTTCTGAAATCTTTCGAATCGTTTCAAAGGTATCGTAAGCTCTCGGATAATAATGCAGGAGGTCGCCCACACAGAATACTCCGGCACGCTCAAAAATCTTCTTTGTTTTTTCTCCGACGCCCTTAAGGGCATCCATTTCGGAGTGTTCATTCATCATCATTTACTCTACGGAAATCACATAATAATAGATCGGCTGGCCGCCGGAGTACACTTCCACTTCACAATCAGGCCATTTTTCTGCCAGAATATTGCGCAAAGCTTCTGCCTGTTCCTGCTTCACCTCGGATCCATAGTAAATACTGATCAGTTCCGATTCTTCATCCAACATCTTTTCTACCGTTTCTTCCGATACCTTCTGAATATCCTGTCCGACCGCAAGAATAGAACTGTCTCCAATGCCCATAATATCTCCCTGCCGGATTTCCTTATCCTCAATATGTGTATCACGCACCGCATAAGTGATCTGTCCCGTTTTCACCAATTGAATGCTTTCTTTCATTGCCTCCTCGTTTTCTTTTACGGAAAGCTCTGCATTGTAATTGATCATTGCACTGATTCCCTGCGGAACGGTCTTTGTCGGCATCACGATTACTTCTTTTCCTTTTGTCAGCACCTTTGCCTGGTTTGCCGCCAGGATAATATTTTTATTATTTGGAAAAATAAAGATCGTATCCGCATTCACTTTTTCAATCGCCTTCAGCATATCCTCTGTACTGGGATTCATGGTCTGTCCGCCCTCGATCAGATAGTCCACACCGAGGTCCTTGAAAATCTGTCCAACACCTTCACCGATCGACACAGAGATAAAGCCAACCTCCTTTTTCGGGGCTTTCAAAGCTTCTTCCTCTTTCTGCTGCGCCGCCAGCTTTTCCGCATCCTTAATCAGTTTTTCCTGATGCTCTTCACGCATATTATCTATCTTCATCTTCGTAAGAGAACCATACGTCAACGCCTTTGATATTGCCTTTCCAGGATCATTCGTATGTACATGAACCTTTACAATATCATCATCGGAAACTACTACAATAGAATCACCTATGGATGACAGAAATGCTTTAAATTCCAGTTCTGTCACATCCGTGTACTCTTTTTCAAGCATAATAATAAATTCGGTACAGTAGCCAAACTTAATATCAGCCTCCGCCTGCGGCGCCGCTTTTGTCAACGGAGAGGAGCTTTGCGCACCCTCGATCGAATAATCGATCTCTTTTCCCAGAAACGCATCATACGCGCCCCTTAAGACCTGCATCAGTCCCTGGCCGCCGGAATCCACGACGCCTGCTTCTTTCAGTACCGGAAGCATTTCCGGCGTCTGTGCAAGCACGCCGTCCGCATGATCGATCACTTTTCCGATAAATGTTTTCATATCCATATCGGTCTCCGCCAGCTCAGACGCTTTGTCTGCCGCCCCTTTTGCGACGGTAAGAATCGTTCCTTCTTTCGGTTTCATAACGGCTTTGTATGCAGTTTCCACCGCCTTCTGCATAGCAGACGCAAGAATCACCGTGTCAATCTCTTCATATTCTTTGATTCCCTTTGTGAATCCCCGGAAAAGCTGTGAAAGAATCACACCGGAATTTCCTCTTGCTCCGCGCAGAGAACCGGAGGAAATCGCTTTTGCAAGCGCTTCCATTGTAATCTCAGGCAAAGAAGCTACTTCTTTTGCCGCCGACATGATTGTTAAAGTCATATTGGTTCCCGTATCGCCATCCGGCACCGGAAACACATTTAATTCATTGATCCATTCTTTCTTCGATTCCAGATTTTTTGCCCCGGCCAAAAACATTTTGGCACACAGCCTGGCGTTTATTGTATTTGTTATCACAACAAATTCCTCCTTAATCTATGGCTCTTACACCCTCTACAAAAATATTAATTTTCTCTACTTCCATTCCGGTAAACTCTTCCACCCGGTATTTCACATTTTCATATAAATTCTGCGCTACGGCGGAAATGCTGACGCCATATACAACAATGACATGAAAATCCAGAGAAATTTTGTTATCTGTAAGTGTCACCTGAATTCCATGCTTTAAACTGTCTTTCATTAACAGCTTTACCAGACCGGCCTTCATGTTCACAGCCGCCATTCCCACGATGCCAAAGCACTCCACAGCGACACTTCCGGCATAGGTTGCTATTACGTCGGTATCTATTAAAATTGATCCAAGTTCTGTATCCATACGTCCCTTCATAAACGTAACCTCCTGTCTAAACTTTTTTTTATTATACCCTGTTTTATGGTAAAAAGAAATATCTATTTTTGATTTTTATGGGAGAAACCCCAGAAAACACCAAAACGGCGCCGGAGTTTTCATGCTCCGACACCGTTTCTCTTCCTTTGGATACCATTATTTTTTGATTTTCATGGTAGATTTCAGACCTTTTCCTTTAAAAAGCTTTTTATAAGCTGCCAGCTTCTGCTTTGGAACTTTAATGACGCACTTTTTATTTATGCCCTTCACCGCCTGCTTTCCAACACTTTTTAATACTTTTGATTTCACGGTGATCTTTTTCAGCTTCGCACATTTTTCAAAAGCAGACTTTCCAATCTTCTTCACATTAGAACCAACGGTTATCTGTGTCAGATTTTTATTGCCCTTAAATGCGTTATTCCCAATTTCTGTCACCTTATAAGTCCGTCCGTCAATCTTAATGGCTGCTGGCACTGTGATCTTTTTATTTGTTTTCTTGTTCGGTTTTATATAAGAAACCGTACCGCCGGATTCCGTTGCGGAAAGAACTTTGTAAGATGCCTTTGCATCAGAATGTATGCTTCCAACTTCCGGAATCTTCTTTTCAGGAGGCGGAACTATCGTTTGCCCGCTTGTCTGTTTTTTCACCAGATTGTCCACTGCCTTTGACAGTGTATCCAGTGCAGCCTTCAGTGTGTCTACATTCTGTTCTTCTTCCTTATCCAGCAGCGCTTTTGCCGCTTTGTATGCCTCTGTCAGCGCTTTTATGGATTCTTCTGTATAAAGAGCGCTCTGTTTCAGAATCATATCCACTGCTGTTGTCTTTTTAGTCAGATCCGCAAGCGCTTTCTCTTCTTCCACTGTTTTTGGATTCCCGACAGTTATATGATACGTGGTTCCACTAATAATAACACTCGTTCTTCCTTCTGCGATACCGGTAATCAAAAAGCTGTCCGCCACCTGATAGAAATACCATGCGCTGTTGTTCGCATTCCATCCGGCTGCACGCGTATTGCTGTTCGCATAATTGTTCAAATAATGTTTCGTATTTGTAATGCTATAGCCATCAGAACTTTCTACAATCTTGAGAACCTGCGGGGTACTGCTGACACTTACCGCACAGGAACTGCCCGTTGAATCCGCAAAGTTCAAATACTGTCCGTTCTTATCCTGGAAGGTATATCCGCCGTCCGACGCCTGAATCGTCCACATATAATCTGTAAGATCTTCAGCCTTGAAATTCACAGACTTCATCATTCTTCCCACTGGATCACTGGCTGCGCTGTCAGTATAGACCATAATATGCGATGCCGTTCCAATCAGATACTTTCCGTCTGCCGTAACTCCGTCCGTCTTTGCATAAGGCGGGCGATCCAGGTTTTTCTCTACCTGCGCAACGTTCTGGTCTGCCTCCTGCAAGATGGAAGCTCCTTTTACAATAACGCTTTCGCCCTCTTCCAGTTTCAGTTCTTTTACATCATTTTTCACAACAATGAAGTATTCTGTACCGCCTGCCACGACCGAAGTCATTCCTTCCAGAAGCGCCTCGATCGTCATCTGTGTGCCTTCGTTCGTCACTTTCGCGATCGCTGCATCCCCGACTGTTCCAAGACTTCCTTCTGCAATGGTAAAGGTCTTTGTATCTCCCATGCGAAGGTCTACGATTTCATACTGCTGTGAATCTGTAATATTTACCAATAACTGCGCCGTGTTCGTTCCGTCTGTCAGTGTCACATATCCGCGTGCCAGACCATCCGTGACTGCCTTGCTTGTAATGGTCAGCTTCTGCCCATCCAGGCTGACATTCAAAAGTGTCGCATCACTGGATCCCGCTGTCAGAACAGCATCTTTTTCCGTATCAAAAACATTCAACGTCACGGAAGCATCAGACTTCATATCAATACTGCCTGTCGTATTTCCATCGGCATCTTCACACCAGATATTACTGATAACCGCATCTTCTGCAATATCTGAAATCGGTATATTGGTATAAGTAATCGCTGCGCCGCCGTTTTCATAGAGCAGGCCAACAGAACCATCCTTTAACTCTGTCAGGCAGGAATACGCATAATATGCGCTGCCATTTACGCTGTAATCATAATCCCAGGAAAGCGTTCCGTCATTCTGTACCAGAGCTACGAAAAGCTTTCCGGCTGCACGGCCGCTGGTTGGTGCAGAGAGAATGATTGCCGTCTTTCCATCAATCTTCTTTGAATAAGTAATAGCGCTCAGCTCACAGCTCAAGGTGTAGCTGACACCGACCTCTTTCTTTGGAGACCATGTTTCTCCCCAGTCCTCTGATACATAATACCCACCGTGGCGTGTAAACATATACAGTTTTCCTTCCGCCTCGACAACTGCCGCCTCCGAGCTGATCTCTGATACGGACTCCCCGCGTGTCCAGGTCACGCCCTGGTCGTCAGAATAAAAGCAAACGCTGTTTCTGTCTCCGCCCGTAAATTCATAAGCTGTAAAAACGATTCTTCCCTTCGAAGTTACGATACCCCTTCCAGGTCCTACCAGAAGCGTCTGCTCAGACTCCTTCTTAAGATTTAAGAGAGATGGAACGGACCAGGTAGCTCCGCCATCCTTTGAACTCGTCAGATACAGGTAATCCGTCGGATAAACAAGATATGGTGAATCATAATAAAACAGATTGCTCGTCACTCCATTGCCTGTCAGATTAAAGTAAGCGTCCACCATATATCCTTCTACGACATTTCCGGTAGCATTTTCTTTTATCACATAATAAGATTCTGCATCCCCGGTATTCTTTTCCAGATGGTACCCATAAGTGCTACGGTTATCTGCGGAAAGGCGAAGATTTCCATTGGCATCAAAGCCATTCTGTCCCGCAACCGGTCTAAGCGGCGCCGTATTAATCGCATAGCCGCCCGGCCATACGTCCGCGATCATATAAACCGTTTCCCCATCCGTCGCAATTGCCGGATCGATAAAAGCAGATGAATATTGATTCATCTGGTTCCCGTAATCCCCCAGATAATTGGCAAAGGTGTAATTCCACGTCGCCCCATGATCCGTTGAACGTGAAACGACCGTATCCAGTCCGCAGGCGTCTCCTCCATGGTTCCATCTAGCGTCACAGGATGCTACAAGCGTACCGTCATCCAGAGTAACGAGACCTGGTATACGGAAATTCTGGCTTCCGCCTGTTCCTGATGGAAAAGGCTGTCCAATCGTTGTTCCATCTTCCGGTTTTGTCCCGGTTTCTGCCCTGGCTGTCACCGGAACACTTCCCAGTGTTACCGTCAGCGCAAGCAGAAAGGTAAAAATTTTCTTTGTTTTTTTCATTTCTATTTCTCCTGACTTAACATTTTATACTATATTGTAGCATTTGATTCGTATAACTTCAAGTTTTTTATGTAATTTACCCGAAATGTGAATTTCAAAAAGTGCGTAAAAAATAATTTTGCAAGCGAAAAAAATTCTCTTGCAAAACTAAAAAATATCTGTTAAAATGTCTAGTGTTGTGAGCCTGTATAGAAACAGGTAATCTATTTTCAAGGAGGTGCAGTCATGGCTAGATGTGCTATTTGTGATAAAGGCGCTCATTTCGGAAACAACGTGAGTCATTCCCATAGAAGATCCAATAAAATGTGGAAATCTAACATAAAATCCGTAAGAGTTAAAGTAAACGGTGCTGCTAAGAAGATGTATGTATGTACTTCTTGCTTGAAGTCCGGTAAAGTTGAAAGAGCTTAAAACAATATGACAGACCTCCCGCTTTCCAAGTGAGAGGTCTTTTTATTTACGTGAGCAACGAGTCAAGCGAACATACCTGTTGTTCATTTGCAGCAGCAAAACAGATTATATCCAACCGCCAGCAAAACGGCGCAAATTAAAAAAGCAAGAAGTCTGCACGGAATGAGGACTGACAGAAGCATTCCGATTCCCATCCAGAAAAGGGTATACCCTATAATGCGTTTCATACACGCTCCTGAAAGATATTTTTATCATTATATGCAGACCTCTCCTGTTTACTCCTCTAAATCCGCAAAAATATCATCTACAGCGTCCTCCGCTACTTTTTTCTCCTCCTGGGAAGGCTCTTTCTTTTTATCTGCGAAACGGTCTACGAAATCCGGTACCATATCCAGAATCTTGGTTAAACCATCCTGGTTTTTTACATTGACCAGCTTTGTTGTCCCGTTCTGGATTACCAGAATCGCACTTGGCGTCATTTTTCCACCCATACCTCCTCCGCCGCCTCTTTTTTTATCTTCCGCTTTTGCCGTAGCCGCTACGCCAAAAGACACATCCACCAGCGGAAGGATAATGGTATCACCGATGTGAATCGCTTCGCCGACTACCGTCTTGGTGGTGATAAAACTGTTCATTCCCTGAAAAAGGGCGTCTACCGTTGTCTGAAAATTATTTTCTGAAGCCATATTCATTCCTCCTTAGGTTATCCCTGAAATTTTTTTAATATCATCCGGAATTCTTTATCCCGGAATATCTTCCACGCCACTGATGCCATATGGCACAGGCGGATGTGTCCTCTGACATGCAGTTCTCCCTCATAAACAACATGTTCAAAATCTGGTTCCAGCCGGACTCTGTAGAAACCATTTGCGAGAATCAAATATAGAATCCCGGTCAACTGCCCGGTCAGCGCCGGATCATCCAGCCCATATCTTAATTCTCCCCAGATTTTATCTGGTTTCAGATGCCGCCATAAATACAGGAAATGCTTCTTAAACCGCAGAAGCGTCCTTTTCATCGGGTCAGAGAGGAAAAGATTCGCAAGCTCCTTCCCCTTTTGAAATGTATTTTTCAGGCTTTCCTTCCGTTTTTCTATTTTCCCTGGAATGTCTTTGATTGTTTTCTGTATTTTTCTTATTCTTTCCAAAAACGTCTTTTTTCCCGCCCTGTTCTCCGGCTCCGGAATTTCTTCTTGCGGCTTCCCACGGAGATGCAGAGATTCTGCTTCCTTTTCTTCGGTTTCTTCTCTGTCCCCCCCCGTCCCGGAATCATATACCGCCGGGTAGCTGACTGGCTGTTCCTCCCTGCGTTCCGGTTCCTCTTCCTTTGGAATTTTCCTTCTTTTTTTTCGGCTCCTTTCCTGCTTCTTTGCCGGGAAAAGATTTTTTTTAAAAAATAGAATACGCATTCTGGCTTCTGGTTTTCCATTTTGAAAACAAACGGTTACAGAAATCATGTGAAAAAGCCAGTTTACTTTTCCTTTTCCCCAAAAATCTTTTTCATCCTTCGTGACTGAAAAACGATAGCAAAAAGGTACAAGAAGCGTCGTACATAGCAAAAGCAAAAGCAGACAAACCAGCGCCGCCAGAAGAACCCCCACTATTTTCAGTATTACCCAAATAATATGTAGCATATTCTCACTCCTGCCACTCTCTTTTTCCGCTGCCAGTCTTTGCTTTCCACTTCAGATATGCCAGCACCTGGCAGTCTCCCGTTTTTTCATATGTCTCCGTCACAAGCTGCTGCACCAGTTCCACAGCCTCGCCGTATCCCTTTGCGATTCCCACGATCATCGGAAGATTTCGCCTGACGACCGATTGTTTCAGATAAGCAGCGTTAATGATCTCTAATATATCTTTCCCATTTGAAGCAAGTGTAATCAGATAGATATCCATTTGTCCGGCATTTCTCTTCAATTTTCGAATGATTTTTTTCGCTTTGAGCTTTGCACCTTCTCCTATATAGAGTTTCGAATACCATTCCATAACTGCTTTTTCTCATACCTTTCTTTTCGGGCAGCCATTCCTCTTTTTTGAAAAGAGGGCCGTGGCAGAATGTTTTTACGTTCTGCGACAACCCTTCTACTTCCCAAAGCGGATTTCCGCTTCGCTGCTAAAAATATTTGCGGTTTCCCCAGAGATTTCGCCTTTTCAATTCCAGATATTCATTATACGCTTTCTCCAATATCATCTTCTCGTTGGAAAATTTCAATAGGTGATACGCTTCGTGAAACTTGTAATACCCTGAATCTACAAAATACTCTTCACGTTGTGGTTTGCTGTAATAGCTGTCTGACATCATCAGATACCAGTGGACATCTTTCTCCACGACATCTTCAGGCACATTAAAGGTATACTGACTTTTCCCGACATATTTAATGATGGATGCCTGTACTCCTGTTTCCTCCAGAACTTCTCTTGCAGCGGTGTCCTTGAATTCTTCACCAGCCTCTACAGTTCCCTTCGGCAAAACCCAGCCCTCGTACTTATTTTTATAGCTTTTGTACAGAACCAGGATTTTCCCTCGAAATATAACCACACCGCCACAGCTCGTTGCCTCAATCATTGCAATTCCTCCTGTTACGCGTTGTGTTGTTGAACTGGTATTTAGTATAACTCTTTTTCAGAAATCGTGCAATATATTTCTAATATCCGCTATCATAGTTATTATAATAAGCGTCAAAAATCTGTTTCGCAATAGGAACTGCGGCAGAACTGCCGGAACCTCCATTTTCTGCAATGACGGCAATTGCGAGGTCAGGATTCTGCACATTACTGTAGCCCACAAACCATGAATGTGTCCCGCTGGTATCTCCTGTCTCGTATTCCGCCGAGCCTGTTTTTCCGGCCGCCGTATAACTTTGCCCGGAAAGAGTAGAAGCTGTTCCTGTTTCCACTGTCTTTCTCATAAAATCTGCAAGAACTTCTGCTTCCTCTGTGCTCATCAGCTCTTTATAAACGGACGGCTTGTTCTTTTTCACTTCATCCCCATCATAAGTCTCGATATGATCAATATAATATGGCTTCATCATGTTTCCGCCATTCGCAACCGTGGCTGCGATCATTGCCATTTCCAGCGGGGAAACCACCGTATTCCCCTGCCCGATTGCGGTCATCATTTCTTCGCCATAAGAAGCGCCGTTTTCCAGCGTGAACAGGCTCTTGCTCGAAGGAAGCCCGAAAGAAAGGTCTGTATTAAACAGAAAATCTTCACAGAGCGTTTTAAAGTCCTGATTGTTCAGTTCCATTCCCATATTGGCATAAGCGCCGTTACAGGAATGTACAAAAGCGGATTCAAGATCAACCTGTCCATGTACCTCGCCGCCATAACAGGTGATCCTCACGTCCCCTCTGGATATACTTCCGTCACAGGTATAGTGGTAATTTTTATAATCCTCCGGATGTTCTCTTATATATGCCAATGTCGTCATAATTTTAAAGGTAGAACCTGGCGGGTACTGTCCCTGCGTGGCACGGTTAAAGAGAGAGCTGTTCGTGGAATCACTAATCAGCGCATCCCAGTCTCCTGCAATCGTGTTCGGGTTAAAATCCGGTTTCGAAACCATAGCCAGGATTTTTCCCGTGTCCGGCTCAATCACAACCACGGCTCCATTATAAGATCCGAGCGCATCATAGCATGCCTTCTGGAGTCTCGAATCCAGAGTCAGCACGACACTGTCTCCCCGAACCTTCATGTCAAGAGACTGATCTCTTACCTGTTCCAAAATAGAAGCATGGCAGGACATCAGCTCAAAATTTGAAGAGGATTCTACACCTGATTTTCCATTGGTCGCATAACCTACCACATGGGAAAATACGTTGTCAAACGGATACAATCTCGTCTCATTTCCAGCTTCATCTACATTTGTTCCGGCAAGGATTTCCCCGTCGGAGGAAAGAATCGCCCCCCGGATAATCTGATCCTCCTTGCTTTCCTGCTTTGTGTTTTTTGCATTTGAATTAATATCTTCCCTTTTTTGAATATTAAAATACATCAGATACCCGGCAAGCGACAGAAACATGCACACAAACAGATAGCTGACTCTTACAAGCTGCCTGTTCCGCCTTTTCCGTTCGCTGATTTCGGGCGGCACATCATCCTCCACCCTCTTTTTCGGTTTTGGAGAAGGTTTTCTCTTTTTTCTCGGACGTTCCTCAGCGATAGGGATATCCTGAATCTGAATATCGTCCGTCGTAGTATTCCTCTTCTTCATCATAATATTCTTCTTCCTCAAGCTCTTCCTCCTCGTCATTTCTCAGGATATAGAGTCCCTGAATGATGGCAAATGATATTAATGTGCTGAGAAGGGAACTTCCTCCCGTACTGATGAGCGGAAGCGTAACACCTGTCATGGGTATCATCTTCATGGCGCCTCCCACGGTCAGGAATACCTGTACGCCATACATACATCCCAGACCAAAAGCCACGTTCCGGTAAAAATCCTTCTCAAGCTTCATGGCAATATTTACAAACATGATAAAACAGCTCATGCAGACCAGAATCAGGCAAATAGAGAAGACGCCCCCCAGTTCCTCAGCAATCGCCGCAAACATAAAATCCTGATCCACAATCGGAATCGCCCCCGGAGACCCCTGAAACAGACCGGTTCCAAGCCATCCTCCCGCACCGATCGCAAAGAGCGCCTGCGCCACCTGATATCCGCCCCCCTCATATTCCTGGAACGGATCTTGCCAGATTTCCACTCTGACGCGTACATGACTGAACAGAAAATAAGCGGCTACAGCCGCCAGCGCCCCGGCTGCGAATCCTGCCAGGAGATAGCGGGAATCCTTTGTCGCTACATAAAGCATCATCAAATACGTGACGAAAAAAATCAGAGCGCTCCCCAAGTCTGTAGAAATAACCAGAATCAGCACATGAACGGCCGCCAGCGCCGTAGTTACGACTACGTTTTTAAAAGCAACCGATTTCGCCAGCATCCCCGCCACAAAAAACACGAACAGAATTTTTACAAATTCAGACGGCTGTAAAGTGATTCCTCCCACAGTCAGGGAAAGCTTTGCGCCATAAGTGGAGCGCGCCATTACCGCCACGACTCCCAAAAGTCCAATCCCCAGAATCGCATAAACCCAGGCCCATTTTGTCAGAATCCGCATTTTTCGGATAATGACCGGAATAATCAGCGCAATGACGGTTCCGGCAACCAGAATCATAAATTGTTTCGTCGCCTGATCGTAGGATAAACGGGTCAGCATGATAAACCCGACCGTAATCAGCATACACATATTATTAATAATTAATTTGGATGCCCTGGGATAAAGATTTCTGAAAAAAACCAGCGTCGCCAGAAGATACAGCACCTGCGCTCCGTAAAAATACAAAAGCATGGGCCGCTCCATTTTCAGATAAAATACCATAAATGCGACAAAATGAATGCAGAACATTACAACATTCTGACGCAGAAACAGGAATTCTCTGGCGTCTTCATCCTTCCTGAAAAATGCAAGATAACATTGTAAGGTATAAATTACCATCAATGCAATCAACACGTATCTCGAAATTTCAATAATCAGTCTTGTCAATTTTTCACCTACTCTACTCCACGTTTAAAATGTCCCCGTGTAAAATCTCCGAAATCATATTCAAAATTTTTTTCTTCTACAAATCGTTCCGTGAAAGCCCTCGCAACCGCTTCTGCCTTTTCGGGTGTTTCTATCGTAAAGGAAAGCCTGAGTCCCAGAGGTTTCAGAGCATCCAATTCGTCTTTCTGATCGAACAGTGACAGCGGAACCTGATTATAAATGATATTATAACAGAATTTGCAGTTATTTTTCACTGCAAACTGCTTTCCTTTTCTGTCTTTCAGGAACAGAAGTCCGCTCCTGTTCGTACATCTGTCCGTATTTTTTCGCAGGCACTGTGCCGAAACCATCATCGGCAGGCGCCCATAGGCCAGAATCTCACTGTCCGCACAGCCCCGCACAGCCAGTTCCCGGTCATTCAGTTCCAGAGGCGCCGTATCCTTTCTGATTCCCTGCTGTCTCCAAAATTCTTTTGCAAACCGGTTGTAACTATACATATTATGATCGGGAATCAGCTTCCCGTCAAAACCATTCCCCCGCAAAAAGAAAAATTCTTCATAATTCTCGAACAGGACGCCATCAAAATGATGCAATGCCTCCAAACGCTCCGTCTGCGCATAAAGTATTTTTGTCTCTTCTCGAAAAACATGCGGCATTCTGTAAAAGCAGGATTTCCCCGCTGCACGGCAAAGCGCTGTAACCTTCTTTACCTGAGACATGTCTAACGGTACATCCAATCCATCCGCACTCAGATAGATTCCCGAAATTCCCGAAACACGGCACATGGCTTCCATCTGACCGATCGTTTCCACAGATACATATATGCAATGCCCCGTCCATTTCCGTTCTGTTTTTTGCGGTTTCTCCGGTTTCTTTTCCACCGCATTTCTATTCCATTGGCTGTAAAGCTTCTTTAAAAGCCGCTCAAGCGCCTCCCTTCGAAGCTCGTTTAAGCACTGCATCGGAAGAAACAGCCCATCATCCATTTGCACTTCCAGATTTTCAAAAACAAAAGGCGTGCCGCCCGTCTTTTCGATCTGCTTCTTTACCCTTTCGGAAGTTAATGGCTGATTCTGTGATACCTGCGGGACCTTTCCTTTTACACTTACAGAATTCCTGCCCAAAGCCACATTCAGTATAACAGGCTGTCCACTCAAAATCATTAATTTCCCATTAATTTTTTCTTTTCTTTCCGTTTGCAGATATTTCCTGCCAAGTTCTGACAGCAATCTCTCATCCCTTGTGCGATGAAGTACATCGCCCGCTTTCCTTGCGCGCGTTTCCACATACGGCAATTTCAGACGAAGCGTGCTCCCCTGTGCCAGATTCTGCAAAAGTACCGTATTTTCCAGAAGGTCTCCCTTATGAAGCTCCTCCAATGCCCGAACCGTTAGACTTCCCTTCTGCACAGAAACGACCTTTGCTGCTTCCGTTCCAAAATGATTCGCCCGTTTCATGGACATCATCTCTTTTCCGTTTCGCATCTGGTAATATCCTGTCGTAAAACCGCCCCGATTATACAGTGACATCAATTCCCGCTTGTCTTTTTCCGATACCTGATACCCTTTTCTTCCATGTGTCAGAAGAAAGTCCAGATATTTCCGGTAAATCCGCACCACGCCTGCCGTATACTCGGCACGTTTCATACGCCCTTCAATTTTCAGGGAATAAACCCCTGCTTCCAGAATCTCCGGAAGAATTTCCAGCGTACATATGTCTTTCGGACTGAGCAGGAATCCTTCTGCTTTTTCTGTCTTATAAGGGAGACGGCAAGGCTGCGCGCACCGCCCCCTGTTTCCGCTCCTTCCGCCAATCAGGCTGCTGTACAGACATTGGCCTGAATAGCAGTAACAGAGCGCGCCGTGAACAAAGCTTTCAATCTCAAGCTCCGTCTCCTGTCGAATCTTTCGGATTTCACCAAGCGAAAGTTCCCTGGACGTCACGATTCTGGAAGCCCCCTGGGACTGTAAAAACCGTGCGCCCTCCACGCCGCACAGCGTCATTTGCGTACTGGCGTGAATGTCTAGCCCTGGGAATGCCCGACGTATATAAGAAAGCGCGCCGATATCCTGTACGATCACCGCATCCAGTCCTCTTTCATAAAAAGGAAGAAGATAATCGTATAACTCTTCCATTTCAGAATCCTTCAGAAGCGTATTGACAGTCAGATATATCTTACTGCCATGCAAATGGCAATAATCAATCGCCTCTAAAAGCTGTTCTTTTGTAAAATTATCCGCATAAGCTCTGGCTCCAAATCGACTGCCGCCTGCATAAACCGCATCTGCACCCGCCGTTACAGCGGCTTTCAAACTTTCCAGGGAGCCGGCAGGGGCTAGTAATTCCGCTTTCATAAATACCTCCGTACAGGAAAGGCTGTCTTTTAAGACAGCCCTCACGATTCTTCTATTTATTTTTCTCTTCCAGCTCGGTTTCCAATCGAACGATCTTTTTTTGAAGCTCGGCAGATTCTTTCTGTAAATCCGCCATTGATTTCTCCGCTGCCTCCATCTGAATCTGTACACGAATCAGCTCATGCTTCAAATCGTACAATTCCCGGTCTTTCTCCTCAAGCTCTTCCTCTACCATCTCAACCTGCTTTTTCGCTTTAAAATAATCGTCGGCAATATTCAGTTCCAAGAGCATACTTTTATTTTCTCTGGATTGACGGCTGTATCCATCGATTTTCTTGAATTCCACCAGCTTACTGTTAATATATGTAGCAACCTTTTGCAGATACTCTTCGCTTTCATATCCGCTCAAAGTATATATTTTCCCATCAATCAGTACTTCTGTTCTGTTTTTGGATGACATTCTGTGTTCTCCCTTTCTTCCGTTGTCTCTATCATTCGGGAAAATACGCCATTTTTCCCTTTCTTATTTATCATTATAAACGAAATCCTGAGAATTACAAGATTTTTATGCTGAAATTCAAAATCGTTATCAGAACGGGCAGGCCAGCCCCAGATGCCGGTACGCATGTTCTGTCACAATACGGCCTCTGGGCGTCCGGTTAATCAGTCCTGTCTTGATCAGATATGGCTCATACACATCCTCTATGGTGCCGGAATCCTCGCCTATCGCAGCCGCAAGGGTATCCAGTCCCACAGGGCCGCCGCCAAATTTCTCAATCATAGTCTGGAGAATATTCCGGTCCGTCTGATCAAGACCATATTTATCTACTTCCAGAAGATCGAGAGCCAAAGCCGCTACCTCTCCTGTAATATTTCCGTCATATTTTACCTGTGCAAAATCTCTCACCCGCTTCAGAAGCCGGTTGGCAAGCCTCGGCGTACCGCGGGAACGCTTCGCCATCTCCGCAGCTCCTTTTTCATCAATTTCGACTCCCAGTACCTGTGCGGAACGCACGAGAATCTCCTTTAATTCTTCTTCCGTATAAAATTCCAGCCGATGTACCACGCCGAACCGGTCGCGAAGCGGCGCTGTCAGAAGTCCGGCTCTCGTCGTGGCGCCCACAAGTGTAAATCTCGGCAAATCGAGCCGGATAGAACGGGCTGCCGCACCCTTTCCAATCATGATATCGATGGAAAAATCCTCCATGGCTGGATAAAGCACTTCCTCTACCTGGCGGTTCAGACGATGAATTTCATCCACAAACAGCAGATCGCCTTCCTGAAGATTATTCAGAATCGCTGCCATTTCTCCCGGTTTCTCAATTGCAGGGCCGGAAGTAATTTTTATATTTACTCCCATCTCATTCGCAATGATTCCCGCCAGCGTCGTCTTTCCAAGTCCGGGAGGCCCGTAGAGAAGTACGTGATCCAGGGAATCCCCTCTCTCTTTCGCCGCCTGTATAAAAATTTTGAGAGTCTTTTTGGCTTTTGCCTGCCCGATATAGTCATCCAGGGTCTGCGGACGAAGATTGGTCTCTGTCTTTATATCCTCTTCCAGTACATCTGATGTAATAATCCTTCTTCCCATAACTTACCCCTTTATAAAAAAGACATATTTTTAAGCGCCGCTTTTAAAATCGCCTCTGTGTCCATATCCTCTGACGCATTTGCCCGATTCACTGACTTCAGTGCATCCGCATTCGAATATCCAAGCGCTACCAGCGCCTGGATGGCCTCGCTTTTCGCATCTGTCATGCCATTTGCCACATTCGCCTTTGCACTGTTTTCCATTCGCTTTTCAAAAGCATCCTCCAGGCTCATTTTATCTTTTAATTCCAGTATCATTTTCTGCGCTGTCTTATTTCCAATGCCAGGCGCTTTCGAAATGGTTTTCGCATCTCCTGCCAGTACCGCAAACCGCAGATCATCCGCGGACATTGCCGAAAGAACGCCCAAAGCCGCCTTCGGGCCGACGCCATTTACATTCAGCAGAAGTTTAAATACTTCCCGGTCATCCTGCGAAAGAAAACCGAAAAGCTGCATGGCGTCCTCTTTGACATGGAAAAACGTATGGAGCAGCACCTGTTCTCCCGGCGCTGGAATCGCAGACGCATCCCTTGCGGTAATAAATACCTGAAATCCCATTCCATGAACCTCCAGAATCACCTTCGTTTCACTGACGTGTACCACTTTTCCACGTATATATGCAATCATGCCTCAGCCTCCGTCTCTCTTCTGCTTTTTTCATCAGATACTTTCATTCAACGATCATCATAACATAAGCATTTCCAGAAATCAACCATATGTTCGTTTTGCCTGAAAAAGAGATTGTCCAAAACACGTATGCTTTCATGTTTTGGACAATCCCTCTCTTTTTCTAAAGCCGCCCCAATGCGTCGTTCATTTCCGTTGTATACCTGCTCCTATAGGTCGGATATTTACTGATCCTGTATTTATAAAGCTTTTTTATGAAGTTCTCATTTGTCGTTGCGTTTGTGATTTTTGCATCGCGTACCGCCATAGCCGCCGTGTAGGAACCGTGCTGGATCGCATAGCTGAACACTGCCCCTCTTACCACATACGGACGCGCTTCCAGGTTGATTCCCCATGCACGAAGCTGGCTTTCTACAGAAGAATAATATTCCTGCATGGCAAACGCATCCTGATAATTCTTAAACACAAAAGGATATTTCTCATAAATGGACGTCCATGCGTTATAAAATTTGGTATTGTTTTTCAGCTTTTCCTGATATTTTGTTGTATTGCTCCATTTTGCATAAGGCGCAAATGCGGCAAATACCACCGGATCCTTTTCATAACAATACTTCACCAGCGGGATTAAAGAATAACGCCGGTCAAACTGATATTTTCCACAGGCATTTCCGTAATCTCCTCCCACCTGTCCATAGCCGTCCATTCCCGATTCATAAAGGGTGAAAAACAGCATATCGTCCGGTGTACTGGAACTGCTGGCAATCTTGGTACATATACCGCTGGCATTAATGGAATACGCATCCGTACCAATCGTTACCACTTTGCTTTTCTGCATAACGCCGAATTGATCGAAATAGTAAAGCCTTCCGCCAATGGTTCCGATTCCTTTCGCAATCGCCCCGGTATTCCGTTTACAGTAATACTTATTATTTTGGTAGGTTCGCCATCCCTTCTGCATAATTCCGTTATTGCTAAAAAGATAGGTCTCCCCTGCAATATCACGGATACCCGTGTAGCTTCCCTCATTCTTTGTGGCATAATATTTCTTTGTTCCGATGCCAAACCATCCAAGCTTTAACTGTCCGGTTTTTGAAAAATAAAACGTCTTTCTGTGGATTTTCTGCCAGCCTTTCAAAGCTGCCCCGTATTGTTTTCTTCCTGTTGAGAAATAATAATAAACCCCGTCAACTTGCTGCCACCCTGTCTGCACCACACCATTCGCGTCCAGATAATATTTTTTCCCACGGTATTTCAGCCAGCCAGTGACCTTTTTTCCCTGTGCAGTATAATAATAGCGTTTTCCCTGGATGGTCTGCCAGCCGCCATGAAAATCCGGAATTCTCTTTCCATCCTCCCCATAGAAATCCTTTCCCTTATGGCGGTTTATGTAACGTGCTCCGTCAGCTCCTACATAATAATCCCCTATTTTCTGATTCTTCAGAACCACTCCTTTGGAATCATAGTAATAATACTTTCCGTTCTCCTGCTTCCAGGATGCCTCCGCTTTCGTTGACAGCAGCATCAGAAAACCAAAGACTGCCAAAAATGTACATATGACATTTTTTCTCTTCATATAACGCCCCTCATCTCTAAAAATATTACAGATTTGTTAAGATTCTAAAGACATTATAAAGCACTCTATAAGATTTGTCAATTTGTTCCCTTTCAAAAATGTATCGTCAAAATGCTGAAATTGAGACTTACGTATAAAAATACTGCCTGTACAAACATCCATTTGTACAAGGCAGTACTTTCATGATTTTTATTTGCAGGCAACTTCTGCTTGTCCGGATTTTTCTTACAACAGGAAATACTTTAGGATAAACAGAGCTGTCAAAATGTACATAACCACGCTCAGTTTTTCTTTTTTTCCTGAAACCAGATTCATCACGACATAAGAGATGACGCCCATTGCAATTCCTTCGGAAATACTATAGAAAAACGGCATTGCCGCAATGCAGATAAATGCTGGAATTCCCTCGCTGGCGTCTTCAAAATTAATTTTCATCACATTGCCCAGCATATAAAATCCCACAATAATCAATGCCGGAGCTGTGGCAAAGGATGGAATTGCAAGAAAGATCGGGGAGAGCAGCAGAGATAATCCGAATAAGACCGCTACAACCACTGCCGTTAATCCTGTTCTTCCGCCTTCTGAAACGCCTGACGCACTTTCCACAAAAGTGGTAACGGTAGAAGTACCTAAGACTGCCCCCGCCGTAGTAGCCACCGCATCTGCCATTAACGCCCCCTTAATTTTCGGAAGCTTGCCGTCTTTATCCAGCATATTCGCTTTCGTGGAAACACCAACCAGCGTTCCCAGTGTATCAAACAAGTCTACAAAAAGAAATGCAAATACAATCGTAATCAATTCAAGAATCGGAATGCCGGTAAACTGAATCTTTCCAAAAACAGGCGCCAGACTTGGAATTGAGATACCATTGCTGAAATCAGGAAGCAGGGAATAAAATCCGATTTCCGGATTTGGTATGTATACTCCCGCAAACTGGCAGAGAATTCCCAGTCCCCATGTGATTAAAATGCCCCACAGAATATTTCCTCTCACATTCCGGATGACAAGGATTCCTGTAATGACAATACCGATAATCGCCAGAAGAACCGTAATTCCTACATCATTAAAAGTGCCCGCTCCATTATTAAGCCCCTGGAATCCCTCCAGTGAAAACAATGACAATAAGGTGCTTCCCCCAATCACGATTTTGGCGTTCTGGAGTCCGATAAAAGCAATGAACAGTCCGATTCCCACGCTGACCGCATGTTTGAGCGTCATTGGAATCGCGTTGAAAATCGCTTCCCTCACATTAAAGCAGGATAACAAAATGAAAATAACGCCTTCAATAAATACGGCCGCCAAAGCAATTTGCCAGGAATACCCGTACTGAAGAACGACCGTATAGGCGAAATAAGCGTTCAGGCCCATGCCAGGCGCCAGTGCAAATGGATAATTTGCAAAAATCGCCATCAGCATGGTGCCAACAAAAGATGCGATTGCCGTAGCCGTAAAAACGGCCCCCTTATCCATCCCCGTCGCCGACAGAATATTCGGATTTACCGCCAGAATATATGCCATCGTCATAAAAGTGGTAACTCCTGCAATCAGTTCTGTCTTTACATTTGTGTTGTTGTCTTTGAGTTTAAATAGTTTCTCTAACATTTTCTCCCTCCTGTATTTTATTTTTCCGGTAAGGAAATTTTATCAGATAACAGAAAAATTGTAAACTTAAATTTCTTAATTTTTTTATCTTTTATTTGCTTTTAAATAATAATACATACCAGCCCGCCATTGGACTCATTGACAATTTTTTTCATGGTATCCTGAAGCTTCACCTGGCTCTCCTCCCCAATCCTGGAAAGTTTCGTGCGAATTCCATCCTCGACCAACTGTTCAATGGATTTTCCAAAAATATTGGTATTCCAGATGCCGTCTTCTCCCTTGCTGTTCTCTTTGATATAGGCAATCAGATCCTGTGCCTGCTGTTCGCTGCCTACGATTGGCGCTATTTCTGTTTCAATATCAGCCCGAATCAAATGAATAGACGGGCTGGCGGCTTTGATCTTCACGCCGAATTTGCTGCCCTGCTTAATCACGGTCGGTTCTTCCAGTACGATTTCCTCCTGTCTTGGCGTTATCACTCCGTATCCAGTCCCACGTACCGCTGTGATAGCCCCCGCTACATCTTCATATTCTTTTTTCAGGGCAGACAGATCACGAATCATAGAAATCAACTGATACTCTCCTTCAATCGGCACTCCCGACATTTCACTGAGCATCTCATAGTAATATGTATCGTCGATTTCAATCTGCACTTTTGCAGTACCGCTGGCAAGATCCACGCCATCCAATTTGATTTTTTTTGCAAATTCATTTTCAAACTGAACCGATTCACCAGAAACATCCCGGATATGCTGATGCCTTTTTATCACATCACGAATTCCTGAAAGAAGTGAATCTTTGATTGCATGATCCATTGGAAGCGTTTCTACCCATTTCGGCACATAAAACTCTAATTTTACCAGTGGAAATTCATATAAGATTCTCTCCATAATTTTATGAATGTCATCTTTGCGAAGCTGTTCACAGTTCACCGCAAGAGCGCTTACCTGATATTCAGATTTCAGATAGTCAAGTACCTTTTTTGCCTCTTCGCCGTAAGGCTTTGCAGAATTCACCAGAACAATAAACGGCTTCCCTGATTTTTGCAGTTCCCGGATTGCTTTTTGCTCCGGTTCCACAAAATTTTCTCTTGGAAGTTCTCCAAAACTGCCGTCACAGGTCAGAACAATACCCACTGTAGAATGGTCGCGAATCACCTTTTCCGTACCGATCACTGCTGCCTCAGAGAAAGGGATTTCTTTCTCTGACCAGGGGGTCTTCACCATGCGCTGCTCATTTGCATCGTCCACCCCGGAGGCGCCTTTTACAATGTATCCCACACAATCCACCAGCCGTACCTTCATTTCCAGCTCCTCAGACAGCAAAAGCTTTGCTGCGTTTTTCGGAACGAATTTCGGCTCTACCGTCGTGATGATCTTTCCTTTTCCGCTGGTAGGCATCTCGTCTGTGGCAATCATCTTCTCATTTTCCGCCAGGTTTGGAAGCACCATCTCCTCCATGAATCTTCGGATAAAAGTGGATTTTCCCGTCCGCACCGGCCCTACGACTCCCAAAAAGATTTCCCCGCCTGTTCTGGCCTGGATATCTCTGTATAAATTAAATTCTTCCATAAAGATTCCCCCTCGCTGTACTGATACAATATATGAAGCTCCAGGGAGGATTATGCAGGAAACCAGTCAAAACACAGCCCGCAAAAATAAAAGGCGCACAATACATACATTTCCGTCCGGCCTTAGCGCTGGCAGGAGCGGTTCTGACATACTGTGCGCCTTGCTTTGGAACAGGCTGCGGAATTCCTGTTCCGAAGGAGGTAGTCGTGTATTTAATAACATTGAGATTCATTCATAAAGTAAAAAACATGCCTGCTTACCCATGCAGACATTTAACGCAGAGTCCATAGACCCCGAATGGATGTTAAACTTTACACGGAAGTTCATCTCACATACAAAGCAGGTTTCCTGACTTACAGATTATCACGCTGTCTCGCCTTCTCACAAATGGGTATGCAATGGACTCATGAGACAGAATTCCCTGAATACAGTGACCGGATCGCTCAGGATTCACACCTGATTCCCTCTTCAGAAGCTTATGCCTCTGCACTTTATATGGCAATATTAAATTACACGTTATTATTCTACTAAATGTGTCAATCGTTGTCAACTCTTTTCGTATACTTTCAAAACTGCTTCCTGACTTATAAGTAGTTTACCACAAGAATGGCCGTTCCTAAAACGGCAAGTACCACCCCCGTGGCACGATTGAGCGTCGCCGCACTTGCTTTATTGGCAAATTTGGCCGCGATCCTCGCCCACAAAAGCGTCGAAGCTACACAGAAAGCCAGACACCATACGTCGGGCATACCCCCAATTACAAAATGGCTGACTGCACCTGTGAAAGCGGTAAATGCCATAATAAAAACGCTGGTTCCAACTGCGGTTTTCAGCTCATATCCCAACAGGCCGGTTAAAAGAAGAAGCATCATCATTCCGCCGCCCGCTCCTACGAAACCACAGATAAATCCGACAACCACACCGCTGATAATGGACTGAACGATCTGTTTTCTTATGCTTACCTGGTTCATGGATTCTTTGGTCGTCATAACCGGCTTTACGATGAATTTGATTCCCAGCAGCAGCGTCATAAAAACCGAAAAATTTCCCATTGTGGTATTCGGTACTCTGCTTGCGACCCAGCTCCCGAAAAGCGTGAACAGCAAAACCGTAACCATCATTACCAGCCCATTTCGAATATCAAGGTTCTTATTTTTTCCATAGGTGTACGCACTTACCGCACTTGCCAGAACATCACTTGCCAGCGCAATGCCCACTGCCTCATATGCTGGAAGCCCCAGAAAAGTAATCAGCATCGGACTGATGACTGCCGCTGCGCTCATTCCGGCAAATCCTGTTCCAAGCCCCGCACCAATGCCCGCAAGAAAACAAATCATAAATTTAAACATTATTTCCAGTTCCTTTCGATACTTCTGCGTCAGAAGATATGAACACCACGAAAACAATAAAGTAATCCTTCTTTGTTTTCGTGGTGTTTTTGTTGTAACACACTTACTTATTTGCTTTTTCAGCGGCTTCTACCACATGTCCGACCAGCACGGAAGTCGTTACGCTTCCTACGCCGCCCGGTACCGGAGTGATGGCCTCTACGATCGGCTCTACCTTTGCGTAATCCACATCCCCGCAGAGCTTTCCTTCTGCATTTACGTTGATACCCACGTCAATAATGACCTGGCCCGGTCTTACATAAGAATCATCTACGACGCCTGCCCGCCCAGCAGCCACGATTACGATGTCTGCTTCTTTTACCACCGACGGCATATCCACCGTTCTGGTGTGACAGACAGTTACCGTAGCATTTTTCTTAATCAGCATCATCGCGGCAGGCTTTCCTACGACTAAGGAACGTCCTATCACAACTGCCTTCTTTCCTGTACAGTCAATTCCGTAATGATCCAGAATTTCCATACAAGCCTGTGGGGTACATGGCGGATACCCAAGATCCTTACCTGTAAAGACGCCTGCCATAGAGCCGTCAGTCATACAATCTACGTCTTTTGCCGGGTCAAGCGCCTGCTCGATTTCGTTCTGGTTCAGATGTTTCGGAAGCGGACGGAATAACAGGACGCCATGAATCGAAGCATCCTGATTCACTTCATCGATCACTGCCAATACCTGTCCCTGTGTCGCATCAGCAGGAAGAAGATATTTCTTATACTCTACCCCCAGTTTCTCGCAACGCTTCGTAGCTCCTCTTTCATAAGAAAGATCGCTCTCATTTTCCCCCACGCGAATAATTCCCAGTGTAGGCTTAATTCCCTTTTCCTTTAATTCCGTTGCTTTGGCGATGATACGCTCATTTAAAGCTGCAACGACTTCTTTTCCCAATAACTGTTTTGCCATAGTTTTCTCCTCCTATTTTAATCTGCCAAGCACGCTGTTAAAGATTTCTTCTGCTTTCTTCGGATATTTTGCAAGCATCGCATCCGCTTTCTGATTCAACTCCTCTGCATATTCCCTGTTTTTCATGGATTTTGTGTTTATGTATACATTCAGGGAAGCGCCTTCAAGAGCCGCCTTGCAGAATGCGGCTCCCACTCCTGCATCACTGATCGCCAAAGCAGAACCTTTCGCTGCAAATTCTGCAATGATGTCGATTGCTTCACAGCATTTCTCCATAATCTCCATCGGAACGGAACATGCGTCCTTTAACACGATTTCCATCACTCTGGCCTTCTCAGCCTTCTCTTCTTCCGTTTCCCGCGGCATTCCGTATGCTTTGGAAAGAGGTTCGAATACTTCTGCATCTCTTTCAATCAGAGTAAGAAGCTCTGCCTGGAGCTTATCGCATTTCGCTTTCAGCTCATACATTTCTGCCTCTACATCCGCATACTTCTTTTTCCCAACGGTCAGACTGCCTACCATGTTGCCAAGAGCTGTTCCTATCGCTCCTACCAGTGCAGAGGCGCCGCCGCCCCCCGGTACCGGAGCCTTAGAAGCTAGTACTTCTACAAATTCATTACATGCTACTGTTGAAAAACCCATTTTTATCTACCTCCATATTATCATGTTCGCTTTTCTGAATGCCTAAAGCTTCTTTAGGGCGCCAATAGACACATCCCCCACAACTGCCAGATCCTCCGCTTCAAAAGACAGCGGGAAATTATCGGAAAAGAGTATCTGGGAGGACGGCGGAAATTCCTCGTCCCCTTCCCAAAGAATAAAACGTACAAAATGACCATTCAAAAATTCAAATTCGTAGGATATATCTCCCAGCTCCAGCTTTCTTGCCCCCAGCTTCTCCATTTTCTTTTCAAAAACCGAAAGCTTTGAACCATATCCATAAGCCAGGCGCATCATACAGCGTCCCTGAAACTGCCGAAAATAAACCTCTCCATGGGGAATCTCACGGTATGTCAGAAATTTTCCGCTTCCGACAGAAGCCACGCCTCTGGTCAGATAACGGATCACCATGATTTTCGGCGGAATTCCATCCTCCATTGCCCCATAGCTGTCGTCGGTCTCTTCCATTTTTCGTACCGTACACTCCGGCCATTTCACCAGAAATGATTTTTGCATCATACGAATTTCAAACTCCTGTGTTTCTTCATGCCAGGGAATACCGGTACGCGCAGAAGCTTCTGCCGGATTCATTTTTTGAAACTCTGCCAGATAGTGTTCAAAAGGAACTCTCTCTTTATTGTCTTTTTCATACTTGATGTTCATCTGATACTCCTTTTCCAGTCACCCGTGCAGCTCCTCTTTATCTGTTCGGAAACAGAGAACTATCTGTATGCGGCAGGAAACATGCCCCCACAAATTCATCCATATACTGAGGAATTGCACTCAATTCTATATAAGTCATATTCTGTGCCACTTCATATACTTTTCGTTCTGACTCTGTAGAATACAGCATTGCGTAAGCGCCTGCCAGAGAAGAATTCCCGATATAATGGTACATTTCAAGCGGTATATCCGGAAACATACCGATACGAATCGCATTTGCCATATTAATGCCGCTTCCGATTCCGCCCGCCACATAGACATTCTCAATCATGGAAACATCAAAATCGCAGTAGGCAAGCATCGTACGGACTGCCGAAAAGATGGCGCCTTTCGCACGGATAAAGCTGTCAATATCCACCTCTGTGATTTCTACATCTTTTACTGAGCCTGCTTCCTCTTCAAACGCCAGCACGTAGCTGCCCATTCCATCCTCATCTCTCTTAATCCTCTTGCCTTCACGGACAAATTTCCCCTTCGGGTCAATGATGCCGCAGCGGAACAGTTCACTGATCACATCAATGATGCCGGAACCACAAAGTCCAATCGGTTTTGTCCCCTCTTCTCCCACAATCTGGAATGCCGGCTCCATCGTATCCGCATCAATCGTACATGTTTCGATCGCTCCATCCGTCGCGCGCATACCACAGCTAATGTCTCCGCCTTCAAAAGCCGGACCTGCGGAGCACGCACAGCTCATCATAAAATCTGAATTTCCAAACACAATTTCGCCATTGGTTCCCAGGTCGATGAAAAGAGAAAATTCCGGTCTGTTCCAAAGCATACTGACAAAAGCGCCTGCTGTAATATCCCCGCCTACATAGCTGCCGATGTTCGGAGCTACAATAATATGCGAATCCGGATTAATATCAATTCCAATATCGTTTGCAAAGAGTGAATTTGTTTTAAAAAATGCCGGAATATAAGGCTCCATACGCAGCGGATTTGCATTAATTCCCATCAGCAGATGGTTCATGGTGGAATTTCCCGCCACGCACATTCGATATATATTCTGTTTTGCAATCTTTGCCTGACGGCACATGCTTTGAATCAGAGGATTGATGGTTTCATCAATCACTGCCTTCTGCAATCGTTCCTTCCCACCTGGTTTATCCGACTCAATAATACGGTTGATGACATCTGCGCCGTAACGGATCTGTCCATTTCCGGCAGAGCCTTTTGCCAGAATCGAGCCATCCAGCATATTAATAAGAATCGCTGATACGGTTGTCGTACCAATGTCAATCGCTACCCCGGCAACCACTACCTCCTCGGACGCCGGAAAAATATCATATACAAAAATATTATTTGCCGTTTTCCGGATAACCGCTTTTATCTTAAAATCTGATGTACGCAATACATCCGGCAGCTTTTTTAATACAGAATATGGCAGCTTTACCCGCTCCAGCCCAAGAGACGCCTTCAATGCGCGTTCAAACCGCTCATTATCCGGCATGGTATCGTCCAGGGTCGGAACCTCCATACATAATTCTACAATTTCAAGATTATTTTTCAGTTCAATACCAGCTTCTGTGATAGACGATTTGATATCGTCAAAAATTTTTATTTCATCCGGCGATGATAAATCTGCCACTTTCATGCGGCTTCTGTATGCAGAGGCAATATCCGGCACCAGCACTTCTACATCCGCGCTAATTTTGCTGACACAGGCAAGTCTCCATCCTTGTGCATATTCTTCATCACTGATATGATGCGTCTTTTTTGATTCTAATTCTCCACCAATGAGCTTCACTTTGCATTTTCCGCAAGATGCATTTCCAGAACACGGTGCATCGATAGCTACATTTGTTTTTCTCGCTACCTCAAGAAGGCTTTCACCGAAAGCAGCGAAGACGGTAACATCTTCGCTGTTTTCAAACTTAAAAG
The DNA here is from genome assembly GCA_937965795.1 of uncultured Lachnospiraceae bacterium. Classification (GTDB taxonomy): domain Bacteria; phylum Bacillota; class Clostridia; order Lachnospirales; family Lachnospiraceae; genus Hominisplanchenecus_A. Next base: position 58,376 of record CALCMD010000102.1, on the reverse strand, counting down.
TAACCTTATACATTTATTAAATCTCCAGATAAGAATCTGCGTATAATGTGTTGTTCTTAAATACGTCACAGGACTTAATGGTCTCCATCAGACGCAGGTCACATGGATTTACGATTGCAGACGTAAGTCCCTGCATCATAGCCATTGCAACCATAGCGGAATCCATAATCGGACGGATATGCTTCGGCATACCATTTGAATTGTTCGAAAGACCGCCTGTAGAATTCAGTCCCATATCAGAGAACATCTTGATACACTCCAAAATATCCATCTGCTTGTCCTGCATTCCCTTTACGACCAGGAATAACGGATCAAACCACAGATCTTCTGCTTCCATACCATGCTCAAGACCTCTTTCAAGAAGAAGCTGGCAGTATCCCATACGCTCGTCGTTATCTTTTGCAATCCCCTCGCCGTTGCAAAGTGCGATGACAATCGCGTCGTTTGCAGCCGCCAGATCAATATTTTCAATTCTTCCCGCCGCATCCGCAGAGTTTACGATCGGTTTTCCTTTGGAACGGTTATATACGGAAATACCAGCCTCGATTGCTTTTGTATTGGAAGTATCCAGTGCAAGCGGCACATTATCAAACTCGCTCTGAAGAAGCTGTACTGCCCATTTCATCAATTCTTCTCCGTCGCTCTCTGCCGGTCCGATGTTTACATCAAGGTAAACGGCGCCTGCATCTAACTGCTCTTTTGCTCTTTTTAAAATCGGCTCAGGATCGCGATTTGTAAAGGCTCTGTTAACTGCCGGAGCAGTCGTGGAAAGTCTTTCACCGATTGTAATAAATTTTGCCATTATTTGTTCTCCTTTTCCTTTTATTCTTAATATTTCAGTTACTGGTCTTTAAATTTTTATGCAAAGTCTTTCATAAATTTAACAAGCTGCACTGCCTCGTTTGGAGCAATGATCACTTCCCAGCCTGGCAATTTGGCCTCGATCTCTCCCTTTAATACAGCTACTTTTCCCGGAATAATCAATCTTCTGGTTTTCACTTTCTCTTCAATTTTTGCTTCCTCGAAGAATTTAGCAATCGTGCTGGCAGAGAATTTACCTGCCGCCCAGGAAGTCAGTACAGAAAGTCCGCCCGCATCGCTGATAATCAGATTTACAGGTACGCCAGAGCGCTCCAGCTCGCCCGAAACCAGGAAGTATGTAAGCGCAAAGTCTACTGTCGTCACGCAAATAGAATTCTCATCGGCTCCGTTCAGCGGATAGATACCCGGCTCAACCTTCATCGGCTTCTGCGGATCTGTAAACACATTCTGACGCAGGCCGTACAGCGGCAGCGCCTCGGCATAACCGATATTCTCAGCTACAACAATGGAACCATATTTCATAGTAAACAGGGACAGCAGCGCCGCCTGCTTATGCGCATCATCTTTCGCAATCTTTACAGTATTGACAATGGACGGATAACCACAGGTTCTGTCGCCGTCTTTCAGAGCTGCCTTGCGAAGCTGAACTGCATTTGCAAAAGTATCTTTTAGATTTTCGCCTGTTACATCAATTACAAGATTTTTGTTTCCAAGTCCTTCCAGCTTTTCAACTGTATCATGAATCTCAGAAAGATTCGCACCGCTGACGCCGAGTACAACACCTGCTGCCGTTGCTACTGCATTCATTGCCTCGTAGTTGGAGGCATCTGCACCATTCAGAACCGGCTTTCCGTCTTTGCAGACTTCCAGAGCCGCCTTTGCCACTTCTGCATCTTTACATCCAAGAACCAGGACACGGCCTGTAGCCGCTGCTTTCTTCACCAGCTCTACATAATCTGTAGTGCCTTCCGGAGAGTAGTTCACATAAATCATCTCTACGAACATTCTCTCGCCGATACGCTCATAATCAACTTTTGCAATATCTGCCAGTCTCGCTTCTACTGCCGCATCATCCATGCAGTTGCACAGTGCGGACGCATATCTCGTTTTGCTGACAAATGTTTTCTCATGACGGAACAGTACGGTTTCGCCGCCAAGCGTCATTTCCGCCTCACCTGCACCCACTTTAATGGATTTCATTGGAGGCTCGGTAGCCGCTGACAGCTTTGCAAGAGCTTCCGGTGCAAAATACGGGCAGGCGCTGACGTCCATAGAACCCTGTGCCACTTTCATAGAAAATGCCATACAGGTCGGACATCCACACTCTTTACAATTTTTCTTTGGTGATAATTTAAAAATATCAAGACCTTTAAGTGCCATAATTCAAAATCCTCCTTCTGTAGCAGTTATACTAATTCTTTAATCAGACTTGAAATAGTTGCAATGGATGTCGGGTGTTTCAGAATAACTGCATTGGAACCGGATGCAAGAACTGCCATAGCAGTTTCCACTTCCATGTCAATTCCACGAGTTTCCTGATCCCCCCACTCAGGAACGTCAGCTTCGGAAGCCATCGCTTCCTTTACAGCCCAGGTCTCTGATGCTACAGGAGTTACGATCGGCATTTGCAGATTTGCGTCATTCTGAGACAATGCTGCTGCCTTAACACGGTCCATAGTAGAAACCACATACTCAAATCCGTATCCGGCCGCCGCAGTACCTACATTCATAACAATACTCTTACTGTTTACGCCAAGCTGGCTAACCAGTACGTTTAACTGCTTTGCAAGGTTAATATCCACGGCTGACTCTGCTCCTACGATCTGCTTATAAGCAAGTCCTGCCGCCGCACCAACGGTCTTATAATTTTCTTCTTTCGCCGCAAGGAGCATGGCATTCTTTCCGTCCAGCGCCTCTGCCGCTTTGGAAAGAAGCTCTGCGTCTTTCTCTGCATTCTTGCATCCTGCTACTGCGATTGGAAGATCGACTGCCGCTGCAATCTCTTTTAATGCGCCAATCAATTCTTCTGTGGTTTTGTTTGCTCCGTTAGGATCTCCGCCTTCCATACGGAAACATAAAAAGTCAACACCTTCGAATGAAGCTGCCTTTTTTGCTATGTCTGCGAGTGTCTCGCATCCTTCATAATACTTCTTCACGCAATCCGGTTCATTTTCCATACCGAAATCTGTGATTTCGATACCTACTTTCGGAGCATTTTCAATCGGTGCATCAAAAGAATAGAACGGTAATACATTCTCACCACCGATTTTAATCGCTTTGTCTCCGCAGCCAATTTCAACAGTGTTGATATTGGCATTGAATTTTCCTGATTTTGCTGTAAATGGCATTTTATAATATCCTCCTTCATGTCTTTTGACTGTTGTAAAACATTATAATCATTTTACAACAGTCATCCATAAAAATCAATGAAAAAGCCCTGGGTAAATGGGTTTTTCCGTAAAAGCAAATACTCGCTTTGATTGTGCTCAGGTTCAAGACTTCCAAGTTCCAGAATCCGGGCGTATATACGCCCGCCGTGTGCCTTCGCACACTCATGATTCTGTCACTAACACGTCAGTTGAAAGCAAATACTCGCTTTGCTCGTGCTTGCTTTCTTTCTGACGTGTTACATCATTGGTTCCATCGTCAAAGCCGGATGGCCTTTTTCCTCCAGGAATGCCAGCAATGTTTCCGGATCTTCCGCAACCGTCTCATCACCGATCATATCTACGAAGTTTTCGATACCGTACAGCTCTTTTGCCGTCTCGTTCAGTCTTTCCGCTACCTGGTCTTTCAGGTCCTTCGGCATCCATACGATTCTTCCAACGCCGCCTTCTGCCTTCATAAACTTTTTGGAAGCGATGAAGTGCTTTCCATGTCCCATAAAGCCCGGCGTCTGAACGCCGCCGCCTGTCATGGAAGCCAGCTCTGGGAAGGTCATACCGATCGGGGTCATGCCTGCGTACTCGCGGTTTGCAATACATACGCCGTTTGACAGAGGCTCGATACCGCAGATACACTCGAAGCATCCGCAGGAAGTCATCGGTTTTTCAATGATGGAGTACAGAGATACATCTTCCAGAGCGCCCTGGGAGAATTTACGAACTGCTTCGTTGACATCCTCGTACTCTCCGATTCTCTCGTCGATCACACGTTCTTTTGTGATGACCTGACACGGTCCTTCCGGATCAAGCTGATGCGTCGCCTTGGCGTCAAGCCATGAAACTGCGCCGCAGAGTCCAAGTCTTTCCGGCGTAACCACACATACGTGGCTCGGTGAGAACGCCTGACACATGATACAGCTATAGTATACGTCTACGCCTTCATCTGTCAGTGTCATAAGTCTCTCATCTCGTTTATCGAACATCGGCGTAGCTACCTCATGACGAATTCTTGTACACTCAGCCGGGTCTGTATAAATTTTAACCTGGCACTTATCCACTACGGCTGCGAACTCGCTCTTAACCTTTGCATAGAGCACTTCACCGATATGTTTTGCACGGAATCCGGCTGCAAACGCATCTTTGCTGACACGAATACGAATCATGTCACGCTGTCCGGTGTGCATAACGCCTTCGATGCAGTTCAGATAGGAGTGGAACTTACGCTCAAATACCGGCTCGAAATCTGCCTGCATGGTCTTTCCGGCTACTTCTACTACGTATGCGATGCTGTTCTTACTGCCGACTGCCATCTCATCAATATCCGGTCCAATAATTTCAATCTTGTGATCCTCGATCTCGCTGGCCTCTTTTGCAAGTACCAGCTCGCAGCAGTCTACTCTGGAACCGTCAAACTCTACCTGCATGTCGCCGCGGCGGATAATCTCACCCTCAAACGCAGAAGCAAATGCTACCGGAATGTCAATATTTGTAATCTTAATCTTAATATCTCTTGCTTCCAGAGAAGTTGCATTAAACTTGGAAACGTCTTTCTGGACAATCAGGCTCTTCGGTACGCGGAAAGTCTCCTCGTTTGTGATAACCGGGAATCCAAGTGCGATAGCGCCTGCTCCACATGCAACAATGACCGGATCAAGCGGTGCGAACGCATTTACAAATGCTGGAACACGCTCGAAGGTATATTTCATAAGTCCTGTTGCGTCGCCCGGCTGGATATTGCCGAAGATCAGAGCAGCCCTGACTGCAACGGATACCACATGAATCACGCTGGTAACATCTTTTCCAAGCGGAATCACACGTACGTTTGCACCTGTCTTGTAGCCCAGCTCTTCGCACTGGTCGATAATACCGCCTACCAGCGTTACCAGAATACCCTGTGCCTGATAGCTCTTAACCAGGTCAACGCCTTCCTGCGCGGTAGGCGCTGCTCCCAGGATAACTGCGACGCCTGGGATATCCCCTGTTACAAGAGGTACGCCAAGCTCACGGATAATCGCGTCGCCCAGATGTCCATAGCACGGAGCCTCGTATGGCGCAGCGCCATCCATATATTTTAACACTTCAATAAACTCTGCACACAGAGCGGTAGCCACGCCTGACATAAAAGCGTCATTCAGACGTTTTTCTCTTGTCATCAGACTCTTTACGACTCCCAGAGCATCTTTCAGCTCGCCAAGCGTCGAAACCTTTGTGCCTGTTACGCCATAGTAGCATGGCAGACTGTATGCGGTGTCAGGGAAAGCAATTGCTTTATCTGCCCCATGTTTTTCGATAGCGTCATTGATTGCGCCCTCTGTCAGACCGTATACGGCATCGTTTCCACTAAATACAACATCAAATAATGTCACTGTTAATACCTCCAATCAGCTATTTGATTTATCGATTTTTTCGTAACTGTTCAGTACCTTCACAGTTACGATGCAAAAATCCATGAAAATCGTCTTCGACGATGGGATTTTTGCACTCTTGAATCATGTTTTCACGGTCTCAGCAGCAAGTGCTTCGACCTGTTCTGAATAGTTACATTTTTTCTTTTATTTTTCTGATTTCACTGATCGCTTCCCCGCCGAAATCAAAAGGTGATTTTCCCTGGCGGTCCGCATCAATGACTTCCTCATTATAGTGAATGAATCCTAAAAGATCCTCTTCTGGAATTCTGGATTTGATAAATTCTTCATCTGCTCTGTTCCGTACTTTATTCGCTACGACGCGCACCTGCTTCACGCCCAGCCCCTCGGCCAGCCTCTTTACGTTTTTATAGGTCTGAATGCTTCTGGCTCCCGGTTCAATGACTACCACAAACTGATCCATTCCCGCAGTCGTTCCCCGTCCCAGATGTTCCAGTCCCGCTTCCATATCGAGAATCACCACATCATCGCTGCGAAGCACCAGATGATTGATAATCCGCCGAAGCATGACATGTTCCGGGCACACACAGCCGCTTCCAGCCGTATCCACCGTTCCAAGTACCAGAAGCTTTACTCCGTTGCAGGTCTTGGAATAAGTGTCGGGAATATCGTTTACCTTTGGGTTAATCTTATAAAATTTATTATCGTCATTCGCACCGGTGCGCTCCTGCACCAGCTTACGCATCTTTGTAATTGGAACGATGGAATCCAGCAAATCTTCCGGGAATCCAAGTGCAAGGCCCAAATTTGCATCCGGGTCTACATCTGCCGCCAGGACAGTCCTGCCTTCCTCTGCATACAATCTTGCCAGTGTGGCGGCAAAAGTGGTTTTACCCACGCCGCCCTTTCCGGTTACTGCAATCTTCATAGTGATTCATCCTTTACCGCTTTTTCTATTTTAGATACCGATTGCCTCTCTCTTCTCTTCGATTCTTGCAATCATGGCATCGCCCAGTTTGTCAATATCTTTCTCTACCGTATAAGCCGCCTCTACCCAGTCACGGATGCCGCCTGTCAGCAGTTCTGCAACCTCGCTGGAACCAGATACGTACGGATCTACACCCAGGAAGGTGTCAAGACCTGTAGCCACTACATAGTTACCGATGGATACTGCCTTCTCAGACATCCACTCCGGCGCGCATCCTACAACCGGAAGCTGGGAAATATTCAGGCCGGAATCCTTTGCCAGCTCTGCCACCAGAACCATCATACGTGAAATATCTACACAGGAACCCATATGCAGTACCGGAGGAATATCCGCCAGTTCACATACACGTTTCAAACCTGCGCCGCAGAGTTCCTTTGCTTCTTTATCCATCAGACCTGCTTTTGCAGCAGCCTGTGCGGAACATCCGGAGGCAACGACGATGATATCGTTTGCGATCAGTTTTTTCATCAGATCAATATGTGCGGAATCCGGTCTGATCTTTGGATTGTTACATCCTACCATAGCTACCGCGCCACGGATAACGCCGGAAGTAATACACTCAATTAACGGCTTCGTTGTTCCGGTTTCGTCTACCTGTGAATTCGTAACGCCATCCAGGGTCTTAACAATCGCTTCTACTGAATAACCTACGGTTGCCTTCTGCTTCATATCCGGAATGTATACCAGCTCCGGCTTTCTGTTTACGAAATTATCAATCGCCATCTTTACGATCGCTTTTGCATTCTCAGCCGCCGTGTCAGCCTCAAAGCGAATAAACTCGGAATCCGGCATCTGTGCGATTGGCGATGTCGTTACAAATTTTGTATGGAAACATTTGCTCAGTGGCCCAAGTGCGGGGAAAATGCACTGTACGTCAACAACGATTGCCTCACAGGCGCCTGTCAATACTACATTTTCCTGCTGTAAGAAGTTACCTGCCATCGGAATACCGCGGCGCATAGCCACCTCATTTGAAGTACAGCAGACGCCGGAAACGGTAATGCCCTTTGCACCCTTTTCTTTTGCGTATGCGATCATTTCAGGGTCATCTGCATATTCGCAGATCATCTCGGATAATGACGGGTCATGTCCGTGAACGACAATATTTACATTGTCTTTTTCCATAACGCCGAGGTTCGCTTCGGTATCGATTGGCTTCGGCGTACCAAACAGCACATCTGAGAACTCTGTACCCGCCATAGAACCGCCCCAGCCGTCAGAAAGACCTGCACGCAGAGACTGTCTGATCAGCGCTTCCGGCTTGGAGGAGCATCCCATATGTGTCATATGTAAGGAACAGGATACCTCACGGTCAATCGCGCGTGGAGCAATTTCTTCTTTCTGCCAGAGCTCCTGCGTATGCTGCGGCGCTCTCTTAATGAAGTTCTGGTTCCCGAATACCTTTCCGTACTCTCCCATTCCGAGAACCGCCATCTCATGAGCCAGATCATAAATATCTTTTCCTTCCGTCTCTACGCCCCATTCCTTTGCGATACGAATCAGTTTCTCCGGATCTTTTACCTTGTAAGGGCCTTCCGGTTTTGCATGATACAGGGTGTTGCAGATTTCACGTCCGTGATCTGAATGTGTCGCTGCGCCGCCTGCTGTAAATTTCAGGTAATTTCTTGCTACGATACCATGTGCGTCACATCCGCAGATTCCTCTTGGAGCCTTTGGTGTAATACGGCATGGACCCATAGAACAGATTCTACAGCAAACGCCCTGCTCGCCGAACTTACAATGAGGAGTCTGATTTGCAACCCTGTACTGCCATGCGTCCGCTCCGACCTTCTTGCCTGTTTCCAGCAATTTCGCGGTAGCCGCCTCAAATTCCTCTACTGATGTTAATTTAAAGTTTCCCATCATAAACCTCCTTAAAAATTTGGATCTTACATCATAGGCGATTTTATCCCATCCGCCCCCATGGGATATTTTTCTTCTTTTAAACTCCCCTTCCGGTAAGGGGAGATTTAAATCTGTTTTTCGAAAAGATTGTCTAAAATATCATACAATGCTTTTCTGACCGGAGAAGTCTCCGGCAGTTCTACCGTCGGCTTTCCGTCGCAATCATACTCATAAACGTCTGTGTCCTGCGGAATAACGCCAAGCAGATGCAGTCCCTGCTTTTCAATTTCTTCCTTTGTTCCTTCGTTCAGTTCTCCATTTGGGGCTCGATTAATAATCAGGCCGATGGAATCCGGCTTCATCTCGCATTCCCGAATCAGTTCTGCGATGCGCCCCACCGCCTGCACGCCCCGTCTGGAACAGTCGCTGATCAAAATGAAGGTGTTGACCTTCGGAAGAATCCCTCTGCTGATATGCTCCATTCCCGCCTCATTGTCTACCACAATATATGGATAGTGAGGAGCCAGCTTTGCAAGCTGACTCTGTAAAAGGCCATTTACGAAGCAATAGCATCCTTTTCCCTGTGAACGTCCCATTACAAGCAAATCATAATCATCTGCTTCCGCCAGACAGCGGTTAAACATAAACTCCATATAATCTGCTTTCGTCATTCCTTTGGGAATCGGATTTTCTTTGCTCATCTCCGCTCTGGTTACTTCTTCCCGAATTTCCCCCAAAGTCATTTCAACCTCAATTCCCAGCACTTCATTCAGATTGGAATTTGCATCTGCATCGACTGCCAGGACAGGAGTTTTTCCCTTTCTGCAAAGATAATCGATCAAAAGTCCGGAAAGCGTTGTCTTTCCAACCCCGCCTTTTCCGGCGACTGCTATAGTAAATGACATAAAACTGCACTCCTTTTTGGAAAGTAAAATTTAAACCATTGTACGGATGCCGGACTCATTGATGATATCCGTTACATCTTTCCATTTATTCAGCGCGTACAGATGGATTCCATTAATACCAAGCGCACGGTACTCGTCGATCTGTTTGATGGTGTACTCAATGCCTGCTTTCTTAAAGTCCGCTTTCTTCTGATCAACCGCTGCGTCAAACGGCTCCTTGTCGAACGGATTCGGGAAAATCCAGTATTTTGAAATCAGCTCGCACAGTGCGCGCGGCATTACGCATGCGTTACGTGAAAGAGCCATGTTAATCGTAGCTGCCTGATCAAGAATCGGCATAATGCCCACATCAACCGGCATGGTAATTCCTGCTTTGTCCAGTTTATCCTGCCAGCGTTTAAACTGCTCCATATCCCAGCAGAGCTGCGTCATAATATAATCTGCGCCATTATCCTGTTTCTGTTTCAGGACCGCCACGTCTGCATCCAGGCTGCGGCATGAAATATGTCCTTCCGGTGAACCGGCTACCGCAATTTCAAATTTGTCGCCAAACTCTTTCCGTACAAAAGCAACCAGATCTGTCGCATATTTGAAATCTCCGCCAGTTCCCGTCCATCCGAACGGAAGATCGCCGCGAAGCGCCAGCATATGATCTACTCCATGATTCAGATAGTTCTCAAGCTGTTCCTTAATTCCTTCACGGGTGTTTCCGATACAGGTAAAGTGTGTTACCGGCACGGTTCCCGCATCCTTGATCATCTGACATACATCCAGGTTCTTTCCGACATTTGTGCCGCCGGCTCCATATGTACAGGAAATGTACTCCGGATGAAACTCACAGAGCTTTTCAATCGTTCCTGGAAGATTTGCCATGCCTTTGTCTGTTTTTGGTGGGAAAAGCTCAAAAGAAAGTAACTGCTTTTCCTTCATCATTTCTGATAATTTTGCCATTTAAAACTACCTCCACATTTTCCTTTTTTATCTTAACCGCTACTCCACGCAGTTAATTACAACTGTACTTCCTGCAAGATCGACCGACCGGATACTTCCTTCGACCGTGCATGTCTCGCCCATCACATCGGTAAGTGTAATCGTGGTTCCGTCCACTTCCAGTCTGCTGACAAACTGTAAAATAACGCTGTCAGGTTCCTGTGTTTTATTATAAACTGTAGCCAAACACATAGGTTACCCCTCCTGCTTTCCATCCTTCACCATGGCAAGCGCCAGGTTCAGATACATATTTCCTTTCTGGAACTCGTCTACTGCTCTTCTGATCTGCTCCGCAGCCTTGTCCATTCCTTCCTGCTGAAGCTTTCCTGCCATCTGATCCAATTCCGCAGCATGACTCTGATTATGCTGATACATATACGTCAGCAATGCAGTATTTTTATCAACCGCATCGTGTTCATGTCCGCACCCCTGACATTCTCCACAGGAATCCTGTCCGCAGGAATGCTCCTCATGGGAATGTGTATGGTTATGGTCATGCTCATGACCATGTTCATGGCTGTGAACATGGGTGTGCTCCAGATTTCCTTCATGTGTATGGGGATGTACGTGGTCATGCGTATGTGCACAGATATTTCCATTTTCATCTTTTACCAGGTGCATCGTCCTCTGCCTCCTTTCACACCATAATTTTGCTATTTTTTTAACAGAGTATGGACATACCCCTGCTTATACAGACACATTATAACACAACCTATATTCAATCTCAACAACTCTGATTGTATTTTTTTCGATAATTTGATGAAATCTGCCAAAACCACCCAGTACAACACTTCAGGCCAGCAAAAAGACACCCTTGCAGATTTCTCTGTGCATCAGGTGTCTTTTTCTTTCACAGTATCTTTAAGCCAGTATCATCCTGTCGTTTGCAAATTCGCCTCCGCTCACCTGCTCAAATTTGGCCAGCAGATCCGAAACATGCAGTTTCTTCTTTTCATCTCCAGCGACGTCATAAATGATACGGCCTTCATACATCATCACCAGGCGGTTTCCATGCGTGATGGCGTCTTTCATGTTATGCGTAATCATGATCGTAGTCAGATGATCCTTCTCAACGATGCGGTCTGTAGCCTCAAGTACCTTCGCCGCTGTTTTCGGATCAAGCGCTGCCGTATGTTCGTCCAGAAGAAGCACCTTCGGCTTTTTCAAAGTCGCCATAAGAAGTGTCAGCGCCTGCCTCTGTCCGCCGGAAAGCAAACCGACTTTTGCAGTCAGGCGCTCCTCCAGTCCCAGATCCAGAATTTTCAGCCGTTCCTTATATTCTTCTCTTTCACTGCTGGTAATTCCACGCCTGAGGCCCCTTCTCGTACCACGTCTTGCGGCAAGAGCCAGATTCTCTTCTATCATCATGCTGGCGGCAGTTCCCGTCATCGGGTCCTGAAACACACGTCCCAGATAGCTCGCCCGTTTATGCTCCGGAAGTTTTGTCACATTCATATCATCAATGAAAATACTTCCTTCATCTACCGGCCATACGCCTGCGATCGCATTCAGCATCGTAGATTTTCCCGCTCCGTTTCCACCGATAACCGTCACGAAATCTCCCTCATTTAAAGTAAGATCCAATCCTCTTAACGCAGCTTTTTCATTGATCGTTCCTGCATTAAATGTCTTTTTTACACCTGTTATCTTAAGCATTGGCAGAACCTCCTTTTTTTACAGATTTCGAAAAATATTTCCCTTTTAAATAAGGAACCGCCAGGAACACTGCCACCACGAGAGCCGAAAGAAGCTTCAGATCATTCGAATTCAGGCCGAGCCACAGCACAACCTGGATTACCAGATAATAAATGATCGCTCCAAGCGCTACGGCAAAAAGCTTAAACGCAAAATTGCCGCGAATCTTTCCAAATACGACCTGTCCGATAATGACCGCCGCCAATCCGATCACAATCGCACCTCTTCCCATATTGACGTCTGCAAATCCCTGATACTGGGCATAAAGTCCACTGGCAAGCGCCACAATACCATTCGAAAGCATCAATCCGATAATTTTCCGCATATTTGTATTAATTCCCTGTGCCCTGGACATATTCGGATTCGAGCCGGTAGCACGGATAGAGCATCCAAGCTCTGTTCCAAAAAACCAGTAAAGAAGCGCAATAATCACAACAATAAAAATCAACGTTACAAAAATGCTGTTTTTATAAAACGGTACGCCTTTTACATATCTGAGGGATACCAGCAGATTATATTTATCTACACTGAGCGCCTGATTTGATTTTCCAAGCATAATCCTCAGATTGATGGAGTACAAACCAAGCTGCGTTAAAATTCCTGACAGAATTGCCGGAATCCCCATCGCCGTATGGAAGATACCGGTCGCAAGTCCCGCCAGCATACCGGCCAGAAAAGCGCACAGCAGCGAAACTCCTACGGAATGTCCATTCATCATCATCATGATACAGACCGCACCGCCTGTACACATCGTTCCATCTACCGTAAGATCTGCAAGATCCAGAATCTTATAGGTAATGTACACGCCGATCGCCATAATTCCCCAGATCAGTCCCTGGGCGCAGGCTCCCGGCATCGCATTTAACAGCGTCATAATATTCACGTTCTTCTCCTCCTAAATGTAGATATGTATTTTTCTAGTCTATTATTATAGTAAAAATGAAATCAACATGCAAGCACTACTTTTTCAGTTTTCCTGTTCCTTCCCTGATGTCTTTCGATACTGCGAAGGCGTACATCCATATTTCTGTCTGAACGCCCTGGCGAAATAACTCATCTCCTGAAAGCCGCACCGCTCGCCAATGAGCGAAACAGGGTGCGCCGTGTTTTCCAGCAGCTCAGCGGCATATTGTAAACGGTAGTTTTTCAGATAGGCAATTGGCGTTAGCCCAATCGTATCATGAAAACAACGCATACACTCACTTTCACTGACTGCCGCACTGGACGCAATCTGCCGAATCGTTATCGTCTCAGAAAAATGTTCCTGAAGAAACGTAAGCATGCGTTTCATTCGTTCTCCCTGGCGCAATGCCTTTTCCGGCTGGTTTTCCTGCTTTCCGGGCCGCTGCCGATGCAGGATGCCGATGCACTGGGATAAGGCATCGCGGGTGATCAGTTCATAATTTTCTTTTTCTGAGGAACAGGCATTCCATGCGTTCCGTATAAGAGAAAGCATTTCTTTCTGCCAGGGCACCGACTGATTCAGAAAGAGTCCTGGCAGGGAACGGTCAGATACCAGCGGCAGAATATATTTCTGCCAGAAAACGCTGTCTACGCTGCCCCCGATCAGACGAGGATGAAAAACAAGACAGCGCTCATTAAATTTCATCCCCGGAATCTTTTCCATGGCGTGCAGTACACCTGCATTAATAAAACATCCATCCCCTTCTTTTACTTCCTGCTTTATAAACGAAATCTGAAGCAGAGCGCTCCCCTTTTCCAGAATCAGCATCTCAAGCTCGTCATGCCAGTGACATGGAACCGAGTGATTCTGCTGCGTATTTGAATAACATGCCACAGGAAAAGAAAAAGAACCGTGCTCCTTCAATTCTCTTCGTTTCCCATCAATAATCGATTCACATAAAGAAATCATCTTTTCCTCCCCGCCATGAGTGTTTTGTACTATTATATGGTGAAATTGTCCTAAAATTCCTGCAATCATGGTGATATAATCTTATCACATTCAAATCCCGGCAACAAGTAGATCAAGGAGGATAAGATTATGGAGCGTTATGGATTTTATAAAAAATTGTTATCATTGGTACTGCCGATTGCATTTCAGCAGTTCATGCTGTCCCTGGTGGGAGCCTCAGACGCCGTGATGCTCGGCATGATCAGTCAGGAAGCCTTATCAGCAGTCTCACTCGCTGGACAGGTCATGTTTGTATTCAACCTGTTCCTGACAGCATTTTCTATGGGAGCCAGTATGCTGGCCGCACAGTACTGGGGAAAAGGCGACGCAGAAACTGTGAAAAAAATACTTGCTTTTGTACTCCGCATATCCCTGGCGGTTTCTCTGGTGTTCTGTCTTGGAACGCTTCTTTTCCCTTATCAGATCATGCGCTTTTTCACCTCTGAACAAAGCCTGATTCATGGCGGGGTAAAATATCTTCAGGTTTCTTCCCTCTCCTATCTCATGTGCGGCATATCGCAGATTTATCTCTGCATCATGAAAAACACCGGACATGCGGCCAGGAGTACGCTGATCAGCTCTACGGCAGTCATACTGAATCTGGCGCTGAATTTCATTCTGATTTTCGGTCTGTACGGCGCCCCGGCCCTGGGAATTGCTGGGGCCGCACTGGCGACTGTCATCGCCCGGGGCGCAGAGATGATATGGGCCGTCCTGGATTCCTGTGTCCCCGGAAGAATCCGGCTGAAAATATACTATTTTATACATCCTGACAGAAAAATCAAAAAAACCTACTGGAAATATTCCTTACAGATTCTTGGAAACCAACTGGCCTGGGGCTGTGGATTTACGATGTATTCTGTAATCATGGGGCATATGGGAAGTGACGCCGTAGCAGCGAATTCCATTGCCAATGTTGCAAAAAATCTGATGGTATGTTTCTGTATCGGAGTGGGAAATGGAGGCAGTATTCTCGTTGGGCATGAGCTTGGTGCCGGAAACCTGAGCCATGCGCGCGAATCCGGCAGAAATCTTTGCCGGCTTGCCGTCGTCAGCGGAATCATTACAGGAGCCCTCCTGCTGATGATTTCTCCTCTTATTCTTCATTTTTCTTCCCTGGACAGCCAGGCGGAAGAATACCTGAAATGGATGCTCATTGTATGCGCTTATTATCTGGCTGGAAAATCTATCAATACGACCACAATCGGCGGCATATTCAGCGCCGGAGGCGATACACGCTTTGGCCTGATCTGTGATACTGTGACCATGTGGTGTGTAACCGTCCCCCTGGGAGCCATCGCCGCATTCGTTCTGAAATGGCCGGTGCTGGCAGTCTATTTCGTACTGAACCTGGATGAGATCGTAAAACTGCCAGTCGTATACAAGCACTACAAAAAATACCTCTGGGTACATGATCTGACCCAAAAAGATGAATATCCAGCAAAAGAAACAACATCCGCCTGTCAGAAAAGTGTCGCCGCAAATTGAATAAAAAACCATACATGAAAGGAGCCGCTTATGCGGCTCCTCCTGCTATCTGCTTATTTATTCTGCCGACTCATCAATCGCTTCATATCCATCCGGAACTGTAATGTTCAATTCTTCGCATCTGGAAGCCATATATTTCTTCGTTACCTGCGGAGCAAACTCAACCGGCATCTGGCTTACATCAGCGCCATTTACCAGGATGTCATATGCCATTTCACCTGCCTTGTATCCAATATCATAGTAGCTGATTGACAATGTCGCAACACCGCATCCCTTGCAGATACCTTCCTCGCCTGCGATTACCGGAACACCTGCCGGAAGGCATACGTTATTTACAACCTCTGCATTAGAAGCCGCGGTATTATCTGTCGGGATGTAGATGACATCACTTTCAGAGGCTGCGTTCGTTGCCACAGAGGAGATGTCGTTTGAGTCTGCAAAGCTATACTCTGTGCAGGTATATCCCAGATCTTCCAGCGCTGCTTTTACCACGCCTATCTGGTAAGCGGAATTTGCTTCTGCGGAGCAGTATACCAAACCTACCTTTTTCGCATCCGGGAACATCTCGTTCAGCATAGCCGCCTGCTCATCGAGCGGAGCCAGGTCAGATGTACCGGAAATGTTTTTACCTGTCGTACCTGTCCAATCCTCAATTTCCAGCGCTGTCGCATAGTCTGTAATCGAAGTTCCGAGAATCGGAATGGTATCTGTCGCTGCTGCCGCCGCCTGAAGGGAAGCCGTAGCGTTTGCCAGAATCAGGTCACAGTCATTTGATACAAACTGGTTCACAATCGTCGCACAGGTAGCGGAATCGCCGGAAGCGTTCTGTTCATCAAAAGAAACTTTATCTCCCAGTTTCTCTGTCAGAGCCGCCTTGAATCCTTCTGTCGCTTCATCCAGCGCCGGATGCTGAACGAGCTGGCAGATTCCCACGTTATAGCTCTCGTCGCCGCCTGCATTTTCTGCCGCCGTCTCTGCTCCTGTAGCCGCTTCTGTAGAAGCCGGTTTTTCTGAGGAACCGCATCCTGCCAGCATCGACACTGCCAGTCCCATTGCCATCAATGTAGCCAATACTTTCTTCATAAATTTGTCCTCTTTTCCTTAATTCTTTTCCGGTTTAACGCTTTTATTCGTTAAAGTGCCGGATTCTTTTTTTACTATACACTCTTTTTTTCAAAAGGTCAATATTTATTCCCAGGGAAGTTCTGAATTTTCGATTTTTTTATCCCTCAACATCAATTCATTGACGGCTTCCGACGCATTTTTCCCTTCAAAGAGCACCTGGTTCACCTGACTGATGATCGGAAGCTCCACCTGATATTTCCTGGACAGTCCCATTGCTGCTTTTGCCGAATAGACCCCCTCAACTACCATCTGCACCTCGTCCATCGCTTCTTTCATGGTATAACCTTTCCCCATCAGATACCCTGCCCTGCGGTTTCTGCTGTGAACGCTGGCACAGGTAACGATCAGGTCGCCGATTCCGCTCAGTCCGCACAGCGTTTCCATTTTTGCTCCCATCTTTACGCCAAGCCTTGAAATTTCAGCAATCCCACGGGTAATCAAAGCGGCCTTTGCATTATCTCCATAGCCCAGCCCGTCCGCAATTCCAGCCGCCAGGGCGATCACGTTTTTCAAGGAACCTCCAAGCTCGATTCCAAGCATATCCGGGCTTGTATACACACGAAAAACAGAACTCATAAAAAGCGTCTGCAAATATTCCGCCGTCTCTTTCGTATGCGCCCCTACCACGCAGGTCGTCGGAAGGCCCCTGCCTACCTCCTCTGCATGGCTCGGACCGGAAAGGACGGATACCTCCGCCGCCGGAAGCTCTTCCTCGATAATATCCGTAAGTGTATACAGCGTTCCCTCCTCGATTCCCTTTGCCACATTGACAATTTTCTGTCCGTCTTTGAGAAATTCTCTCATCATATGCGAGGTACTTCTCGTAAACGGAGACGGAACAGCAAGAATCAGCACATCTTTTTCTCTCATTCCTTCTTCCAGACTGTTCGTGATCTCTATCTCTTCCGGCAAAAGAACGCCAGGCAGCTTTGATTCATGCTGTCTTTTCGTGCGCAGCATCTCTACCTCATCCTCTATGATTGACCAGATTGTTACCTGATGTCCATTTTTGTACATCAGGTAAGCCAGGGCCGTTCCCCAGCTTCCCGCTCCAATGACTCCAATTCTTGCCATATGATTCCCCCCTGTTATTTATGCTTTGAGGACAGATACGTTTTCCGCTCCGTCCCGTTCATCAATCTCTTAATATTCTCACGGTGTTTCCAGAACGCAAGAACTGCAAGAACCAGCGCCACCCCGTAAAGCTCCAGAAGGTGTGCCTGGCTCATATGAAAATATCCGGACTGTCCCAGGATGACCAGCTCTATCATAATGCCCACATAGACCAGCAGCGATCCCAGAGACACATAATGCGTTACAAAAAAAGTCGTGAAAAAAACGATAATTCCAAGAACCGCCATGATCCAGTTGAAGGAAAGCACCAGCCCTGCGGTCGCTGCAATCCCTTTTCCGCCCCGGAATTTCAGATAGAACGGGTAGTTATGCCCCAGAATCGTTCCTGCCGCCGCATAAAACGCCAGCAGAGGTAAAATGTCCTCATGGCTTTTCCCGAACAGAGCTCTGGTCAGCACGACTGCCAGAATACACTTGATGCAATCCCCCGCAAAGGTAATCAGCCCTGCTTTCGTTCCCAGCGTCCGCAGCATATTTGTACTGCCCGCATTTCCGCTGCCGTGGTCACGGATGTCGATTCCGTGCATCCTTCCATAAATATAACCGGTCTGAAACAGACCGAACACATATCCAATCGCCAGACATAAGAATCTAACCATTTCCAACTCACTCCTTATCTTTTCTCTCCCGGTAAATAAATTTGAGGGAAGTCCCCCGGAAACCAAATGCGTCCCTGATCTTATTCTCCAGATACCGCGTATAGGAAAAGTGCGTCAACTTCCTGTCATTGACAAAAATGACGAAAGTAGGCGGTTTCACCGATACCTGTGTGATATAATAGAGCCTTAATCTCTTTCCTTTATCCGAAGGCGGCTGCTGCAATGCCACGGCCTCCGCCATGATCTCGTTCAATACGCCTGTCTGAACACGCAGGGTCTGATTTTCCAGTACCATATCGATCTTTTCAAACAATTTCGGAAGCCTTTGCCCTGTTTCCGCCGAAACAAACAGAATCTCAGCATACGGCATGAAGGAAAGCGTCGTGCGAAGCTCGTTTGTATATTTATAAATGGTTTTGTCATCCTTCTCGATGGCGTCCCATTTATTGACCGCAACAATGATTCCCTTTCCCCGTTCATGGGCAATTCCCGCAATTTTCGCATCCTGCTCGGTCACGCCCTCTTTGGCGTCGATCACGACGATCACCACATCTGCCCTGTCCACCGCCGTCACTGTTCGGATGATGCTGTAACGCTCCAATTCCTCTTTGATCTTGCTCTTCCGTCTCAGTCCTGCCGTGTCAATGAATACATATTCCTTCCCGTTCCATACCAGATTCGTATCAATCGCGTCTCTCGTCGTTCCGGCTATATCAGAAACGATCACACGATTCTCTCCCAGCAGCTTATTTATAATGGAAGATTTTCCCACATTTGGTTTTCCTACCACTGCGATTTTCGGCCGGTCGTCCTCTTCCTCTTCCATCTCATCCGTATTAAAATATCCTACGACATGATCCAGCATATCCCCAATGCCCATTTTCGCATTCGCCGCGACCGGAATCGGATCGCCGATACCCAGATTATAGAACTCATATACATCCGGCATCATCTTTGCGAAATTGTCCACTTTATTTACGACGAGAATCACGGGTTTTCTGGAACGCCTCAGCATATCCGCCACCTTCGCGTCGGCATCTACCAGGCCCTGCCTTACATCCGTCATGAAAATGATCACATCCGCCGTATCGATGGCAATCTGTGCCTGTTCGCGCATCTGCGCCAGAATAATGTCGCTGGTATCCGGCTCGATGCCCCCCGTGTCGATCAGTGTGAAATTCAGATTCAGCCATTCTACATCTGCGTAGATACGATCTCTGGTGACGCCAGGCGTGTCCTTTACGATCGATATATTTTCACCTGCCAGCGCATTGAACAGCGTGGATTTTCCTACATTTGGCCTTCCTACAATAGCCACAATCGGTTTACTCATATGTTTCTCTGCCTCCTATTCTTATCTATCATACTAAATAGACCTCAAAATTGCAATGAAATCTTGACTCTCTCTATCCAAAATGGTATAACTAGAATGAAAATTTTAACAAATGATTAATTTTGGAGGTCACTATGCCGAATTTAGAATCCCTATACAAAGCAATTCCAGTTGCGCCTTTAAAGATTGCCGCCCTGGAAAGCAGTCTTCCTTTTGCCACCCAGGTCCATCAGCACCTTCTGGATTATCGTCACCAGACGCCCACCCATAATATTCAGGATATCGCTTTTAAAGGGTATCTGGAGGACAACTATCTGGTTGACTGCTCCTGTCCCCGTTTTGGAAGCGGCGAAGCCAAAGGCGTCATTCGGGAATCCGTCAGGGGATGTGACCTGTTTATTATGGTTGATGTATGCAATTACAGCCTGACCTATACGGTGAGCGGACATTTGAACCACATGTCCCCGGATAATCATTATCAGGATCTGAAACGTATCATTTCCGCCGCTACCGGAAAAGCCCGCCGCATCAATATTATTATGCCATTTATGTATGAAGGCCGCCAGCACAAACGTTCCAAAAGAGAATCCCTGGACTGTGCGCTCGCTCTTCAGGAACTGGTGTCTATGGGCGTCTCAAATATTATTACCTTTGATGCGCATGATCCCCGTGTTCAGAACGCCATTCCGATTCAGGGATTTGACTCTTTTATGCCGACCTATCAGTTTCTTCGGGCGCTGATCGAATCCGTACCTGATTTCCGGATTGACAATGACCATCTGATGATTATCAGTCCGGATGAAGGAGCTATGGGACGCGCCGTATACTTTGCCAATATTCTGGGCGTCGATATGGGTATGTTCTATAAACGCCGTGACTATTCTACGGTTGTAAATGGAAAGAATCCTATTGTAGCCCACGAGTTCCTGGGAGATTCCGTAGAGGGCAAGGACGTTATCATCATTGACGATATGATTTCCTCCGGCGAGAGTATGCTGGATGTGGCAAAACAGTTAAAAGACCGTAAAGCAAAACGTGTCTTTGTCTGCACCACTTTCGGTCTGTTTACAGACGGCCTGGACAAGTTCGATGAATATTATGAAAAGGGATACATCACAAAAGTGGTGACAACCAACCTGCACTACCGTCTCCCTGAACTGCTGACCCGCCCTTACTATCAGGAGGCTGATATGACGAAATATCTTGCCAGCATCATCGACACGCTGAATCACGATATTTCCATCAGCCGTGTACAGGACACCACATCGAAAATACATAAGCTGTTGCAAACTTATAAACAGCAGCAATAGACACAACCAGAAACAGCCTTCCGGAAAAATTTTTACCGGAGAGGCTGTTTTTCTTTTCTTTCTACTTCTTTAGTTCCAAAAAGGCGGCCAGATTCCCGCGCATTCCTCCGGAAGCTCTGTGAGAATACAAAACCTCCGGATTGCAGCACGTACACACATCTGTGACGCTGATATGTTCCGGCAGGATGCCGGATTCCAAAAATACCAATTCATTTGCTTTCCAGAGATTCAACTGGTATTTTCCGTTCTCTTTTCGATAAAACAGCGCATCCCAGCACCGTGCGTCATATGCCTTTTCAAATTCCGAGATTACGTCCTCACTGACTTCATAGCATTCCTGACAAATGGATGGGCCAATGGCTGCCAGAATATCCTGCGGACGGCTTCCATAAGCTTTCTGCATGGTTTCTACCGTTCCTTTTCCAATCTTTCCCGCCGTTCCACGCCAGCCTGAATGCGACAGGCCGATCGCTTTCTTTACCGGATCTACGAAAAACAGCGGAACACAGTCCGCATAGAAAGTCGCCAGTACCAGCTCCGGCACATTTGTCACCAGACCATCGACATCCGTCCACGGCAGCGGCCTGGTAAACCCGCTTCCCCGGTCTTTTTCGGTAACAATCCTTACATTCGTCGTATGCGTCTGATGGGAAAGCACGAGATTCTCCGGTGCAAACCCAATGGCAGCGGCAATTCTTCGAAAGTTTTCCCGCACATTTTCTTCCCTGTCGCCTCTGCCAAAGCCCAGATTCATACTGGATAAGTGCGCCTCGCTCACTCCGCCCAGACGGGTGGAAAAGCCATGACGGACAATGCCGCAGGCTTCCAGCATTGGATACGTCAGGTAAGGAACATCACCTTCTTCCCGCACTCTGATTGTCCCTATCGTTTCTCTTCTCTCTAATTTCATTCCATTCTCCTGTTCTGTCAAGAAATCTAAAAGCCATCCTTTACCAGAGAAATTTCTTTCCCGGTAATGCCTACCACATCAAACCTGCATGGCGTGTCCTCCGGCAGATGGCGCGCCATAAAATAGTACAGCGCCACTTTTCGAATCCTTTCCTGCTTTTTCTCCCCTACCGCTTCCAGCGCATGTCCCCGTGCAGTATCAGTACGGTATTTTACTTCCACAAAGACCAGATATCCATTGTCCTGCGCAATGAGGTCGATCTCCCCTATACGACAGCGGTAATTGCGCTCTAAAATTTCATATCCCTGCTCCTCCAGATAACGGGCTGCGGTATTTTCATAGATTGTTCCTGTTTTTCGTCTGTTCAAGTGCATGACTGTCAATTGAAAACCTCTTACTTTTCCTGATCTTTTTCCGGCATAAAATTCTTTAGAAAGGTTCTTCTGTGAATGGGCGACGGCCCGTATTTTTTTATCGCCTCAATATGGGCGGAAGAACCGTATCCCTTATGTCCCGCAAACCCATATTCCGGAAGGAGGGCGTCGTATTCCTTCATGAGCCGGTCCCTGGTCACCTTTGCAAGAACGCTGGCCGCCGCAATGGAAAGACTTTTTGCGTCCCCTTTGATGATTGGCACCTGAGGAAGCTCCAGCCCTGGAATCGTTACGGCGTCATTTAAAAGAACCTGCGGACGTATTTTTAATTTTGCTACCGCCTGGCGCATGGCTTCATAGGTCGCCTGCAAAATATTGATTTCATCAATTCTACCCGGCCCGATGATTCCCACTTCCGCCGCAATTGCTTTTTGCAGAATTTCATCGTAGAGCGCCTCTCTCTTCTTTTCACTGAGCTGCTTCGAATCGTTTAGCCACAGGATTTCACAATCCGGCGGCAAAATCACCGCCCCTGCCACCACCGGCCCCGCTAACGGTCCTCTGCCCGCTTCATCGATTCCGCATACATAGCCAAGATGCTCATACTGGCGTTCATATGCCCGCATGGTTTCCAGGCGCGCCCTCTCCTGCTCCAGCTTTTCCAATTTTCTTTTGTACTGTTTAATTAAGCCGGAAACTCCGGCTCTGGAATCATCCGCATAACATACGAACAATTCCGAAAGCTTTTCGGTCCCGGCTGTTTCAAATTCCTTTTTAATCTCTGAAATCTTTTTCTCCATGTATCTCCTTCTACTGATGCTTTAGCAAGCCAAAACGGTTAAACGGCCAGATGCGGATGAAAGCTCTTCCAATAATATCTGAACGCTTAATGTTCCCCACGTCCTCAAAGCGGCTGTCTTCACTGTGGTTTCGATTGTCTCCGAGGACAAAGTATTCGTCCTCGCCCAGTTCTATCTCATTCACAGCCCTGCCGCTGCTCACCATCGTCTCTTTCCCATAGTTCTCTTCCAGAATTTCCCCATTAATGTAAATATCTCCGTCTAAAATCTGAACTGTCTCTCCCGGAAGTCCGATAATTCTCTTTATATAGTAGGTGTTCTCTTTATACTGAAACGGAAAAACAATAATATCAAACCGCTGCGGATCACGGAAACGGTACGTAATCTTATCCACGATCAGATTATCTCCATCATAAAGCGTCGATTCCATAGACTGACCGTCCACCTGCGTTCTCTGTCCCACATAACGTACCACAAAAAAGGTAAGTACTAAAATGAATGCCATATACATCAGCATACTGGCAATTTCTCTCCCCGGATTTTTCGCTTTTTCTTCTGCTTTTTCTCCTACTTTTTCTCCTGCCTTTTCTTCTGTTTTCTCTGTGTTCTCCCCTGTGCTCATAGCTCCATCCTTTCTTCTTAATTATTTATACTCCATAAAGTATCGTAACTGTTCAGTCCCTTCACAGTTCCGATGCAAAAATCCATGAAAATCGTCTTCGACGATGGGATTTTTGCACTCTTGAATCATGTTTTCACGGTCTCAGCAGCAAGTGCTTCGACCTGTTCTGAATAGTTACAAAGTATCTATATTTTACCATTCGTATTCGGAAATTCAAGTGTTATTTTTCCAAGTCTGCCGCTTCTGAAATCATCCACCAGAATCATGGCAGATTTTGCATAATCCAGCTCGTTCCCCTTTAAACGACAGGATCTGTTCGCTGCAATTTCCCCCAATATGGTTATGGTATCTCCCGCTTCCTCACAATCATACCTTTTGTTCAGATACCCCGGATAATTCGCCTTTAAAAATTCAATCAGCTTCATCGCCAGTTCATCGGTATTCAGTATTTCATCTTTGATCGAACCGATCATGGCCAGACGTTCTCCTACCTTCTGATCCTCAAACTTCGGCCACAAAATTCCCGGTGTATCCAGAAGCTCCGTCGTCCGGTTCAGACGAATCCACTGTTTTCCCTTTGTGACTCCGGGCTTATTTCCGGTCTTTGCACAGGCTTTTCCTGCGAAAGTATTGATAAATGTGGATTTGCCCACGTTCGGTATTCCCACGACCATCGCCCGGATGGGACGGTTTTTAATCCCGCGGCGCCTGTCCCTTTCTATCTTTTCCCGGCATGCCTCCTGGATCACGCCATTTACCGCTTTGATTCCTGTTCCATTCCTGGAATTGACTTTTACGGCAAAATATCCCTTCTCTTTAAAATAGGCCATCCACTCCTCATTGCATTTTTCCGAAGCCAGATCTGCCTTATTTAACAGAATCAACCGCGCCTTATTTTTTCCAAGCTCATCAATATCGGGATTTCTGCTCGACATGGGAACTCTGGCATCGACCAGCTCGATCACCAGATCAATCAATTTGATATCCTCCTGCATCATACGCTTCGCCTTTGTCATATGTCCAGGATACCATTGATAATTCATGTTTCCCTCCTTTTCTACTTTACAAAACCAAAATGTGACATCGGAGAAATCACAAACCAGACTTTTCCCTCAATATCCGATAAATTCACATTTCCGATATCTGCAAAACGGCTGTCCTCACTATTATTCCGGTTATCGCCCAGCACAAAATACTCCGCGTTTCCCAGCGTGACCGGCTCCTCTGCCAGCCCGGCGCTTGTCATCGCCGGATAATCCGCCTTTTCCAGATACAGTTCATCATTAATATAAATCATTCCGTTTTTAATCTGTATCGTTTCACCCGGCAGACCGATGATACGTTTGATATAAGAATGCGTACTGTCGCTGCCATTGGGTCTGAATGAAATCACGTCCCCTCTCGCAGGATCTTTGAGTTTGTAAGAAAGCTCATTTAAGAGCACCGTGTCTCCACCTGACAGGGTGACATCCATAGACTGTCCAATATTCGTTCTGGTCTGTCCAAAAAAGAATACCACAACATAAGCAATCAGAACTACAACGATAATCTGAAACATCCAGCCAAGAACTGCTTTCGCCACACTCTTTTTTCCTCTTTCTCTGCGTTCCCGCCTCATTCGCCTTCTGCTCATATTGTCTCACACTCCTTTCAGTATTAGAAAATCTGCTCCCCAGCCCCTTCTAAACCCTTTCAGTCGAAAACAGGGACAATTACTGCGAAAGTACTTGTCCCTGGTCTGTTTTTATTATTTTACTAACTCTTTAACCTTGGCGCTCTTACCAACGCGTCCTCTCAGGTAGTTCAGTTTTGCACGTCTTACTTTACCTCTTCTGACAACTTCTACTCTCTCAACATTCGGAGAATGGATTGGCCAGGTCTTTTCTACGCCGATGCCGTTTGAGTTCTTTCTTACCGTGAAAGTAGCTCTTACGCTTCCGCCCTGTTTCTTTAATACCGTTCCTTCAAAAACCTGAACACGCTCACGGTTTCCCTCTTTGATTTTCGCATATACTTTTACCGTATCGCCTACGTGAAACTCAGGTACCTCTGCCTTCATCTGGGCAGCTTCGATGTTTTTAATAATATCGTTCATTGTGTGCCTCCTTATATTCTCAGATGTTCTTAATACAGCTTCTGTAACAGAGGACCATCCTTTTCTCACAACGTTATTTATTCTATCATGTATTTCCAGCAAATGCAAGTATTTTTTATCGTTTCGACAAGATATGGAAGTATTCGCACCATAATGTCCCTCTGCGCAGATCCGACGCCGATACCCAGTCGCCGTCAATATTCGTAGGGCGCTTGCCGGTAACTGCGGAATCCAGAATCAGGAATCTGCCGTCTGAACCACGGTAGCCGACAATTGCAATATAATGCCCCGGAACCAGAGCAATCGCCACACTTCCATTTTTCAGATACCTTCTGACCGTACTCAGAGAAAAGGTTTTCCCGCTATGCCGGAAATGGTATTTCTTTCCATATTTTCCGGCAAAATCTTTATAAAGCGTATCCGCCGTTCCCTGATTATAAAAATAGTGTCCCCGATTGACTGAAAATCTGGCTATCAGCGCAGGATTTATAAACTCTCCGTTTAACGCATAAACTGCGTTTGTCAATGACACGACGCCGCAACCGGAAGTAGAGATCGTCCGTCTGGTAGGGCCATCGTAATAGGTAGAGCCTCCCCATTTCGGATCGTATTGTGAAAATACCACACTGTTTTCTTTCGTCGGTGTTTCCGGCACTTTTACAAACTTCCATTGCTGTGTTTTTGCTTTCTGAAACGTCTTAGCGGAGACTTTGCCTGATGCGTAACGCAGGCTGCGCATACTGTTTTTCGAGCGTATGTAAAAACATCCTCCTGTCCGTGACAGCTTCCACATCTGGCTGTTATCCTCTTTCAAAGTCAGGCCGTTTTCATCCGCCAGGTTTCCTGACGCATTCAGCGGCGTAATCAGATAATAACCGCCGCTCACATAACGCAGGGTAAATTTCTGGCTCTGGCGGTTTTTGTTCGCCGTCACAGAAAATTTTCCTGTACCCTTATCAAACGTCAGAGCGCGGGAAGTACTGTTTCTCGGTGAAATCGTATAGGTTCCGTTTTTTAACACCTGCGTCGTAGTTTCCATTGACAGCCTTACCATTCCCTGCCAACTGCTTTTGGGCATCCATCCCATATAGTATTGATTTCCGACTTTGAATATCACTTCCATCCAGCTTCCACGCTGGCTGACTGTCACACCGCCTGAGAACTGTGGAACCGTCACATATCCCGCTTTTACCGTAGGCCGCTTATAAATCGGAAAAGCCGCCCCTGCAAAGGATACCTGATGTTTATATTCCGGATTGTACACCAGCTTTTTCAGGGAAATCCATCCCTCTTTTACTTCCTGTTCCTCCCGATACTGAATCTGCGCGGCATTTCCTTCTATGGCGATAATATCGCACTCCTGATAAGAGACCGTTTCTATTTTCTCTGTCAGGGACTGATCGCTAAAAACAGTATAATCTCTGGACTGCCATCCATACGCTTTCAGCGGGGCAGACCCGGATACCGCCGGATACTCCGCCAGAACATTCATAGAAAAACAGAGCCCCAGCAGCAACGCAAATACCGCCAAAATTCCCCAAAATCTCTTTTTCATCGCTTCACTTCCTTATCAATTTCCTCTCCTGTTCACTCAAAACTGCCTCTTTTAAAAGGTCCGGCCTTCGTTCCGCCGTCCGAAGAACGGACTGCTCTCTGCGCCATTTTTCAATCTTGGCATGGTGCCCTGATAAAAGCACAGGCGGCACACTCTTTTCATGCCATACCTCCGGCCGGCTGTATTGTGGATACTCCAGCAGATTATCCTGAAAAGATTCAAACTGTGCGGACTCCTGATTGCTCAGAACCCCCGGAACCATCCGTGAAATTGCGTCAATCATAACCATTGCCGGCAGCTCGCCGCCCGTCAGCACATAGTCTCCGATCGAAACATAATCTGTGACGATTTCCTCCAGCACACGCTCATCAATTCCTTCGTAATGTCCGCAAAGGAATACCAGGTCTTTCTCCTGTGCCAGCTCTTCCGCCATTTTCTGATTGAAAACTTTTCCCTGAGGCGTCAGATAAATCACTCGGGGAGAACCGCCCGTTTTTTCCTCTACCGCCGCATAAGCCGCATATACCGGCTCAGCCTGCATCACCATACCTGCGCCGCCTCCATAGGGATAATCGTCTACCTTACTGTGTTTATTATTTGCATAATCCCTGATGTTGACTGCCGACAGGGTAATCGTCTCTTTTTCAATCGCCCTTCCGATAATACTGGTTCCAAGCCCCTGCATAATCATCTCCGGGAATAGTGTTAATACATGAAAATTCATAGTCTCTCTACTGTCTAAAGAAGCCCCTTGAGCAGGTGTACCTGCATCTTTCGTCCCTCCAGGTCTACCTCTAAAATACATTCCCCGATAGCCGGAATCAGAACCTCTTTTTTATCCTCCATTTCCACTATATATACATCATTCGCTCCTGTCTGAAGCACATCCGTAAGTGTTCCCAGAAGCTTTCCGTCCTCCGTATATACGGTAAGTCCTATCAGATCCGCAATAAAATATTCGTCCTTTTTCAGTCTGACCGCATGTTCTCTGTCCACCAGCAAAGGCCGCTTTTTATATTTCTCAATCTCATTGATATTGTCAAATCCCTTAAATTTCAGAATCACGAACTGCTTAAAAAACTTCACCCCTTCAATTTTCATTTCCAGATACCCGTTTCCAGTATCCAGAAACACCTGTTTCAGTTTCTTAAATCTTGCAGGATCATCTGTCGTAGGAAATACTTTTACCTCCCCGCGGATGCCATGTGTGTTGGCAATCACGCCTACCTGTAAATAATCATCCATTTTTTCTTTTCTCCTGTCTAAAACCCGTTGATGCGCATCGCCCGGACAATTTTACGATTTCCATACTGTACCCTCTTAATACAGATGCCGCCATTTGGATAGGTCGTTCCGTAATGTCCGGAAGAATTAATCATGAAACCATTCCCAATGTAAACGCCCACATGATCGATTGGCCCGCTTGTATCATTTTTCAGATAAAACAACAGGTCTCCGGGTTTCAGCATCGCCGTCTGGCTTTTCGATAACGTTCTCTGCGCTCTCTGGTAAAAGATTTCCTGGCATACCCCCTGAAGGTAATCTGTGTGCGCCCAGGAAACCAGATTTCTGCCGGCCATCCGGTAAATCATGTTTGTAAACTGTGCGCAGTCAATTCCGTTCTGAAGGGAAGCTCCGGGCATCTGAAATGGAGTTCCCAGATATTGAAATCCAATCTTAATCGCCCGGTGAATGATCGGATTACTGGAAAATTTCTTATTATAGACATAAGACAGTTTTACCTGCGTTGCCTGCACATATCCTGTGGTACGACGTCTCCCATTATAGATAAACACCGGAATCCAGGCAGTTTTTACGCCCTTTTTCAATTTACTTCTGTCTACGGTAACGGTTCCGCCATAATTCAGCATCGGCGTATAGTATCTGGCATGAACAGACTTCTGCTTTCTTACCTTTACCCACTTATTGCCTGGATTATAAGCCAGAAGCGTATAATTCTTTCCCAGAGACAGATATTTGTCCACGTTTACTTTTTTCAGTTTTGCTGCGTTTGCTGTTCCTGGCATCACAAGAAAGATGCACAAAACAGCAAGGGTTATCATTGTTATTTTTTTCCTCTTTCCCATTTTTCAATACACCTCCATGTACTATTATAACAAAAAAAATCCCGTTTTGCACGAGATTTTTTCAAAAATGCTGATTACTGCAAAATATCCACAATAATCTTCTTATCTTCCTTTGACGCCGCGGCCTTTACGACAGAACGAATCGCTTTTGCAATTCTGCCCTGCTTGCCGATTACTTTCCCCATGTCAGAGGGAGCAACCTTCAATTCAAGGATAATCGCCTTTCCGGTATCCTTTTCTGTCACCACAACTTCATCCGGACTTTCAACGAGAGCTTTTGCAATTACTTCAACTAATTCTTTCATTCCGCTCACCTTTCGTCCTATTTCTCAATTCCGGCTAATTTGAAAAGCTTGCTTACTACTTCTGTAGGCTGTGCTCCGTTCGCGAGCCATTTCTTTGCCAGCTCCTCATTTACCTTGAATTCGCTTGGATCTGTGTTCGGATTGTAAGTACCGATCTC
The DNA here is from genome assembly GCA_937965795.1 of uncultured Lachnospiraceae bacterium. Classification (GTDB taxonomy): domain Bacteria; phylum Bacillota; class Clostridia; order Lachnospirales; family Lachnospiraceae; genus Hominisplanchenecus_A. The sequence goes on along the minus strand of CALCMD010000102.1, from coordinate 28,574 downwards.
TTCGATACATTTTCCATCTCTTGGGGATCTGGAATCAGCTACAACGATTCTATAGAAAGGAGCCTTTTTCTGTCCCATTCTTCTTAATCTGATTTTTACTGCCATTGCTTTCACCTCCTTGGTTTCTTGTTCATGTTGCATTATATGTCAAAAAGGAAGTCTGAACTTACCTCTTTTCCCACCTTTGCCTCCCATCATGCCCGGAAGCTGTTTCATCATTTTACGCGTCTGCTCAAACTGTTTCACCAGCCTGTTCACTTCGCTGATATCCACCCCGGCGCCTCTGGCAATTCTTTTCTTTCTGGATGGATTTAAAACCTCCGGATTGGAACGTTCCTTTGGCGTCATAGAAAGGATGATCGCTTCAATGCGCGCCATCTTTTTCTCATCCACAGCCGCCTCGATATCCGGCATCTTACTTCCCATCCCCGGCATCATACTTAGAATGCTGGAAATGCCGCCCATTTTTTTGACCTGGCTCATACTTTCCAGATAATCGTCAAAACCAAACTGCGCCTTTTTCAGCTTCTGTTCCATGTCTCTGGCTTTTTCTTCATCAATGTTCGCCTGTGCCTTCTCAATCAGGCTCATCACATCGCCCATACCCAGAATCCTGGATGCCATTCGTTCGGGATAAAACTGTTCCAGATCAGAAAGCTTTTCTCCCATGCCGACAAAAAGAATCGGCTTTCCGCAGGTCGCTTTGATGGAAAGCGCCGCGCCGCCTCTGGTATCGCCGTCCAGCTTGGTCAGAACCACGCCGTCAATTCCAATCTTCTGATTGAAAGTATCCGACACATTCACAGCATCCTGTCCTGTCATGGCGTCTACCACCAGGAGCGTCTGGTGTACATGCACAGCCGCCTTGATGTTCTCCAGTTCCTGCATCATATCCTCATCCACATGAAGACGTCCGGCGGTATCAAGAATCACGACATTGAATCCATGATTCTTTGCATATTCCACAGCGCCTTTGGCTATATCCACAGGATTCTGCTTATCTCCCATAGAAAATACCTCTACGCCCTGCTTCTCGCCGTTGATCTGAAGCTGTTTAATCGCTGCCGGGCGATACACATCACAGGCCGCCAAAAGCGGTTTTCTGCCTTTCGCCTTCAACTTCCCGGCAATCTTTGCAGTCGTTGTGGTCTTACCCGCACCCTGAAGCCCCGCCATCATGATAACGGTAATCTCGTTTCCCGGACGGAGCGCAATCTCTGTCGTCTCAGAGCCCATCAGGGAGACCAGCTCCTCATTTACGATCTTAATGACCATCTGCCCGGGATTCAGTCCGTTCATGACGTCCTGCCCGATCGCGCGTTCCTGTACAGACTTAATGAACTGCTTCACCACTTTAAAACTGACGTCTGCTTCAAGGAGAGCCAGCTTTACTTCTTTCAGCGCCGACTTCACATCCGCTTCTGTCAGACGCCCTTTGCTGCGCAGGCTCTTAAATACATTTTGCAGTTTATCGGATAAGCTCTCAAATGCCATCGCCTACAACTCCTCTAATATCTCGTCTGAAATTTCCCTGACCTTGTCAGGGTCATTGGTTGATTCACGAATCTCTTCTACTTTTCTCTTAATCACCAGAAAACGCTCCACCAGGTGAAGCTTCTCTTCATATTCTGCCAGAAGCTTATTACATCGCTTAATCAGCTCATGTACGCTCTGACGGCTGATGTTCTTCTCCTCTGCAACCTCCGTATACGAAAGGTCTGCAAAGACAACATCTTCATACACACTTTTCTGATGTTCTGTCAGAAGTTCTCCATAGAAATCAAACAGCAGCGACTGCTCTACAAATTTTTCCATCACGACTCACCTTTGCTATCATATACGAAAGAGTAATTCTTGTCAAGTATTTTTTCCTGACAAGTCCGAAAAATGTAACTATTCAGCCATCCAGGCTCGAATGCGCAGCTTACGCTGCTTTTTCGCTGCTGCCGCAGATGGATTCTCGCTTATGGCTAAACGCCATATAGCCAGATGCACATCATGTGCTCTGCAAGCAAGCTTGCGCCGCTCATATGCCGCATCTGGCTGCATGGCTGAATAGTTACAAAAAATGTTACAGGTTTGCCCGGATCAGTTTCGGTGTATATCCATTTTTTGTCAGAGCATCAACAATTCTTTTCTTATGATCCGTTCCAAACGCTTCCAGTGTGATTTTCAGTTCCACGGCCGCATTACGGTTCGTACTTACGAACTGATTATGATCCAGCTTGATAATATTTCCCTGCTCATTCGCCACGATGGAGGCCACACGCACCAGTTCCCCCGGACGGTCCGGAAGAAGAACCGATACGGTAAAGATACGATCCCTCTGAATCAATCCAAGCTGCACCACAGAGGACATGGTAATCACATCCATATTTCCGCCGCTTAAGATCGACACGATTTTCTTTCCCTTCACATCCATATGCTTTAGCGCCGCAACGGTCAAAAGCCCTGAATTCTCTACAATCATCTTATGGTTTTCCACCATATCCAGAAACGCTACAATCAGCTCGTCATCCTCAACCGTAATCACGTCATCCAGATTTTTCTGAAGATACGGAAAGATATTCGTACCCGGCGTCTTTACGGCAGTACCGTCGGCTATGGTGTTCACATGCGCAAGGGTCGTGACCTTTCCTTCTTTTATGGACGCCTGGAGACAGTTCGCGCCTGCCGGCTCCACGCCGATTACTTTGATATTCGGGTTTAACAGCTTCGCAAGTGTAGAAACTCCGGTCGCCAGTCCGCCGCCGCCTACCGGAGCCAGAATATAATCCACCAGAGGAAGCTCTTTCACGATCTCCATAGCAATGGTTCCCTGTCCGGTAGCGACTGCCAGGTCATCAAAAGGATGAATAAAAGTATACCCGTTTTTTTCCGCCAGCTCATATGCGTAGGCGCACGCCTCGTCATAAACATTTCCATAAAGCACAACCTCGGCTCCATAGCTCTTTGTTCTCTCTACTTTAATCAGCGGCGTCGTTGTCGGCATTACGATTACCGCCTTGACGCCGTAAACCTTTGCCGCATAAGCCACGCCCTGCGCATGATTTCCCGCAGATGCGGTAATCAGTCCCTTCTCTCTTTCTTCCTCAGAGAGCGTGCTGATCTTATAATAGGCGCCGCGCACCTTATAAGCTCCTGTAAGCTGCATATTTTCCGGTTTCAGATATACCTTATTTCCTGTGTTCTCACTGAAATATTTACTATAGATCAGTTTTGTTTCCTGCGTCACCTGCTTGACGATTTCAGACGCTTCCTCAAATTTTTCTAATGTCAGCATTTTTATCCTCCCATCTGTACTTTTTCTCCTGAAACAGAAATTCTATGATGCCAATATCATTCTATTCTTCTATATGAAACAGAGCGTTTACGAACTCATCCGCATCAAATTTTTGCAGATCATCAATACTCTCTCCCACGCCAATATACTTTACCGGAACACCAAGCTCCGAATGAATGGCGACTGCAATTCCTCCCTTTGCAGTACCATCCAGCTTTGTCAGGATAATTCCTGTAATCTCCGCTACCTCGCTGAATTCCTTTGCCTGTGCCATTGCGTTCTGCCCGGTCGTGCCGTCAAGAACGACCAGTGTTTCGCGAAACGCCTCCGGATATTCCCGTTCAATGACCCTGTTGATCTTTCCAAGCTCTGCCATCAGATTTTTTTTGTTGTAAAGTCTTCCCGCCGTATCACACAGAAGAACGTCCGCCTGGCGTGCCTTTGCCGCCTGGATTGCATCATATACGACGGCCGCCGGGTCCGACCCCTCCTGCCCGGAAATGATGTCTACTCCGGCACGGTTCGCCCACTCTGTAAGCTGTTCTCCTGCTGCTGCCCGAAAAGTATCCGCTGCCGCCAGCACGACCTTCTTTCCCTGATCCTTTAATTTCCCGGCAAGCTTTCCAACGCTTGTTGTTTTTCCAACTCCATTGACGCCAATTACCAAAACCACAGATTTTCTGTTTTCAAACTCATATGCCGTCTCTCCCACATTCATCTGTTCCTTGATACTGTCAATCAGAAGCTGCTTACACTCGACAGGCTCTTTGATTCTCTGTTCTTTTACCTTTCGTTTCAGATCTTCAATGATTGCCGTCGTCGCATTGATTCCCAAATCTCCCATGACCAGAATTTCTTCGATCTCCTCATAGAAGTCCTCATCAATACTGGAAAATCCGCTGAAAATCCGATCGACTCCTGACACGATATTATCTCTCGTCTTGCTAAGTCCTTCTACCAGACGTTTAAAAAAACCTTTTTTCCCTTCCATACCTTGCCTCCTGACAGCCCTTCTTTTTTCGCCTGTGGTATCAGTCAAGATCCTCCTCCAGAAGATTCACAGATACAAGAGTGGATACTCCCTTTTCCTGCATTGTGATTCCATAGAGTCGGTCTGCTGCCGCCATAGTGCCCCGCCTATGGGTAATAATAATAAACTGCGTGTGTTTTGTCAACTTTTTCAAATATCCCGCATACCTGCTGACATTCGACTCATCCAATGCGGCCTCGATCTCATCCAGCAGGCAGAACGGCGATGGCTTCAGATTCTGAATCGCAAAAAGCAGCGCAATCGCCGTCAATGCTTTCTCTCCTCCGGACATCTGCATCATATTCTGGAGCTTTTTTCCCGGCGGTTGGGAAATGATGCGGATACCCGCTTCCAGAATATCTTCATCTTCCACCAGCTCCAGGCTTCCTTTTCCTCCGCCAAAGAGCTGCTTAAACGCTTTGTCAAACTCCATTTGAATCAATGCGAACTGCTCTTTAAACTGTGTCCGCATTCCGGCGTCCAGTTCGTTTATGATCTCCAGCAGGGCATTTTCCGATTTCACCAAATCCTCATGCTGTTCGCTCAGGAACTGGTGACGCCCGGACAATTCCTTATAGTCCTCAATGGCATTGACATTGACATTCCCCAGTCCCCTGATTTCATTTTTCAGCGTCTGAATCGCTTTTTTCATCTGCACCGGGTCCTGATACTCCTCATTCCGAAGCTCTGCCGCACTTCCCAGACCCAAAGCATATTCTTCCCACATATAATTAATCTGCGTATCTTTCGCCTCTTCCAGTTTTTCTTTTCTGGCGTTCAGGCGGAAATTTTCTTTATCCAGAAGGCTGATTCTTTCAGAAAGTTCCTCTCTTCTGGAAAAGAAAGATTTCTGTGAAGCGTTCATCTGCTCTCTCCGGGCTGAAAGCTCCTTTCGCCTTTCTTCCCAGGAATTTTCCTCCGTCTCCGCCGCTTTCATCGTCTGGTAAATTTTTTCAATATCCTCAAGCTTTCTCTCAATATCCTGGGCCCCTGTGCGAAGCCCTTCTGTCACGCCTTTTTTCTCCTCCTGTAAAACAAGCAGCTCATCTGTAATACGCCCAATATTCTGCCGGACAAATTCAGCCTTTTGGCGCACTTCCTGAAGCTTCAGATGCAGGCTCTCAGACTGGACGCTCTGGCTTTCCTGCTCCTTGCGCTCCAGTTCCTGCTGTTTCTGGCACTTGCGGATTTCTTCCTCCAACTGCTTTTCAGACTGTACAGACTGCTCAAGCTCCCGCTCGATTTTTTTCTTCTCATTTCTGATCTGAACCGCCTGCTCTTCAATGTCCGTCATCTCTGCTTTTAACTGCACAAAATCTTTCTGCGTTTCATTCTTTTTCGACTCCATCTGGGAAATCTCCAGCTTTGCCGTATTCTGAAGCAGATACTGCTGCTGCAATTCTTCGTTTAATTTTACAATCTGTTCTCTGTATCCATTCCGAATTCTCCGGTTTTCATCAATCTCATGTTTGAGAGCCTCCAGATCTTTTTTCAAAAGCGCCGTGCTTTCTTCCAACTCCTCGATTTCCCTTCGCCGTCCAAGAAGATTACTGTTATTCTTAAACGCTCCTCCGGTCATAGAACCGCCTGGGTTTAAGGATTCTCCTTCCAGTGTCACAATCCGCAGGCTGTACTGATATTTCTTATTCAGCGCGATTGCGTGATCGATCGTATCCGCCACTACGACTCTTCCCAAAAGATATTTGACCAGTCCCTCATATTTCGGCTCCGCCCGCACCAGGCTGCTGGCAAGGCCAATCACGCCTTCCTCCCGCAGCGCTTTTTCCTGATGGAAAGAAGTTTTGTTTCCGATGCTCGTAAGCGGCAGGAACGTAGCCCGCCCATATTTGTTCCGCTTCAGAAATTCAATCATCCTCTTTGCTGTGTTTTCATCTTCTGTAACAATATTCTGGATGCTTCCTCCCAGCGCTGTTTCGATCGCCGTTTCATAAGCTTTCTCAACCTTGATCAAATCCGCTACTACGCCAAGCAGCCCCTTTTCTCTGGTTTTCTGCTCCATCACTCTTCGAATGCTGTTCCCATATCCGTCATAGCGCTCTGTTATATTTTTCATGGATTCCAGCCTGGAAGCTTCTCTGTGGTAAGCGGTCTGCCCCGTCTCCATCTTTTTGTTCCCTGCGATCAGCTCCTGCTGGACTGCGTATGCTTTCTCTTCATAGCCCTGACTTTCTGTCAGCAATGCCTCAATCTTTGCCGTGACCTCTTCATATCGCTGCTGCTGTTCCTCCAGCACGTCCGACTGTTCCGATTCCTGGCTTTTTAGCCGGATAACCCTCTGGCTTACCTCTGCTTTCCGGATCTTCAACTGCTCCAGCATCGTATCATATCGCTGCATGTTTCCTTTCGTGGACGCACGCTGATTCAAAAGGGTAATAATTGCATTTTTCCCTTTTTCAATCTCTGATTCAAGATGTGAAAGGCTTGCCAGAAGTGCATCCGTCTCCAGCTTGAAATCCTCTGCCGCTTCCTCGGCAGCCCGCAGCTCTGTTTTCAGTTCCCCAAGCTCGGTCTCTGCTTCTGCTTTCTGCTTCTCCTTCGCTTCCGTATCCCGGTCAATTGCCTGCATACGGTTCTGCAAATGCTCATCATTTAGCTTCGCCGTGTTGATCTGCTCTTTCAGTACGTTGATCTGGCCTTCCAACTGCTGTCTTAAAATCTGATTCCTGGCCGCTTTATCCTTCTCTTCCTCAATCCGGGCGTCTAGCGCCTCCAGTTCTGTCTCCAGCTTTTCATACTCAAGTTTCGCATTTTCATATGCCGTCCGGGTCTCTTCCATATCCTGCTCGGAAATAGCCAGCTTCTGATCTGTTTCCTTCAATTCTCCACGAATGCGTTCCATTTCCATCAGGAACATATTGACGTCATATGCCTTGAGCTCTTCTTTTTTCTTCAAATAGATCTTCGCGGTCTCTGCCTGACGCTCCATCGGCCCCAACTGCTTTGTCAGCTCACTCAAAATGTCATTGACACGCACCAGATTCTGTCTTTCATCCTCCAGCTTTTTCTGCGCCGTGTGCTTTCTTCGTTTAAACTTTACAATCCCCGCCGCCTCGTCGAACAGTTCTCTTCTTTCCTCCGGCTTACCGCTTAAGATTTTATCAATCTGTCCCTGTCCGATGATGGAATAGCCCTCTTTTCCAATTCCCGTATCGTAAAACAGTTCATTAATGTCTTTTAACCGGCAGGCGGTTCCATTGATCAGATATTCACTCTCCCCGGAACGGTATACGCGGCGGGCGACGGTCACCTCTTCATAGGCAATCGCCAGCTTATGATCCGAATTATCCAATGTGATTGCCACAGAAGCATATCCCAACGGCTTTCTGTTCTCTGTCCCGGAAAAAATAACGTCCTGCATACTGGAACCACGAAGCTGCTTGGCGCTCTGTTCTCCAAGCACCCAGCGCACGGCGTCCGCCACGTTGCTTTTGCCGCTTCCATTCGGTCCCACAATCCCGGTAATCCCGTTATGAAACTGAAAAACGATCTTATTTGCAAAGGACTTAAACCCCTGCACCTCAATCTTCTTTAAATACATCTTCCGCCTTCCCTTTCAGTTTCATAATTGCCTGATAAGCCGCCTCCTGTTCCGCTAACTTCTTTGTCCTGCCGACTCCCTGACCCAGAGTCCGGTTCCCGATTCGTATGTCTATCTGGAACTCCTTGTCATGATCCGGCCCCCTTTCCCCTGCAAGATGATAAACGATCTCCTGTCCCTTGTAATCTCTCTGTACGATCTCCTGCAAAATAGTCTTGCTATCATAAAAGAGTTTTTTATGTTCAATATCTGTCAGGACAAATTTATGGACAAACTCTTTTGCATTAGCAAAACCACCATCCAGATAAATCGCGCCGATCAGAGCCTCCATTGCGTCCGAAACAATGGAATCCCTCCGTCGTCCTCCGGTTCTCTCTTCCCCTTTTCCAAGCAGCAGATAATCGCCCAGCTTTAATTCTCTGGCACACAATGCCAGGGTCGGCTCACATACGATGCTCGCACGCAGCTTTGTCAAATCGCCTTCCGGCATCCCCGGATATTGAAAAAACAAAAACTCGCTGCTGATGACTTCTAATACTGCATCTCCCAAAAATTCCAGCCGTTCATTGTCATGCTGATGCTCCTGCTTATGCTCATTCGCATAAGAGCTGTGTGTCAGCGCCTGCCGGAACAATGAAAAATTTTTAAAAGAATATCCTGTCTTTTTTTCCAGTTCTTTTAATTCCTGATAAACTGTCATATTTTCCTCCTCAGTTTTAAATACACGGAGAGGGTGCTGCAACGCAACACCCTCTGCTTTGCCGTGATTCTCCCTATCATCTCACTTGATTCCGGACCGGACAAACTAAGATACGGCTTTGATCTGTTCTACCGCATCGCCTACCGTAACGATTTTCTCTGCCTCTTCATTCGGAATCTCAATATCAAATTCTTCTTCAATTCCCATGATGATCTGGAACACATCAAGAGAGTCCGCTCCGAGGTCATCCACGAAGGTCGTATCCATCGTAATCTCCTCCGTATCCACATTTAATACTTCCGCGATAATGTTCTGTAATTTTTCAAATTCCATATTCTCATTCCTCTCTTACTTCTTATTGATTAACGCAATATGTTCTTTTATTTTTTCGTTAATCTTCTGCTGTTTGAACTGCACGCACTGGATAATGGAGTTTTGGATTTCCAGTGCTTTGGAACTGCCGTGGGATTTCACTACCAGTCCGTTCAGTCCCAGTAGCGGAGCCCCGCCATACGCGCTGGCGTCAAAACTTTTTAATGTCTTTTTCAATGCTGGCTTTACAAGCAGCGCACCGATTTTTGTTCTAAGGCTTCCCATCATGCCTTCTTTCACCTTACTGATCAGTGTAGCGCCCACACCTTCATACAGCTTCAGAATCACATTTCCGACAAATGCCTCGCACACAATGACATCACAGACGCCCGACGGTATGTCTCTTGCTTCCACGCTTCCGATAAAATTGATTTCATCGCACTCTTTGAGCAGTGGGAACGTCTCTTTCACAAGGGCATTCCCTTTTTCCTCCTCAGCGCCAATATTTACAATTCCAACACGTGGGTTTTTGATCCCCACTACATTTTCCATGTAAATAGAACCCATCTTTGCAAACTGTACCAGGTGCGATGGTCTGGCATCTACGTTTGCGCCGCAGTCAATCAGAAGGGCCACCCCGTCTTTCGTAGGAATCAGCGGAGCCAGGGGGGGTCTTTCAATCCCTTTGATGCGGCCGACAATCAACTGCCCTCCTGCCAGAATAGCCCCGCTGCTTCCGGAGGAAACAAAGGCGTCCGCCTCTCCACGCTTTACCATATTCAGTCCGACTACGATCGATGAATCTTTTTTCTTTCTGATTGCCATAACAGGCGGCTCCGCCGTCTCGATGACTTCTTCCGCATGTACGATTTCCATACGTTCTTTCGGAAAGGTGTATTTTTGCAGTTCTTTTTCTATTTCTGTTTTTCTGCCAGTGAGGTAAATGTAAATATCATCCCTTTGTCTCACGGCTTCTACTGCGCCTTTCACGATTTCTTCCGGCGCATTGTCTCCGCCCATGGCGTCCACAACCACCTTCACTAAATCCTGCATAATTCTTCCTCCTGTTTACTATAGATAATATACTAGACATCATTATAAAAATCAATAGATTTTTTGCCGTGCCTTGATACCTTCATTGCAAGGACGTTTTTCAATCACGGTTTGGCGGGGGAGATCGCGTCCATCCCGTACGCAGGCCGGATGAAAACGTATCTCACGCAAACGGGGGCAGGGAATTCGGAAACTAACTCCTAAGAATGTGCGGGTTCATCGCGAGAGCGCTCTTCACCTCGCACTTTCTAAGGAGTGGATTTCCCGAACTTCCCTAACCGCCCCCAAATTGTTTGCTTCGTGATACGTTTCTCCCCGGCCTGCTGCGTATTGGCGGAGCAGACGCACAAAAATGCCATCCACCACTGATTCCGCTGCGCCCGGAACCCTTTGTGCCGCCACACTTCCTCCTTCGCTATCCACTACCCAGCCGGAAAGCCTGCCCCATATTCCTAAGCGGACATTTCAGGGGCGCTTTTAGTGGAGATGAAATCACCGGCCTACGGAGACTTGGACACGAAGGCTCTCCTGAGTGTTCTTTAGTCGGAGTGAGCCGGAAGTTCATCGGAGCGTTGCCCCAGTCCGTGTGGGATATGGTGCAGACTCCCCGGCGTCCGGGGTAAGTAAAAGAACTATCGATTCCGCAAACGTACGGAAGGAACACAACCTCCCCGCCAAACCAGAATTGGAGACCTTATAAGTAAGAAAAAACCAGACCTCTTTCAGCCTGGCTTTTCTTCTATATGTATTCTTTTCTTTCAAAGTAGCGCATCAGAATATCCGCGCAGTTTTCCACTCCCAGGCGGGACGTATCGAGAATCATATGATAATTGTTGACGTCCCCCCATGACTTTCCTGTATGCTCATAGTAGTAATCGGCTCTTTCTCTGTCCGTCCGCTCTACTTTTTCTCTGGCCTCTTCATAAGATACTGACTCAAGCATCATAATCCGTTTAATCCGATCCTCTTTATCAGCACAAACATAGATATTGAATACATTCTGCTGGTCTTTCAAAATCTCTGATGCACAGCGCCCCAGTATAATACACGGGCTCTGAGCCAGTTTTTGTATCGTTTCTTTCTCCGCCTCATAAGAGCTGTTCTGCACCCTCTCTCTGATACAGGCTTTATCATATACCGGAACACCCAGTTTCTCAGACAGCTCCTGTGCTATCATACTTGCGCCTGTTCCGAAACGGCGGCTGATTGTAATGACTAAGTTCATAGAAATCCCTCCCCTGCCTCTGTGGTAATATCATAACCGGTGTACTGTGTCTCCGTCGCTTTCTTTGACGTATACATCGTATGATGTTTCATTATACCACCTGCCCGCCAAAATTCCCAGCAGAATCTTATTGAAATCTATCCGGTTATGCCAAAAAAGAAAACCTTCCGGAATTCCCGAAAGGTCTCGCGCCCTGCATTAGTCAACAGTAACGATTTCTTTTTTGTTGTATGTTCCGCAGTTTTTGCAGACTCTGTGTGACATCATCAGTTCGCCGCACTTACTGCATTTTACCAAGTTCGGAGCAGCCATTTTCCAGTTTGCTCTTCTCTTGTCTCTTCTTCCTTTGGAAGATTTATTCTTCGGACAGATTGACATGGTTTACACCTCCTTAAATTTGCTAAACCTTTCAGAACAGCCTCAATAGGAAATGCAAAGCATTTTCGAGTCTGCTGTTTGAATCGTTAAAATCCATTAAAAATATCACGGATCTTTGCCATCCTCGGATCAAAATCTGTACTGTCACAGCCGCAGGTTCCCAGATTCAGATCAGCGCCGCAAGTACTGCAAATCCCTTTACATTCTTCCCTGCATAGCACCTTCACTGGCCAGTTCACTAACATCTCACCATAAACAAGCGCATCTACGTCCAGGCTGTATCCATCCATAAAGCTCTGTTCGTCCAGCTCTTCTATCTTCTCTGACGCATGAACCTTCATGTCCACATCCTTTACAAAATCCAGGACAATCTCTGTCAATACATCTGTAAGACAGCGGCTGCACGGAATAACAGCCTCAAATGACATCTTTCCCGCAATCTTCAATTCCTGATTTCCCTTATTCTGAATCGTGAGAGAAACCGGTGTTTTATTCATAAGAGGAAATTCTCCCAGAGCGGTTGAAAATACCTCCGGCTCATAGGGTACTTCTATCTGTATTATCTTTTCCCCGCTATTCGCAATTCTGGCTAAGTCAATCAGCATAAAGTCTCTCCTATTCACACCTTTGCTATTATACTCATCCTGTATTCTTTTGTCAAGAAAAAAATCTTGACAAGTTTGTTACATGGTAACTATTCAGCCATCCAGGCTCGAATCCGCAGCTTACGCTGCTTTTTCGCTGCTACCGCAGCTGGATTCTCGCTTATGGCTAAACGCCATATAGCCAGATGCACATCATGTGCTCTGCAAGCAAGCTTGCGCCGCTCATATGCCGCATCTGGCTGCATGGCTGAATAGTTACTTAAAATGACATCCTTTATACCAGCGCTACCGTCTCGCGGCAGATTGCCAGTTCTTCGTTTGTAGGAATGACTGCTACCTTTACTTTGGAATCCGGTGTAGAGATCAGGATGTCCTCACCCCTCTTGCTGTTTGCTTCCGCATCCAGCTTGATTCCCAGATAGCCAAGATATGCGCAAACCTTCTCACGCACGATTCCCGCATTTTCACCAATGCCTGCGGTAAATGCGATTGCGTCCACGCCATTTAATGCCGCCACATAAGAACCAACATATTTTGCCACACGATAACAGAACACTTCCAGCGCATTTGCCGCATACTCGTTTCCGTTGTTCATGCCCTCTTCCAGATCGCGGAAATCACTGGAAAGCTCTTTGGAAAGCCCGAATACGCCGGATTTCTTGTTCAGTACATTCATCACGCCCGCAATATCCAGATTTTCTTTCTTTGCCAGAAACTCCATGATTGCCGGATCGATGTCGCCGGAACGTGTTCCCATGACCAGACCCTCAAGCGGCGTCAGACCCATGGACGTATCTACACACTTGCCGTCTTTTACAGCGCTGATGGAAGCGCCGTTTCCCAGATGACACACGATAATTTTGGAATTGTTCAAATCCATTCCCAGAAACTCCGCCGTATGCTTGGAAACAAAACTGTGGGAGGTTCCGTGGAAACCGTATCTTCTTACTTTATATTTCTCGTAGTACTCATACGGAAGCCCGTACAGATATGCTTTCGCAGGCATCGTCTGATGAAATGCGGTGTCGAACACACCTACCATCGGTACATTCGGCATCAGTTCCTTGCAGGCATTGATACCGATCAGGTTTGCCGGATTATGAAGCGGCGCCAGATCGTTGCACTCTGCAACTGCTGCCATCATCTCATCTGTAATGACTGCGGAGGAAGCGAATTTCTCACCTCCATGCACGATACGGTGTCCTACCGCATTTACCTCTGCAAGACTTGCGATCGCACCTGTCTTTTCATTTACCAGGGCATCCAGAACCATCTGAATCGCCTCTTTGTGCGTCGGCATCGGCGCTTCTGTAATCTCCTTGTCACAGCCTGCTTTCTGATATACCAGCCTTCCGTCGATTCCGATTCTCTCACAAAGACCTTTTGCTAAAACTTCCTCTGTATCAGAATTGATTAACTGATATTTCAGGGAAGAGCTTCCGCAGTTAATAACCAACACGTTCATTTCATTTTCCTCCTAAATTTAAGATCACTTCTTATTCAGCCTGGCACTGTACGGCTGTAATCGCTACGACGCCTACGATATCCTCAGAAGAACATCCGCGGGACAGGTCGTTGACAGGCTTTGCGATACCCTGGGTAACAGGTCCGTAAGCTTCTGCCTTTGCCAGTCTCTGTACCAGCTTGTATCCGATATTTCCTGCATCCAGATCCGGGAATACCAGAACGTTTGCCTTGCCTGCAACCGGGCTGTTCGGGGCTTTCGAAGCGCCTACGCTCGGAACGATAGCAGCGTCTAACTGGAACTCGCCGTCCAGTTTCAGTTCCGGATGCTCTTCTTTTGCAATTCTGGTAGCCTCTACCATTTTATCTACGTCTGCATGTTTTGCGCTGCCCATCGTAGAGTGTGAAAGCATTGCCACAACAGGCTCTTTTTCAACCAGCAGTTCGAAAGATTCTGCGGAAGATTTCGCAATCGCTGAGAGCTCCTCCGGCGTCGGATTCTGATTCAGCCCGGAATCTGCAAAGATGAACGTACCGTCCGCACCGTATTCGCAGTCCGGAACGACCATCAGGAAGAATGCGGATACCAGTTTTGTTCCCGGTTTTGTCTTTAAAATCTGAAGACACGGTCTTAATGTATCTGCGGTAGAATGGCATGCGCCGGATACCATACCGTCTGCATCTCCCATTTTAACCATCATAACGCCATAATATAAGTACTGGTTCAAAAGAATTTCTTTTGCCTTCTCCGGAGTCATGCCTTTTTTCTGTCTCAGCTCCACCAGTTTATCAATATAAGCAGCCGTTTTCTCGTTCGTAGCAGGATCTACAAGCTTCGCCCCTGAAATATCGAGTCCCTCGCTGCCTTTTTTGATTTCTTCTTCGCTTCCTACCAGAACGATATCCGCAATACCTTCTTTCAGAATCTGCGCCGCAGCTTCATAAGTTCTGCGGTCCTCTGTCTCCGGAAGTACGATTGTTTTCTTATTTGCTTTTGCCCTTGCTTTGATTACGTCAATAAATCCCATGATTTCTGACTCCTTTCGTATTTTTGTATTAGTTTTATTATATCTCCGACCGACCGGAATTTCAACTGCTTAATATGTATATTTTGGTATACAAAACACCTATTTCCAGCTATACTTAATTTAAAAACTTCAGGAGGTATCTCTATGAGAACTGTCGGTCTGATTGCCGAATACAATCCTTTTCACAACGGACACGCCTGGCATATGCAGGAAGCGAAACGAATTTCCGGGGCGGATTTCTGTATCGTCGTCATGAGCGGAAATTTCGTGCAGCGGGGGGCGCCTGCCCTTCTGGATAAATATGCCCGCACGGAAATGGCTCTTTCCTGCGGCGCTGACCTTGTGCTGGAGCTTCCCATCCCTTACGCCCTGGGAAGCGCGGAATATTTCGCTTCGGGCGCTGTGTCTTTGCTGGACTCCCTGGGCGTTGTGGATACTTTGTGCTTCGGAAGTGAATGCGGCGATCTCTCTTTTCTCCAGAAAACCGCCGAAATCCTGACAGAAGAACCAAAGGAATACCTCTCATACCTGAAAGAAAACTTAAAAGCCGGGAATACCTTTCCCCTTTCATCCAGCGAGGCTTTAAAGGCATATTTCAGCCTGTCCTCCACAGAAACCTATGATTTTTCCGCTTTACAGGAGCCGAATAACATTCTTGGAATCGAGTATCTCAAATCCATTCGCAGACAGGGCAGCGCACTGGAACCTTTCACTATCCCGCGCACGGGCGGCGCTTATCACTCCAAAACAACGGACGAAGGTTTCAGCTCTGCTACCGCCCTTCGAAACCTTCTGGAGACGCACGTTTCCGGAACCTTTACGCTTCCGGAAACAATAAAAACAGAAATGCCCTCCCGTGCATACAGGATTTTACAGCGGGAGTTCAAAAGATCATGTCCTGTTCGCAGCAGAGATTTTTCTTTGCCGCTCCATTACCGGCTTTTGTCCTTTTCTTCTTCTGCGGAACTGACCGTGTTTCAGGATGTATCGGAAGAACTTGCAAAGCGGATTTTCCGGCTGCTCCCGGCATTTGAAAACTTTGAACAGTTTACTTCTCTTATAAAGACAAAGCAGTACACGGAAAGCCGCATCCGCCGCTGTCTTTTTCATATCCTGCTGAATATCCGCGCAGAAGATGTGGCCTGTCAGAAAAGGAACGGCTGGAATGGATACGCCAGATTGCTCGGCTTTCGAAAAGAAAGCTCTCCTCTTTTACATGAAATAAAAGAGAAGAGCCGCATACCGCTTATCACCAAACTCGCCGATGCAGAAAAAATCCTTTCGCCTGAGGAAATGTCTTTTCTTCAAAACGATCTTTTCGCATCGCATGTTTATCAAAGCGTGGTGACGAACAGATTCCGCCAACATTCCTATACGGAATATCAGCAGAAACTTGTTATCTTTGAATAAGAAAGAATTTCTTGAATCATGTTTTTACGGTCTCAGCAGCAAGTGCTTCGACCTGTTCTGAATAGTTACAGAATTTTTTAATTTTTAAAGCTGTGAATCGGCGCCGGGATTCTTCCTGTACGGTTCACAAAAGAATCACAGCCAAAGCGGTTGACCGGCATGATCGGCGCATAGCCCAGAAGCCCGCCGAATTCTACGATCTCGCCTACGCCTTTTCCAATCACCGGAATCAGACGCACCGCCGTCGTTTTCTGATTCACCATTCCGATCGCCATCTCATCCGCAATGATACCGGAAATCGTCGTATCTTTCGTATCGCCCGGAATCGCGATCATATCCAGTCCCACGGAGCATACACAGGTCATCGCTTCCAGCTTCTCCAGCGTCAGAGCGCCCGCCTGTACCGCATCGATCATGCCCTGATCTTCACTGACCGGAATAAACGCACCGCTTAAACCGCCCACATAAGAGGAAGCCATTACGCCGCCTTTTTTCACCTGATCATTTAAAAGTGCAAGAGCCGCTGTGGTTCCCGGCGCCCCCGCATGTTCCAGGCCAATCTCGCAGAGAATATCCGCCACACTGTCTCCGATCGCAGGAGTAGGAGCCAGAGACAGATCAATGATACCAAAAGGAATGTTCAGCATCTTCGAAGCCTCCTGCGCCACTAACTGTCCGACACGTGTCACTTTAAACGCCGTCTTCTTGATCGTCTCGCAGAGAACTTCAAAGCTCTCTCCCCTGACCTGTTCCAGCGCCGTCTTGACGACTCCCGGTCCGCTGACGCCTACGTTAATAATCGCATCGGCTTCCGTCACGCCGTGGAACGCCCCCGCCATAAACGGGTTATCATCCGGTGCGTTGCAGAATACCACCAGCTTTGCGCAGCCGAGAGAATCATTTTCTTTTGTAAGTTCTGCCGTTTCCTTAATGATCTGCCCCATCAGCCGCACGGCGTCCATATTGATGCCGCATTTCGTAGAACCGACATTTACAGAACTGCATACGCGCTCTGTCTGCGCCAGAGCCGCCGGAATGGAACGAATCAGATATTCGTCGCTTTTTGTCATGCCCTTGGACACCAGTGCGGAATATCCGCCAATAAAATTCACACCCACCTCGTGAGCCGCCCGGTCCAGCGTCTTTGCAATCGTCACAAAATCTTCCGGACATTTACAGGCATTGCCTCCCACCAGCGCAATCGGCGTAACGGAAATTCTTTTGTTTACAATCGGAATCCCATACTCCTGCTCAATATATTTGCCGGCAGCAACCAAATCCTTTGCCACTGTCGTGATCTTCTGATAAATGTTCTGATTTACTTTTTCTAAGTCAGAATCCACACAGTCCAGCAGACTGATACCCAGTGTAATCGTCCGCACGTCCAGATTTTCCTGGGTAATCATTTTATTTGTCTCATTTACTTCAAAGATATTTATCATGACGACATTTCCTCCAGTCTTATTAAATACGGTGCATTTTGTTAAAGATGTCCTCATGCTGGCAGCGGATGGTTACCCCGATCTCCTCGCCAAGCTGATTCAGTTCTTTTGCCAGTTCTCCGAAGTCCTTTGCCGCTTCATTGGCGTTCGTAATCATCATCATATTAAAAAAACCCTGCACGATCGTCTGTGAAATGTCAAGAATATTCACATTGTTCTCTGCCAGGTAAGTGCAGACTCTTGCAATAATTCCAACGGTATCTTTCCCTACTACTGTTATGATTGTTCTTTTCATTTTCTGTGTCTCCTCTTCTATAAACTTACAAACGCGGATCTTTCATCCCTTTTTGCCACACTGATAAAGAAATCCTTCGCCCGCCAGGGATTATCCCCCAGCGTTACTTCCTGGCACACAGTCTCGAATGCCAGCGCTTCATAATTATTCTCCTTGCTCAGATGTCCCAAAAGCACTGCTTTCATCCCGTCATGGAGAATCCGGCACAGCAGACGTCCGGCATTTTCATTGGAAAGGTGTCCTTTCTGTCCGAGAATCCTCTGCTTTAAATAATAAGGATAAGGCCCTACCTGAAGCATGTTGATGTCATGGTTTGCCTCCATCAGCACTGCATCCAGTCCCTGCAAATGCTCGATTATGTAATCCGAATAAACGCCCAGGTCCGTAATCACTCCCACCGACCGGTTTCCGTGGTTTACCCGGTATGCCACCGGATCTGCCGCATCATGCGGAACCGAAAAAGGAAGGATTTCCAGGTCCTTAATGAAAAATTTTTCATCCGGAATGACTTCATGGAACAGGGTCTCCTCTATTTTTCCAAGAGTTCCCATTCCTTTTAAAGCCGCTATCGTTTTTCCTGTGGCATAAATAGGAATATGATACTTTCTGGCCACCACTCCAAGCCCTTTGACATGGTCGGAATGTTCATGCGTAATCAAAATCCCATCCACCTCAGCCGTTTTTCTTTCGATGGAATTCAGCCCCTCCTCAATTCGCTTTCCGCTGATTCCTGCGTCAACCAGAACCGCCGTCCTGCCGCTTCCCGCGTAAATGCAATTTCCGCTGCTGCCGCTCGCAATGCTACAAAAATCCATGTTCTATCAGTCCTCTGTCCATTTGTTCATATGTATTTTCTATAAAATCACCGCTATTGTCAACCACAAATTGACAATGTTCGAAAAACTGCTTTTCCGAAAGCTGGTTTTTCATGATTTCCCCGATTTTTTCCGGTGTATAACCACGGGACGCCATAAGACGCTTCCTGCGGACTTCTTCTTCTGTGTGGATATACCAGATTTCATCACAGATTTCCTCATAATGTTCCTCAATCAGCAGCGCCGCTTCTACCACAACAAACGGAACCTTCCCCGCGCCCCGCTCCTTTCGAATCTCTTCTGCGATATAGGATTTTACGCCGGGATGGACAATGGCATTCAGCCGTTTCAGACTCTCCGCATCCTGAAATACGATTTCTCCCAGATGCCTTCTGTCAATCGTTCCGTCGGCACACAGGATTTCTTTTCCAAAGACGTCCACGATCTCCTGATAGCATTTCTGTCCTGGCTCTTCTAAAAGATGCGCCGCCTGATCTGCCTGTATGACTCTTGCCTGATATTTTTCGGAAAGCCGGGCGAGAACCGTGCTTTTCCCGGCTCCCACGCCGCCTGTGATCCCCAGAACTTTCATTTTATTTCGCCTCGTACCAGTTCTTTCCGGTGTGCATGTCGATCTCCAGATTTACCGCCAGATCGGCTGCTCCCTGCATCTCTGTAGCCAGAATTTTTTTCACTTCTTCCACCTCGGACTCTGCCGCCTCGATCAGAAGTTCATCGTGAATCTGTAAAATCAAACGTGATTTTAATTTCTCTGCTTTCAGCCTGTCCGCTACACGAATCATAGCGATCTTGATAATATCCGCCGCCGTCCCCTGAATCGGGGCGTTCATCGCTACACGCTCGCCAAAGGAACGCTGCATAAAATTGCTGGATTTCAGCTCCGGCACCGGACGCCTGCGTCCAAACAGTGTTGTGACATATCCGTCTTTCTTTGCGTTTTCTACCATATCATCCAGAAATTTTTTAATTCCCGGATAAGTTTCAAAATATTTCTCAATATACTGCGCCGCCTCTTTCCGGGAAATGCTCAAATCCTGGCTCAGCCCGAAAGAACTGATTCCATAAACAATTCCAAAGTTTACCGCTTTTGCATTTCGCCGCTGTAAATCCGTCACCTCATCAAAAGGAATATGGAATACCTGAGACGCCGTAATCCGGTGAATGTCCTGCGCTTCCCTGTAGGCATGAATCAGTGTTTCGTCTCCGGAAATTGCTGCAAGTACCCGAAGCTCGATCTGCGAGTAATCAGCGTCTACAAAAACACATCCTTCTTTTGGGATGAATACTTTCCGGATCAGTCTGCCAAGCTCCATACGAATCGGAATATTTTGAAGGTTCGGTTCCGTACTGCTGATTCGTCCCGTAGCGGTAATCGTCTGATTGAACGTGCTGTGAATCCTGCCATCCGTACCGATATAATTCGCCAGGCCATCCGCATAGGTGGATTTCAGTTTGGTAAGCTGGCGGTACTCCAGAATCAGGGATACAACCGGGTATTCATCCGCCAGTTTTTCCAGCACATCCGCCGCCGTGGAATAGCCCGTCTTTGTCTTTTTTCCAAACGGAAGCTGCATCTTCTCAAAAAGAATCACGCCAAGCTGTTTTGGCGAATTGATATTGAACGTTTCCCCAGCCAGTGCATAGATTTCCATTTCCAGTTCATGGATACGTCCGGTAAGCTGTTCGCCGTATTGTTTCAGCGCATCCGCCTCCACTCGGATTCCCTCCCGTTCCATATCATACAACGTATATACCAGCGGCATCTCTATCTGCCGGAAGAGACCATCCATTCCCGAATCCAGAAGCCTTTTTCTGATCGGTTCCAGCGCCGCCCATGCCACGTACCCCATATAGCAGGCACAGTCTGTCACGGCCTCCTCCTTTTCCGGCGCGTCGAATCCCTTTTTTCCGAGAAGCTCCGTCCGGGAAGGAACCATCATCCCCAGGTATTCCTTTGCCACATCTTCATACGTGTAAGTATCTTTCAGCGGATTTAAAAGATATGCACCGATTGCAAGATCGCTGATCTTTTCCGTTCTCTCAACAGAAAGATACCAAAGCTGTTCTTTTAAATTCAGAGTAGACGCTTTCTTCACTCCGGAAAGCATCTTCTCCACCTTTCCGGTCAGATACGTCCCGCTGATAAATCCTTCTGCCGGAATATAATAAATATCCTTTTCCCCAAAGCACAGGGCGCAGCCGCATATCTGCTTCTGACTGAAAACCAGTTCAAAGCCCGCACGCTCTGCTTTTGACGCTCTCTCAAAAATCTGCTCTGCCTCGGCAAAATCCGTAACTTTGCGAAACTGCTCCGTCACCTGGTACTCCGGCCCCTGACACTGGAACCTGGACAGAATATTTTTAAATTCCAGACGTTTGCACAACGCAAACGCCGCTTCTGTATAAATTTCTCCGATCCTGGCGCTCTCCACATCAAACGCAACGGGACTGTCAATGTGAATCGTAGCCAGTTCTTTTGACAACTGTGCAAGATCATAATGATTTTTCAGAGATTCCTTCGCCTTATTCGGCTTGATCTCCTCCACATGGGCATAAGCATTTTCAATCGAGCCATAAGCGGCGATCAGCTTTGCCGCCGTCTTTTCTCCCACCCCCGGAATCCCCGGAATATTGTCCGAGGCGTCTCCCATCAAAGCTTTCAGGTCTATGATCTGAAGCGGCGTGACCTGATATTTCTCCAACACCTGCGCCGTGTTATAATCCTCAATTTCTGTTCCGGTACGCTTTGTCTTTGGAATCCTGATTTTTATGTGTTCCGTCGCCAGTTGTAAAAGATCCCTGTCGCCGGATACGATGGAAACTTCCATCCCTTCCTTTTCCATCCGCTTTGCGATCGTTCCGAGCAGATCGTCTGCTTCATATCCTTCAAGCATCAGCAGCGGAATCTCCATCGCCGTCAACATTTCCTTGATCAGCGGAACCTGCTGGTGAAGCTCTTCGGGCATGGGCTTTCTCGTCCCCTTATATTCTGCATACATCTTATGGCGGAAAGTCGGCGCTTTTAAGTCAAATGCTACCGCCAGATAATCCGCCTTTTCTTCATCCAGAATCTTGAACATGATGTTTAAAAATCCATAGACCGCATTCGTATGCAGTCCTTCCGAATTTGTCAGATCCGGCACTCCGTAGAACGCGCGGTTTAAGATACTGTGTCCGTCAATCAGTACTATTTTTTTGCTCATTTTTCTCTCCATCCGTCTCTTTCTCAGTTTTCCTGTCTGTCTCCGGAACATGTACTGTCTCCTGTACCGTCTCCTCTCCGTAAAGCATCCGGTACGAAAAAGTTTCCATAATATCTCCGGTCGTCCATAGCTGTATCTGCGTAATCAGAGCCACGATAAGAAAAAGCTCCGCCACCAGCATGATCCCATAACTGCATATACGGAAAAGCTTTCTTCCCCACACCTTCCGCTCTGTCGTTTCCAGATCATCCTCCAGCATCTTTTTTATATTATATGAAATATTTTCTTCTTCATCCAGTTTTTGCAGCGCAAAATGGATGGTAAAATAAATTTCCAGTTCTTCGTGACATTCCCTGCAATGAGAGATGTGATGAATAAACTCTTCCGTTTCTTTTTCTCCCAATTCCCTCTTGATGTAAGCCGTCACCAGACTCTGCGCTTTCTTACAGTCCATCATTGATTCCTCGTTCTGTACATTATGCTTAGAAGTATATCATATTTTGCATACCCGAACAACAACAAACCGGAAAAGGTTGCCAAATGATTCCAAAAACCGGCACAGCCTTTGCCGCGCCGGTTTTCATCTGGCTCTATTTTCTGATTTTCACAGTCTTGCTCTGTCCTTTTTTCGCCAGAAGCTTTGTGTATGCTTTATACTTCGCTTTCGGAACTCTGATCACGGCTTTCTTATGAATCCCCTTAAAGGTATTCTTTCCCGCCTTTTTCAGAACCTTGCTTTTGATCGTGATATTCTTCAATGCTTTGCACTGATAGAATCCCTTACTTCCAATCGTCTTTAGCTTATTGCCTTTGACTGTAACCTTTTTGAGCTTCGAGCATCCCGCAAACGCACTGTTGCCAATCGTTTCCACATACTTCCCGATGTTCGCAGCCGTTATTTTCTTATTGCCTTTAAAAGCGGATGCTGCAACAGACGTTACTTTATAGTCCTGATCTCCAAGCTTCACCCAATTATAGACGGTGACTTTTGTCAGACTGGTTTTCTTGATTCCTACGACTGCCACGGTCCTTTTGGAAAGACTGGTAACTTTATAATAGTAATTTCCCTTCTCATAAGTCTTTCCCTGTTCAATTTTTTCCGGTATCTTTGGATTATCCGGGTTATTTGGGTTATTTGGGTTATTCGGGTTATTCGGGTTATCCGGCTTGTCTGGATTATCTGGTTTCTCGGTCGTCATTCCCCACGCGCCGTCTGCCAGTTTCTTTGGAAGCGTCTCGCCTGCAAGCTCTTCCGGAAGCTTGCTGTAATTCAAAACCTCAAAATCATTGACATTTACATCTGTATCAATAAACGCAATTCTGCGGATGGATTTATTCTTGGAAATAATCTCATCTCCGACAGGGTCCGTCAAAGCGGTTCCTTCCACTTCCGCCTCATTTACGGATACCCCATCAACCTGAACTTCATTCTTCAACAAAACTACCGCATACTGCTTATTGCTGATTTCCAGATTCCACTCGAAATCCCCGGAGTCAATGACGTAAATACTTCCTGCTTTTTCTTCCCCACAGCGGATCAGATAAGAAGTATTTGCCGGAATTTCACCGGACAGTCCGCATACTGCTTCTTCTCCGTCGGAGCGATACTGGATTTTATATCCTTCCAGACTGACGGTATCTGCCGTCGGATTATAAAGCTCGATAAAGCTGTGCGAAAATGCCGGGGTCTTCTTCCCGCCAGTGCCATATACCTGATTGATGATCAGATGTTCTGTCTGGGCCTTGACTGCCTTCACCGCTTCTGTACTGTCGCTCGCTACTTTTCCTGTCAAAACGCTGCTTGTAACGCATACGGAAAGTTTCTTTCCAATATATTGATCTGTCAATTTCAGGAAAGCCTTTGTTTCACCCGTAAGCTCTGCTCCATCCGCCATCCACTGATAGCTCAGATTGTTTTCATCTGTCTCAGTTGTGGCCTGGTCTGCATAAAGGACAGCGCCCACGATTGCATTTCCACGGATAGAAACCTTTCCTTCCAGTGGTTCCGGTTCAGGGTCCGGCTTTTTTGTTCCCCACTCGCCGTCCGCCAGACTTCTCGGATAATTATCCGAAGCAGCCGTACGGTAATCTACCGTCTCGAAATCTGCCCGGTTGATATTCGTGTCCGCAAACCCAATCCGTCGGATCGACTTCTGTTTGCTGATCGTTCCATCCGGCAATGCCAGACCTTCCACATTTCCTTCATTTACGGAAACCGCGTCTTCAACCTGATCTCCGTGATACAGGATCATCCGATACCTCTTATTATCAAGTGTCTGCGTCCATTCCAAATCAAACACATCAATTCTGCACTGAATCAGATCCGGTGTAGAGTCATCCTGCGCTTCACAACGCACCAGATAAGAGGTATGCGCCGGAATCTTTCCTGTCAGTGAAACTTTCACTTCTTCCGCAGCCGTTCCATTTTTCCCGTTTGAGAGGTATCCCAGAGAATAACCGCTCAGATCTATCTCTGCATCTGTAGGATTATAGAGTTCAATAAAACTATGTGATACCGGAGTGCCGTCATTGGCGCCGCCGCCATATACCTGATGGATAAGGATATGGTCGTTCTTTACTTCGATCAGTTCTACCGCTTCTGTTGCGGCGCTTATCAGATTTCCCGCTTCGGCCGAACTGCCCACCCGTACCATGATTTTCTTTCCTGCCAGCGAAGCGTCAAGCTGCAATACATTTTCAGTAGCTCCCTCGATTGCCACACCGTCAGCCAGCCACTGATAAGTCAGTGTCCCTGTATTATTACAGTCTTCCGATACGCCTGCCGTCAGCACGCTGCCCGTTTTCACCTCTCCGGTAATCGTGACGGTTCCGGTAAGCTGTTCCACCTGCGTCTCTTTTGTGAAAGTCGCATAATTCATCTCATTGGCAAGCAGGCTTCCGTCCGCAGACACGCCCCGCACCTGAACCACGTTAATCTTCCCGCTCTCCAGATAGGAATCGCTCTTTGTCGTCTCTGCGGTTCCGTTCGATACCGCTACCGTATCCGCCAGAATCCCGTTAATATAAAACTGAACCTGTGATACGCTGCTGTTTGTCACCCCCGCCGTATAGGAAGTCGTCTTTTCTCCCTCTGTATTCGCGGAAACTGTCATGTTTTTCGAAACAGATTTCTTACCAAAAGAGTTAAACAGCGTTTCTATGGAAGCACACTGCCGATCCATCCAGTTCTTCCGGTTTCTTAAGAAAGTGCGGAGACGTTCCACTCCACGGCTAAATTCGGAATCCTGCTGATAGAGAATGTTGTTCCTCAAATAGTTGGACTGATAATTCGCAGTGCCGGACTCCTGGAGGTATACTTTCTGCTGATCAATAATCCCATCTGTCTTTATAATGTTCTCAAAGTTATCTTTGTTTTCCTGGTAAACCTCATAAACCTTTGCCGCAAAATAGGGATCGCCAATCAGATACTTATACCACTGCTCTTTCTGCGCCTCATTACTTCTGTCCTTCGTCATCCATACATTGTAATTCCACGTTTCTTCCTGACTCACCAGGCTGTT
This sequence comes from uncultured Lachnospiraceae bacterium, assembly GCA_937965795.1. Classification (GTDB taxonomy): domain Bacteria; phylum Bacillota; class Clostridia; order Lachnospirales; family Lachnospiraceae; genus Hominisplanchenecus_A. The sequence goes on along the minus strand of CALCMD010000102.1, from coordinate 3,230 downwards.
TGAAGTCCAGTCCATATCCCAGACCGGCCCTATGTAAAGCTTTCCGCCCAGATCTTTGTACATGTAAGTACTCTTTTTCATCGTCTCTGTGTTCCAGAAAAACTCATTCAGGACAAAGTATCGAACCAGAGAATCCATATCTACCAGATCCGTGTAATGTACACGCTCTCCCTGCCAGGACGTGTAATAGTCATCCGCATGAACGCTGTTTTCCACTGCCTGTATATAATTTTTTGCGTAGTCCGCCAGTTCCTGACAGTTCGCATAATTGTTTGACGTTACTGGGGCAATGAACTCCGGACTTTTAAACATAAATGGCTGGTCATAGGCCGTCTTAAATCTGGAAACCTCATCATAATAGCCGTCAAGCTCAAACAGAAAACCGCCTGAAACATCCACATTGCCCGCGGCGTCTTTCGGAACCACGCTTTCATAATCAGCTCTTGGATAAGTCACACCTCTCCACGTCACGCCGTTCTGACTGGTAATCCAGCTCATATTTTCTACCAGATAATCTTCCAGCAAATCCTGATCTGCCTTAGTCAGTGTATCGGAGTGTGCTTTCCGAATTGCCTTTGCCGCATCTCCGGCACAGTCCTCCCAATCGAAAATATCTACACGGCCGTTGTCAATCCGGACATTCCCTACAAGCTGATAATTTCCGGCATAAACGCCATTTAAAACCAGCTCCACATGCGCAGACTGTAGATAATTCATTCCCATTGTCCCGGACAGGTCATAGGAAATTTTATTTCTCAGCAGAGATTCATCCATATAATTGGCAAGCAGCGCCCAGTGCTTACTTTCGCCAAATCCAAACAGGTCTGTTTTTTTATCTAATTTCAGCTTATATGGGAGCTTATTATAAGAAGTACTCCATGTACTGTTTCCTCTGCCCCTGATTTCCGTCGCCCCATCGTAAAGATTCGTACTCACGCTGTTATAAGTCTCGTTTCCCTGAATGCGCATAGACGCGTCTTTGTATTCTGTCTTGCTCGTAATTCCATAGCCGTCCTTCGTATCAATATAAACGACTGGCAGCTTGCTGAAATAAAGCTTATAAACTGCGACCTGCGATCCATCAGACGCCAGATTTGCCGTAACGGTAATGAATTTATTCAAATCGCTCGTAGACGGCGTATAGGATGCACGATCCGATACGGTCTTCCCGTCAATCGTCCAGGTATAAGTAAATTCCACTCCCTCAGGAGCCCTGTCTACAAAAGCATTGATTGCCGTTTCCGGCTTTGCATACTCCTGATCCAGCTTCAGGGAAAGATTCGATACCACCGTAACGGTGACTTCTTTTGTCCTTCCGTCGCTCGTCACCGCCGTCAGGGTTACCTGCGTATCTGCCATAACCGGATGAACCGTCGCCACAGCTCCATCAACGGAAATCACATCTGTATTGCCGCTCGTCCATGTGATAGACGCAGCTCCGCTCCCGCCTTCATATGATACCGGAAGCGTAAAATTTTCACTGACAGAAGACGCCTTGTCTCCCTCTGCAAAAATGGGTGAGGGAATCGGAATGACAAGCTTGCCTTCCGCCACTTTGGGCATAATCTGACCGTTTTTTGAAACAGACCAGTATTCATCTCCCAGCGCTTTTACCATTTCCTCACTCCCAAGCTGTGCTTCTGTCATGGAAGTTGTTGCGGAGGTCCCGGTTCCTTTTCCTTCTAAATAATAACAATTTATGATGTTTACAGTATTTCCCACAGCCGTCGTATTGTCCACGCCATTGATCGCATAGCCCGCCTCCGGCACTGTTCCGACATTCAGGCTGGACGCTATGCTGCCAATCGTGACGCTTCGGTGAATCCTGCCCAGAATCCCGCCGATTCTGGACGGCGTTCCAACATTTCCATTGGAACTCAGTGTCGCTGCATTATACAGGTTTGTCAAAGACACTCCCTGACTGTTTGTCTTGGTCTGTCCCAGGATTCCGCCCATTCCCAGAAGATCTCCGCCATTTCCTCCAACTGCGGTAATCGTTCCGCTCAGAACCGCTACATTGTCAATCTTTACATAACCGTTCACATCGCCTGCCAGTGCGCCGATGCTGTCTCCCTTTCCAAGCGTCTGTGTAATATTTACATCGCTGAATACAAGATTCTTTACCTCTGCACAGTCTGCCGAAGCATCGCTTCCAATCATGGCAAACAATCCGCTCTGGTTAAATTCCGCAGTACTTCCCGTCCGGCTGATGGTCAGGTTCGAAATGGAATGCCCCTGCCCGTCAAACGTGCCGCTGAACACCCTGTTTCCGGTCACCATACAGTACTCTGCTCCGCTGCTGCCGCCGATAGGCGTCCAGTCTCCCGACAGTTCCAAATCCTTTGTCAGAACATAATCTCCATCCATCGGATGGGAAGAATCCTTTCCGATCTTTGCCAGCTCCTCCTCGCTTGCAATCTCGATGGCATTTCCCGCCGCCTTCACCGTCGTCCCGGCCGCCGGAACATAAGTAATTCCCGACAGCCCCACCACGACCGAAAGCAAAAGCGCAGCGCTTCTTTTTGCAAGACTTTGCAACTTCCTCTTCTCCATACTTTCATCCTCCATTCTTAGCTTTCAACAACTCCCCCCATTGTGATTGCCTGTGATGATTATTATACCATAAAAGATTGCTAATTTCCAGAAAGAATGCCGAAAAAACGGCATAGCTTTTTGCCATGCCGTTTTTTATCTGCCTATTTTCTGATTTTCACGGTCTTACTCTGACCTTTTTTCGCCAGAAGGCTTATATAAGCTTTGTACTTTGCTTTTGGAACCCTGATGACCGCTTTCTTATGAATTCCTTTCAAGGCATTCTTTCCTGCCTTTTTCAGAACCTTGCTTTTGATCGTGATATTCTTTAATGCTTTGCACTGATAGAATACCCTGCTTCCGATCTTTTTCAGCTTATTCCCTCTGACGGTAACCTTTTTGAGCTTCGGGCATCCCGCAAACGCATTGTTTCCAACCGTTTCCACATACTTCCCGATGTTTGCCGCTGTGATTTTCCTGTTCCCTTTAAAGGCGGATGCTGCGACAGAGGTTACGTTATAATCCTGATCTCCAAGCTTCACCGAATTGTAAACGGTGACTTTCGTCAGGCTGGCGTTCTTGATTCCCACGACTGCCACGGTTCGTTTGGAAAGACTGGTGACTTTATAATAATAATTCCCCTTCTCATACGTCTTTCCCTGTTCAATTTTTTCCGGACTCTTTGGTTCTTCCGGTTT